>JANYAH010000020.1 GCA_025361425.1 Candidatus Solibacter sp. | reverse complement strand
GTACCGCGGCCGGTTCGAGGTGGAGCAGTTCCGCATCGGCAAGACCAACAGCGAACCGTCCTATCTGAGACTCAAAGTGGAGACGCCGGACGAGGTATCGCTCGACCGCTTGCTCCACGAGTTGCTGAGCCTGGGGTGCGCGCCAGCAGATTCCAGCGATGCCCATCTGGCGGCGGTGGAGCGCGACCGGTGCGCGCCGGAGGATTTCTACTCCACCACCAATCACCGGACCCACGTGCGAAACCACCAACAGTGGATCGAAGTAGAGAATCAGCGAATGGACGCCATGGTGGTGGTGGCCGATGGGCGCGCGTACTGCCGCCGGCTGCGCGACTTGCTCTCTGGCGACAGAATTGTGGTGGGGCTGCGCGGCATCCGCGTGACTCCGGAATCGAAAGAGCGCGACCGCCTCTCGTTCGCGTTCATGTCCAACGGCATCTCTTCGGAGCGCCAGGTGGAGACCGCGGTGCGGCAGACGGCGGCGTTGGTGCGGCACGCGGTGGAGCAGAAGCTGAAGGTGCTGGTGGTAGCGGGGCCGGTGGTGGTACACACCGGTGGGGTGGCGGGCCTCGCGTCGCTGATTCGGGGCGGCTGGGTGCACGGCGTACTGAGCGGCAACGCGCTGGGCGTCCACGATGTGGAGGCGGCGCTGCTCGGTACTTCGCTGGGCGTGCGGTTGAGCGACGGCCGGCAGGAAGAGCACGGGCATCGCAACCACATGCGCGCCATCAATGCCATCAATCGCGCCGGGAGCGTGCGGCAGGCGGTGGAAAGCGGACGCCTGACCCAGGGGATTCTTTACGAATGCGTGAAGGCGGGCATTCCGTTCGTGCTGGCCGGCAGCCTGCGTGACGACGGCCCCTTGCCCGACACCATCACCGACATGAACGCCGCCCAGGATGCGTACGCGGCGCAGCTCAAAGGCGCCGGCCTGGTGATCTGCCTGGGCTCAATGCTGCACTCCATCGCCACCGGCAATATGCTGCCGAGCTGGGTAAAAATCGTGTGCGTGGATATCAACCCGGCGGTGGCGACTAAGGTCAGCGACCGCGGCACCGGCCAGGCGGTGGGAATTGTGGCCGATGTCGGCCTGTTCCTGGATCTGCTTTCGAAAGCCTTAGCATGAAACGTGCCTATACCGACGAACACGCCTGCGGCGGCCTGGATGCCGCGCTGCCCGCGATCGAGACCTGGCCCAACCAGTTTCGCGATTACGAAATCGACATCATCCTGCCGGAGTTCAGCAGCGTGTGCCCCAAAACCGGGCTGCCGGATTTCGGCAAGTTGGTGCTGCGCTACGTTCCGGACAAGCTGTGCTTGGAGCTGAAATCGTACAAGATGTACCTGCTGGCGTACCGCAATCTGGGGATTTTTCAGGAGAACGTGGTCAACCGGGTGCTGCGGGATGTGGTGGCGGCAACCAAGCCGGTGAGCGCCACCGTGATCGGCGATTTCACGCCGCGCGGGGGCTTGAGCACGCTGGTGACGGCCACCTGGAACCCAACCCGGAAGGCGGCACAGAGGGCACCCCGGAGGGCTCCCCGTGGAAAGCGCTGAACTAATCGCCCTGCTGCACGAGGTCCGCGACAGGGTGCGCGCGCGCAATCCGGAGAGCGCCGCGGGCGGCGTGGAAATCGCCTTGCCAGACCTGATGCCGCTGGCTCACGCGCGCGATGCCGCGTTCGGCAAAGTGGCTGCCATCGGCACCGTCAACCCGCGCTCCGGCGGCGTGGTCAATTCCCTGGTGCAGGCGTGGAAGCGCCTGGTTTCGCGCCTGCTGGATTGGCACGTGCGCGAGCAGGTGGAGTTCAACCGCAAGTCGATGGCATGCATCGACGCGGCGCTCGAATCGATGGCCGATTTCAACCGCGCGCTGGTGGCCATGGGGAATCGCATGAAGGTCGCCGAGGAGTTGAAGGACATCCGCAGTCACTGGGCCGACTGGCGGAGCGAGTGGGAGCACAAGCTGCAACAGAACGAAGTGCAATTCCTGCGCTCTGTGGCGGATTTGCAGGCCGGCTTCCAGCATCGCGCCACCCTGATGGACGCCAACTATCGCGACGCCTTGCGCGACGCCGTGCATGGCCAGCACAGCGCGTTCACCGGCGCCCTGGAGCGCTTCTCGCTCGATATACAGCAGCGCCTGTGGGCCGATCTGGAGCGCATCCGCCTGGACTATGAGCGTCTGATCTACTCCGAGTTGAAAACCCTCCGCCAGAGGGCGGCAATCAGCGGAGCATCCCTGGCAGATACCCCGCGCCACGAAGCCGGCGCTGCCCCTCCGTTGGGGTTTGACTACGGCCGCTTTGCGGAGCGCTTCCGCGGCACTGAGGAATACGTCAAGGCGGGCCAGCAGTTCTATCTGCCGTACTTCCGCGCCTGCCGCAACGTGCTCGATATCGGCTGCGGCCGCGGCGAATTCCTGGAGATGATGCGGGCCGCCGGCATCCCCGCCAAAGGCATCGATCTCAGCCAGGAATCGGTGGCCACCTGCCGCCACAAAACCCTCGATGCCGAAGTCGCGGACCTCTTCGTGTATCTGGAAAACCTGCCCGAAGCCTCGCTGGACGGCATCTTCTGTTCGCAGGTGGTGGAGCATCTGCCGCCGGAACGCCTGCCGGAGATGATCCGTTTGTGCGCCAGCCGGTTGCAGCGCAACGGCGCGCTCGCCATCGAGACGCCCAACCCGGAATGCCTGGCCATCTTCGCCACGCACTTCTACCTGGATCCCACACATCGGCGGCCGGTGCCGCACCCCTTGCTGGCGTTCTATCTGGAGGAATTCGGGGTGGGAAATATCGAAGTGCGCAAGCTCTCGCCCGCGGCGGATTCTATGCCTTCGGTGCAGAGTCTGCCCGAGGATTTCCGGCAGGCGTTCTTTGGCGGTTTGGACTACGCCATCCTCGGCAAGAAGCTGTAGGGCGGACCCCCCGGTCCGCAGCCGACGCCCCCGTCGGCTTGTGCGGCCGCCCCACAAGTTCTCAGCAGTTCACTTCCGTCAACCCGGCGCGGATCGTGCTGCCGGTCGATGCCGTGGTCACAGTGAGCGGCATCTCTTTCCTATTGCGCATGACGGTTACTCCGAAAGTCTTCTTGGACTTCAAGCCGCGCAGGACGCGAGTGATCTCGGTGCTGCTGGTGACCTTGGAATCGTCGACTTTGGTGATCACGTCGCCTGCCTTGATCCCCGCCTTTTCGGCGGCAGAGCCCTTTTTCACCGAGCGCACCAGGACCCCGTCCGGTACGCCGAAAAAGTCGGCGAGCTGATCTTCCTGCCCCAGCGGCTCGCCCACGATGCCCAGTATCGGGTTCTGCGCCGACATCTGGAGATGCGGCATTTCAATGTTCGGCATCGCCGGAATGTTGGGCATGGAGAAGTTCCACGAGCCATCCCCCGGCGTGATGACACTGGTCTGCTTGTTCTCGCCGACAATCGCCGTGACGCTCTGCGCCGCGCCGCCGCGCCACACCGTGATCTTCACCTGACGCCCCATCGGGGTCTCGCGCACCAGGCGCTGAAACTGCGCGGTGCCCTGCACCGGCTGGCCGTTGAATTCCAGCACTACGTCGCCATCCTTGATGCCGGCTTTGGCCGCCGGACCCTCTCCGGCCAGGCTGGAAACTTCCACGCCGCGCTCTTCCTTCAAATTCAAAGCCTTGGCGCGTTCGGGGCTGATGTCCAACCCGCCGATTCCCAGATAGCCACCGCCCGCCTTCTCCACGACATAGCCTTGCGCTTTGCGCGCGCGCGGTATCACGACCTGCTGCGCAAATACCGAGGAAGAGACAAAGCTTGCCGCCGCAACGAATACAATTCCCAAACTGGTTTTCATGGCTCTACCTCGACTGTTGTTTTCTAATAAAAATGGTGCCTACCGTGGCGGAGATCTGAAGCAGCGGTCCCCCGCCGTTCACCGGGCCTTCCGCAACGATCAGGCGTCCCTGCCGGCGAACCCGCACCCCGGGAAAATCCACCGCGATTCGCCTCATGGAGTCCGCCAGATCGTTTTGTGCACGAATGTTCACCCCTACGTTAGACGGAATAAATACCGTGATGTCACCATTGCCGGTGGCCAGCAAAGAATCCGCCAGTTTCCCCCCCAGCAAGCTCGCCATAATGTTGCCCAACGCTGTGGATACCCGCATTCCGCCCGTGATGTTACTCACGTTGATGCCACCCGAGCCGGATTCGCACTGCACGCCCCAAGCCGCTCCCACCTTTACCGGTCCCGCCATATTGCGGGCGGTGACGATGCCGTCCGCCATGTCCACCACGATCTGGCCTCCGCCGGTCCCCGCAGTCACCGCGCCGCCCGCTTTGATAATGTGAATCCCGCCGCCGCCGGTTTCGGCCCGCACCGTACCGCCGACGTCCGCCGCGGTGATGTCCCCGCCCGCGGTTTCCAGTACGGCGGCTCCGCGCACAGTGCCGACTTGGATCCTCCCCGCCCCGCTCGAACAGCGCAGCGCCCCACCCACCGTCCCCACCCGGATATCGCCGCCGCCGGTGACCAGCCTGCAATGGCCGCCGATTCGGTCCGCCGTCACTTCCCCGGCGCCGGTATCGACATCCAGAGATCCCGCGATGCCGCTGGCTTCCACCGCGCCATCCGAAGTGGAGACCACCACGTGGTCCAGACGGGGCGCTATCACGGCGACCATCGAGATCACTGGACCGCCGGGCGCCGTGAGCACGACCCACTCGCCCTGCGGCGCCACCCGCACGTTGTAGCGCTGCATAACGTTGCGCGCTTCGGCCTCGGTGTGCGCGCGGACGCTCAGGCGGACCGTGTAAGAGATGACGTTGGCCGCGCCCGCCTGCACGCTGACCGGCCCGTGGGCATTGATCCGCAGGCGGTGCCCGGCCGGCGCGTTGCCGGAGAAAATGCGCACAAAACGGTCGCCCTCGCGGACCATGCCGGTTGGTTGCGGCACGGCCACCATCGGCAGCAGCAGCAGGATTGCCTCGGCCCTAAAATGTACCGATCGACGCATTCATGTCCTTAAGCGCTTTCTCCAATTTGAGGCGCACCGAATTGTTGTTTTCCTTCTGCACCAAACCCTGCATCATGCCCACCATATTGTCGTCGCGATTGGCCACCAGCAGGTCGATCACCAGCAGGCGCACGGCAACGTTATCGTCCGCCAGCAGCACGCGCCGCAGCGTCTTGCGGACTTCGGCGTCGCCGGCCAGCGGTTTGAGACCTCCCAAAGCCTTCAGCCGCACGCCGGCGTTGGTGTCCTGCGACAGCACGTTGAGCAGTGCGTCGCGCACCTCGGTGGACCCGGACTGGCTGCGCAGCAGATCTACCGATTCCACACGCACCGCCGGGTTGTCTTCGTGGGCCGCGGCCAGCAGGAGGCGCTGGATATTGGCGTTGTCCATGCGGCCCTGGACCACCTTGCGGCGCGTCTCATCCAAGGAGATGGCGACCCCGCCGGCGTTATCCGGCTGCACTGAGCGGACCGTGGAATACACGTCATCGGTCCCGGATGGCGCGGTAGTGTCGGTCAGGCGGGCAGCGAAGAATCCGATGGCGATCAGGGCCAGCGCGCCCACCGGCCCGCGCAGCCGGCCGACGCCACTCCACGATGCCGCCATGGCGTTCAGAAAGAGCCGCCATGGGCCCATCACCGCGGGCGCGACGCGCGGGGCGCCGCCCTGAATCGCAGCTATGAGGTCGCTCCGGCAGTCTTCCAGGAGCATCGGCGCCGCCACCATCCGCCGCTTATCCAGCGCCGCCGCCAAGGCCCGCTGCTGCACCAACTCGCGCGTACAGGCGGGACACCCGTGCGTGTGCTCTTCGACGCGTTCTTCCTCGTCCGCCGTGAGTTCGCCGTAATAGTAAAGAGGAATGAGTTTTAGAATCGAGTCGCAAGTCATGTGAAATCTCCCAACACGGCGCGCATTTTCCGGGTAGCGCGGAATAGGCAATTCTTGGCGGCCTCTTCCGTGGTGCCCAGTGCTTCGCCGATGTTCCTCAAACGCAGGCCCTCGTAGTGCCTCATCTCGAAAACCAGGCGTTCGCGCGGCGTCAGATCTTCCAGCGCGCTTTCAATCCGCTGCTTCAATTGCCGGTTCCATAAGCTGCGCTCCGGGTCCGCGTGCGCGGCTTCCTCTTCAAAGGTGTCCATCCGGTCCATTGGTCCCTCGCGGGTTTCGATGGTCGGGGACTCCTCCTTGCGGACCTTCCTTTTACGCAACTGATCCAAACAAATATTCGTCACAATCCGGTACAACCAGGTGTGGAAGCTGCAATCGAAGCGGAACGCGTGCAGGTTCCGGTAGACCCTGAGAAACGCCTCCTGGTAGACGTCGCGCGAATCCTCCGCAGAGCGCAGAAGGTTCATGGCTAATCTGAGCACACTTTGGTCGTATGTGCGCACCAACTGTTCGAAAGCGTCCTGGTCGCCAGCCTGGGCGGCCCGAATCAATGAATCGACTTGTGGACTCACTCGGGCGCCTACGGTACCGGCTGCATCCTGAGCCATAACTTACGCTACGTCTTTTTTACCTGTTCCAACTAGCCTGTCTGTGAAGTTGGACGCCTCTGTGGCCAAAATGTCACGGTCTCCAAAGTGCCAATTTGCGACGGGAGAGACCACAACTGCCAATAAGGTTCACAGCTGGAGGCGGTAGTTTGGTTTTTGACTGGCGCCGCAGGCTCGGAAGGTGGTGCTCCGTCAGCGATCCCCGAGAGGCCGGGGTTTCAAACTGGGGGGCGCGCCTTATTGTTTTGAGAAGGGAAGTCCGGCACTGGGGAGCGGAGGGGCAGCAACCTGTCCACGTCACCGCCCCGCCAAACGACCTGCCGGAAAGCAACGGCTTACTTACTTCTTGCGGATCTCGTCGAGGCGCTTTTTCAGGTACTCCTGGTATTCCTTCAGGAGGGCCGGGTCTTTCGGGGCGCTGTAAATCTCGCTCGACTTGTATTTGCCTTCGTCGAATTTCTTGCGCGTCCATTCGTCGTGGATGTGGAGAGTGTCCGCGCGGTCGAGGATCTCCGACAGGGCTTGCGGCGGAATGAAGGAGATGCCTTCGCGATCGCCCACCACCACGTCGCCAGGCATCACAGTGACATTGCCGATGCGAATCGGGATGTTGATGCCGGAAAGGGTGGCGCCCCCAATGGCACTCGGATGCACGCTCCGCACGTAGGCGGGCATAGCCATCTCGGCGATGCCTTCCAGGTCGCGGATGGAGCCATCCACAACGATGCCGCCATTCTTGGTGGTCTTCATCACGTAGTAAAACAAATTGTCGCCGACAAGCGTGCCGCCTTCTTTCTTGCCGAAGAGGTCCACCACCAGGACGTCGCCGGGCTGCAGCATATCGAGGGCGTACTGGTTACTCAGCGTCTGGACGCCCTTTTCCTTCGCCTTGGCCGTGACCACGGCGTCCAGATCGGCGCGGGCCGGAATGAACTGGACGGTGAAGGCGCGGCCGACCATTTTCTTGCCAGGTTGCACCACCATCCAACCGTCGGAATACTGGCTGTAGCCACCGCCACCGCCGCCACGGCCGCCGCCGCCGGAGATGGTGATTTCTTCGCTGGACATATCGCGTGCCCGTTGCAACAGGGCGTCGGGAACCTTGGGCCGTCCATCGGGGAAGCGGTCGCCCGTCCACGCCTTGGTGTACTCCGTCATTTGGTCTTTGGTCCAGGACCACAACTGCGCCGAGGCTGGCGCGGGTGCGAGAGTGGCCAAGACAGCGCAGGCCAGGAGGCCCGCGCCATTGTGGGAAGACAATCGAATCATCATATCGTTCAGCTCCATTGTTAATCGGCAGGGCTAGGGCCAGAGGTTCTTATACCGAGAGCGCCGCCTGCATTATGGCCTGAGTATAACCTACGTTGCAGGCGAATGCGGTGCAGGAGGCGCCGCCGGGATAACCGCCGATGCGTCCGTGAATCGCGGCGGATGCCCTGCGAGTCCCAGCGCTCCAAGCGCCGCTCGTAAGGGCTACGATAGACACATGGAACTAACAGGAAAGAAGATCGCGATTCTTGTGGACCAACTGTACGAGGAAATGGAAGTCTGGTACCCGTTGTTCCGTTTCCAGGAAGCCGGAGCCACCGTGGTCGCCGTTGGCGCGAAAGCCGGCGAGACGTACGGCAGCAAGCTCGGCTATCCGGTGAAATGCCAGCTATCCTATGACGATGCCAAGGCTGCCGATTTCGATGGCGTGGTGGTGCCGGGCGGGTATGCGCCGGACCACATCCGCCGCTATCCGAAAGCCATCCAGTTCGTGCAACACATGGATGCGGCCGGCAAGCTGGTGGCCTCCATCTGCCACGGACCCTGGGTTCTGTGTTCCGTCCGCGGCATGCTGAAGGGCCGCAAGGCAACCAGTTTCTTCGCCATCAAAGACGATGTCGTCAACGCCGGCGCCGAGTGGGTGGACGCGGAAGTAGTGGTGGACCGAAATCTGGTCACCAGCCGCAAGCCCGAAGATCTGCCTGCCTTTTGCCGGGCGGCTCTCCAGGTACTGGCCCGCACTCAGGCTTAGGGTGACGGTTTTGTGGGGCGGGCAATCTTGCCCGCAGCCGCCTTTCAGGCGGCTTTTTCGGGCACAGCGCGCCCCTACGTTGGCTGCCTCACGGTGACGTGCATACTCGCTATTCTGCTTGCCGCGGACCGCTAGGCGCCCTTCGGGTAGCAGCCCAGGATACGCAGGAAGTCGGCGATCTCGCGCAGGTGATTGAGGGCGTTCACGGCGACCGGGGAATCGGCGCGTCCGAGGAAGTCCAGGTAGAAGAGGTACTCCCAGGGCTTGCCGCGAAGTGGGCGGGATTCAATCTTCATCATGTTCAGATCGCGCAGGGCGAAGGCGCTGAGGGCGCGGAACAGGGAGCCCGGGATATTGCGAGTACTGAATACCAGCGAGGTCTTCCACTGCGTGTTGGCGGCGACGCGAAGAGGATGGCGGCACGCGTAATCGGGCGTGCGCAACAGAAAGAACCGGGTAAAATTCTGCCGGTCGCTTTCAATAGAGCGCCGCAGAATGTGGGCGCCGTAGATTTCAGAGGCGACCGAACTGGCGATCGCGGCGGCGTCCGTCAGCCCTTCCTCCGTAATCATCTTTACGCTGCCGGCCGTATCGTAAAATGGAGTTTTTTCAATTTGCGGGTTCCTGGCAAAAAAATCCAGACATTGGTTTAATGCTACGGGATGAGAAAAAACGCGTTTGATTTGGGAGAACTTCACGCCTTTTTGGGCGATCAGGTTGTGTACGATGCGCACGCTGGTTTCGGCCACAATGGGCAATTCGAAGTTCACCAGGTGGTCATAGTTCTCGTGGACGCTGCCGGCCAGCGTGTTTTCGATCGGCACCACGGCGCCGGCGGCGCGGCCGTCCTTGACGCAGCGGAAGATGTCTTCAAAACGCGTACACGGAAGCACTTCGACATCGGGGCCGCAGAGTTGGCGGGCGGCCTCCTGGCTGAAGGCGCCGCGCTCCCCCTGGAACGAGATCACCGGACGGTGGGCGCTCACCGGGTCACCCCATCCCACCGGCGGACGCGCGGATCGGGCAGGCCGATAAGGTCCAGGACGCGGTCCACGCTGCTGTCGACCAGGTCATCGACGGTTTGCGGGTGGTGATAAAAGCCGGGTATCGGCGGGGCGATAATCGCGCCCATTTCCGCCAATGCCGTCATACTTCTCAAGTGCCCCACGTGAAACGGGCTTTCGCGCACCATCAGAATCAATTTGCGCCTCTCTTTCAAAATCACGTCGGCGGCGCGGATCATCAGGTTGGAACTGATGCCGCTGGCGATCGCGGACATCGTGTGGATAGAGCAGGGGGCGATGACCATGGCGTCGGTGCGGTAAGATCCGCTGGCCAGGCGGCAGGAAATATCTTCCATTGGATAAGAAAAATCCGATAGGGTCTTAAGGTCTGAAACCGTTTTGCCCGTTTCGAGGAAAAGCGTCTTTTCGCCCGAGCGGGTCAGGATGAGGTGGAGTTCGACGCCGCCGTGGGCGCGCAGGCGTTCCAGGAGGCGCCAGCCGTAAATGGCGCCGCTGGCGCCCGAGATTCCGACGATTACTTTAGTGGACATTTTGGTCTCTGTTCCGTTTGCAGAACAAAATTCGCTATTTTCCTTGCCACTGCTGCAGCCCGAAAGGTATAATTTGCGCTCAGTGTGCCGCGCCATTCCAAACGCGAGCAGAACGTGGCAGGCATCAAGCGGGATCATATCATGGAGCGCCCCGGCGAAAAACTTAAGCGGGCTCGTGAGCGGTTGAAGCTCACCTACCGCGACGTGGAGAAGGCCAGCCAGCTGCTTGCGCAGCGGCGTGCCAGCGACGAGTTTGCGATCGCGCTCAGCCGTCTGGCCGATATCGAGAACAAAGGAACGGTTCCCACCATTTTCCGACTGTTTTCCCTGTGCGCCATTTACCGGTTGAATTGGGAAGAGGTTTTGGGCTGGTACGGCGTGCCGTTGGATCTGCTTCCCGCGGAGTCGCTGATGACGCCTCTCAACGAAACTCACGCCGTGCAGATCCACCCCGCCGGCACATTCACCGTGCCGCAACCGGAAGACGCTGAAATTGATTTGAATGCGACTACATTTCTCAGCCATATTATCCGGCGCTGGGGAAAAACGGGCCTCAGTTTTCTCAACGGCTGGGATCTGCGGCAACATCGTTACGGCTTTATCGGCCTGGAGGATTGGTCGATGTACCCGGTGCTGCGTCCCGGTTCGCTGGTGCTGATCGACGAGAGCAAACGGCGCATTGCCACCGATGGTTGGACCAGCGAGACGGATCGTCCGATTTATTTCTTATTGCACCGGGACGGCTATCGATGCGGCTGGTGTACGCAGTACGAAGACCAGATCCTGGTGCAGCCGCATCCGTCCTCCCACCAGAAGCCGGGTTTGTATGCCGTCAGAGAAATTGACGTGATTGGGCAGGTGACGGGGGTGGCTATGCTTCTGGAACAGAGTAAGCGCCACCGCGCTCGCAGCGGAGCAACTCCAGCAGCGTCTCCAAATCTGTAAGGTAGAGTTGGCGTTCTCCCTGATGGGCGCTAGCTGGCACCATGTGGCGGTAGCGAACCAGCTCCAGCGGGGAATCGACCGCCTTCAAGTACTCATCAAGGTCGGCTTTTTGCTGCGCCAAGGTGAATCCCAGCCATTCGGAAAAGATCTCGTGATGACTGTGGCATAACGTGCGGTTGGTGATTTCGCGACCCACGGTCTGGCTCAGCGGCGGGTGAGCATACCGGCCGGTGAGGGCCTCGCGCAGGGACGAGACAAAGGCGAGGCAGCCGAAGTAGGTCGGAATTCGCGAGAGCGTTGTCCGCCACGCTTCCGCTGCCGGTCCGCGAGCCGGTCCCGGTTTTGCGGTGAAACCCGCCAGATGGCCTCCTAATCCCCATGGTTCCCGAACTGCGTCCCAGCAGCCTTACCTGCGGAACCAGGAACCCGTGTCGACCGGCGGGCTCCAAACTTTGATTCTATATCACTTTAAACGCTCAGAAATTTTAAAGTGGACTGACCCAGTCCACTTTAGATCATTGGTTTGGTTAGTGTTCTATTTTCAGAAAATATTTAAGATAAACACCCTATGACGGTCCGGTGGCGTATACCCTAGTACTAACATTACTATCTAAAGACAGCAGGTAAGGAAAATACATCATGAAAAAGCTCACGATTCTCGCCTTTCTCGCCCTCTCGCTTTTCGCTGCGGGGACGACCAACAAAGCCGAAAACCCGATTCCGACCTGCGAGCCTTGCCCCTGGGTTCGCTAGTACCGAAAGTCAACACTAACGAGCGCAGCGCTGGGTGATAAGATCGAGGGTGTCTACCTCCGATGACTAGTGCTGTACTCGTTTCGTGCCTGAGAGCGGTCTTGTTGTTGGGCTCCGTTCTAATGGCGCTCAAGCTGTACCGTACTGGTTTGTACCGCCGTTATCCCATCTTCTTTGCTTTCTTCATTTTCCGCATTCCCAATAGTATCTGGCCGCTTTTTCTGCAAGTCTCTTCTGGCCTCTACCAGCAAGTCTGGGTCGTGAGCACGCCGCTTGCACTCGGATTCTATATATTGATGGTGGTGGAACTCTACAAATTGGTATTGGATAAATACAAAGGGGTGTATAGTCTGGGCCGCTGGGCGCTGTACCTCAGCCTCGCGATTTCGGTAAGTATCTCCGCCATCAGCTTAGTGCCTCGGATTAAGCCTAGCCTTCCCCAGAGTTCCAAGACCATGTTTTACGTGCTGGCGATCGAGCGGGGGATCGAGAGCGCGTTGGCCATTTCTATCATTTTGATTCTCTGC
>JANYAH010000346.1 GCA_025361425.1 Candidatus Solibacter sp. | reverse complement strand
GGAGGGTGGCGAGTGGCAAGGGCGTCGGTGAGACCGGAGAAGCAGGCGCGACGTGGGTGGAGGCAGCTTCGGCCACCATTTCGGCGGCGGCCCACAGGGCGTTGTGAAGCGCGTCTGGCGGCGCGACGGCCGTCGCGGGTTTCGGGGCGGCGGCGATCACCGCAGCTTCGGGGGCGGGTAGGGACGCCTGCGGACTGGGGAGCGGGCCGGTTTCGGACGAGGATGTAGGTTCGGGTGCCGCGGTCGCTACCGCGATCGCGATCGCGGGCTCTGCACTGACGGCAAACTCGGGAACGATAGCGGAAGCGGCGACCGGGGGCGCGTCGGGCGCGGGAACGGTCACAGCATCCGGCTGGGCGGCTTCCGCTATGGCGGGTGCGGCCTCCGGGGACGCGTCGGGCGCGGCAACGGTCACAGCATCCAGCAGGGCGGCGGCTTCCGCTATGGCGGACGCGGCCTCCGGGACGATAGCGGAAGCTGGCACGGCAGCGAGTTCGACAATCATCGACGCGGCTTCGGGAACCGCGTCCGGACGGGGAACGGTCACAGTCTCTGGCACGGCGGCTTCCGCCATCGCGGGCGCGGACTCTGCGTTGTCTGCAAGCTCGGGGACGATAGCGGAAACTGGCGCGGCGGCGAGCTCGGCAATCGCCGACGCGTTTTCGGGAACCGCTTCCGGACTGGCAACGGTGACAGCTTCTGGCACGGCGGCTTCCGCCATAGCGGGCGCGGGCTCCGGAACGATAGCGGACGCGGCAACAGCTTCGGCAACCACCGACGCGGCTTCGGGAACCGCTTCCGGACTGGGAACGGTCACAGCCTCTGGCACGGCGGCTTCTGCCATCGCGGGCGCGGGCTCTGTGTTGTCGGCAAGCTCGGGGACGATAACGGAAACTGGCGCGGCGGCGAGCTCGGCCATCACCGACGCGGCTTCGGGAACCGCTTCCGGATTGGGAACGGTCACAGTCCCTGGCACGGCGGCTTTCGCCATCACGGGCGCGGGCTCCGGAACGATAGCGGACGCGGCAACAGCTTCGGCAACCACCGACGCGGCTTCGGGAACCGCTTCGGCACTGGGAACGGCCACAGCCTCTGGCACGGCGGCTTCTGCCATCGCGGGCGCGGGCTCTGTGCTGACAGCAAGCTCGGGGACGATAGCGGACGCGGAAGCGGCAACCACCGACGCGGCTTCGGCGACCGCTTCGGCACTGGCAACGGTCACAGCCTCTGGCACGGCGGATTCCGCCATCACAGGCGCGGGCTCGGGAACGATAGCGGAAACGGACGCGGCAACAGCTTCGGCAATCACCGACGCGGCTTCGGGAACCGCTTCCGGACTGGCAACGGTCACAGCCTCTGGCACGGCAGCTTCTGCCATCGCGGACGCGGGCTCCGGAACGATAACGGACGCGGCAACAGCTTCGGCAACCACCGAAGCGGCTTCGGCGACCGCTTCGGCACTGGGAACGGTCACAGCCTCTGGCACGGCGGCTTCCGCCATCGCGGGAGCGGGCGCGAGTTCCGGGTGCATCATGGCCGGTTCGGAGCGCACGACTGCCGCAGCGACCTCCGCCTTGACGGATTCTTCGCCGGCACCCTTAGCGAGTACATCGGCGACGGCATCGCCGAAGGCGCCGGCGGATGGATACCGGTCCGCGGGGTCCTTGGCCAAAGCCTTCAGCACGACGGCGTCGACGAACTGGGGAACCTTGGCCTGCAGATGGCTGGGCGGCGCAGGGTCCTGATTGACGTGGGCCATCATGAGTTCGAACTGGCTGCGTGATTCGAAGGGCGGATGGCCGCAGAGCATCTCGTACAGGACCACGCCGAGCGAGTATAAATCGCTGCGCTGATCGAGATGGTGTTCGCCTTTCACCTGCTCGGGAGAGATGTAGCGGGGGTTGCCGACGACGGCGCCGGAATCGGAGTTCTGGGCGGCATCAAGGGGACGGGCGAGAGAGAACTCCGCCAGTTTGCAGAAGCCTCCAGGGCCAAAGAGGATGTTCTCGGGAGTAATGTCGCAGTGTACAAAGGACTGCTGGTGAATGCAACCGAGGGCATCCAGCAACTGGCGGGTGATGGCAAGGGCTTCGCGCCAGGGCAGCGGACCAAGTTGCAGGCGCTCGGCGAGGGAAAGGGAATCAGGCAGTTCCGTGGTCATCGCCATGCGCCCCTCAATGGGGACGGCCGTGTAAAACGCGACGATGTGCGGGTGGGAGAGACGGGCGCGGATCCGCACCTCGCGGAGGAAGCGTTCGGCGGCGTCGGGATCGTCGCCGGCATCGCCCGTCAAGGTCCGCAAACTCTCCACGCGGAGGGCAAGGGTGTTCTGGACGCGGTACTGCACCGCGCTGCGGGAACGCGTGACGACATCCAGAAACTTATACCCGGAGTAAGTCTGCCCGAGTTGAAACTCCATCCACTGGCCTCCTGGCCAGCTCAGCGCCGGCGGCAGAGTGGCAACTGCCACGGCATTGCGCCACCCGGGACCGAGCAAAGGTCAAATTTTCCTGCCGGAGAACTGACAGGGCAGTCTTTCGACTGGCCCAGAGGGATCCCGCGGCAGCCGGCCCCATTTGGAGCGGCACCCCGGTCAAACCGGAGTTACCGGAAGGCCGAATGCAGCCCTACCGGAAGCTCGATTCTAGGCCCGCGGTGAGGAAGGGTCAATTTGCCAAACGATAGCAGAAAAGGACACACCAAAGGATAGCCATGACGGCGAGGGGCGGCAGGTCTGCTTCCAGGCAGGGGTAATACAGAGAAAGGGGACGGCGGGAGCTGGTAACTTTTTTGCACAGTGAATCCCGCTACGTGGGTACTCACGGTCGCCGCTTCCATGGGAGCCACCTTCCGGGCAGTACAATCATGTACATGCTGAAACGAATTGCGCCGCTGGTATTGGCGGTCTGTCTGCGCTTAACCGCGCAACAGGCGGATGTACTTTACGACGAAGGCAAAGTTCCCAAGTTTACGCTGCCCGAGGCGTTGGCCCTGCGCGGCGGCGAGCGTGTGCGCGACGCCAAGACCTGGAATAGCCGGCGCCGGCCGGAGATTCTGGCGATGTATGAGACGGAGGTCTTCGGCAAGAGTCCGGCAAAACCGGCGAAGCTGAACTACGAAGTGAAGGCTCTGGAAAAGGGCGCGCTGGGCGGCAAGGCGGATCGCAAGGTGGTGACCGTATACTTCGGCGATACCCGCGGAGGACCGAAGATGGATCTGCTGCTGTATCTGCCGGCGGGCGCGAAAAAGGCCGTGCCGGTGTTCCTGGGGCTGAGCTTCTCGGGTATTCATACGGTGGCGAACGACGCGGGCGTACCGCTGGCGCAACGGTGGGTACGCGGGGTGAAAGAGCCATCGCCAGAGAGTTCGCGAGGGGCGTCCGCGCGGCAGTGGCAGGTGGAGAAAATTCTGGCAGCGGGGTATGGGCTGGCCACCGTGGATTACAACGAGATCGAGCCGGATTTTGTCGGCGGGATGGAGCACGGGATTCGTCCGCTGTTCTCAAAGCCGGGGCAAATCGAGCCGGCGGTGGACGAATGGGGCGCGATCGCGGCATGGGGCTGGGCAGCCAGCCGGGCGATGGATTACCTGGAGAAAGATAAAGAAGTAGATGGCAAACGGGTGGCGTTATTTGGACACTCGCGGCTGGGCAAGACGGCGTTATGGGCGGGCGCGCGGGATACGCGGTTTTCGCTGGTGATTGCCAACGAAAGCGGCGAGGGCGGAGCGGCCATCAGCCGGCGCAACTATGGGGAGCGGACCAAAGACCTGAATACGCGCTTCCCACACTGGTTCGACGGCAATTTCAAGAAATACAGTGCGCGCGAGGACGAAATGCCGTTCGATGCGCACCTGCTGCTCACCCTGATCGCGCCTCGCGGGCTATACGTGGCGAGCGCGGAAGAGGACCGGTGGAGCGATCCGCGAGGCGAGTTTCTGGGGGCGGCCAACGCGTCGCCGGTTTGGGAACTCTTGGGCAAGAAGGGCATCGGCACAATGGAGATGCCGGGGCTGCACCAGCCGGTGGGCGACCACGTGCGGTACCACCTCCGCGCGGGCAAGCACGACGTGACGGCCTACGACTGGGAGCAGTACCTGAAATTCGCAACGGCCGAATGGGGGCGCTAAGGCTGGTGGCAGCGGAAAGTTGCGGCGGCGGAAACTGCTCCGGAGCCAGAAGGAACGCCGGTCGCGGTTAGGTTAGGTGGAGGCTGCCGACGAATTGGCTGAGCCGCTGCGAGATCTGGTCGCGAATCCGGCGGAACTCGCTGAGGCGGTGCGGCTGGTCGCCGGCGGCGGTGGCCGGATCTTCGAAGCTCCAGTGAATCCGGCGGGTCTGCCCCGGGAACACGGGGCAACTCTGGTCCGCGTGGTCACAAACAGTGATCACATAGTCGAAGGGCTGCCCGGCGAACTCATCGACGTGCTTGGACCAGTGGCCGCGGATATCGATTCCGAGTTCCGCCAGCACCGCGATGGCTTCCGGCCGGACACTGCCGGGGCGCGTCCCGGCGCTGTGCACCTCCAGGCGATCACCGGCCATATGGCGAAGCAAGCCCTCGGCCATCTGGCTGCGGGCCGAGTTGCCGGTGCAAAGAATAAGGACTCTGGTTTTCATAACTTCTTCCCTAAGCGCTTTGTGTACGGCAGGTCTCGCCATCGGTGAACACGCCGCCAAACCACTTCCGGTTGATCCAGAGAGCGACATTCACCAAAGAAATAAGTACGGGTACTTCGACCAGCGGGCCGATGACGGCGGCGAAGGCGGCGCCATGGTGGATGCCGAACGTGGCAATCGCGACGGCGATGGCGAGTTCGAAATTGTTGGACGATGCGGTGAACGAGAGCGTGGTCGCCTCCGCATAGTTGGCGCCCACCTTCTTGCTCATCCAGAACGAAACGAAGAACATCAGCACGAAGTAGATGGTGAGCGGGATGGCCACGCGGATCACGTCGAACGGCAGTTGCACGATCATTTCTCCCTTGAGGGAGAACATCACCACGATGGTGAATAACAACGCGATCAAGGTGATGGGACTGATCCTGGGGATGAATTTTTTCTCGTACCACTCGCGGCCCCGGGCTTTCTGCAGCGCGAAACGGGTCAGCATGCCGGCGAGGAATGGGATGCCGAGATAGATGAAGACGCTCTGCGCAATCGCGGCCATGGAAATGTCCACTTCCACCGCCCGGAGGCCCAACCAGCGGGGAACGGTAGCCAGGAAGAAGTAGGAATAGACGGAGAAGAAGAGCACCTGGAAGATGGAGTTGAGGGCGACGAGGCCGGCGGCGTACTCGCGGTCGCCGCGCGCGAGATCGTTCCAGACGATGACCATGGCGATGCAACGGGCCAAGCCGATCAGGATCAGGCCGGTCATGTACTCCGGCTTGTCGCGGAGCAGGAGCACCGCCAACCCGAACATCAGGATGGGTTCCACCACCCAGTTCTGGACCAGCGAGAGCACCAGGATGCGGCGGTGCTGGAAGACGCGGCCCAGTTCCTCGTATTTCACCTTGGCGAGCGGCGGATACATCATCAGGATCAGCCCAACGGCGATCGGAATGGATGTGGTGCCGACGCTGAAGCGGTCGAGGAACGGGACGACGCCGGGGACGAGGTAGCCCAGGCCGACTCCGGCCGCCATAGCGGCGAAAATCCAGAGGGTGAGATACCGGTCTAGAAAAGAGAGGCGGGGAGTTGTGGATGAAGGCATATTGGGTTTCAGCTATTCGTCGAACAACGATGAACAACGATGAACAATCAAATCATCGCGGTCAATACTCTCAATCGCCGAAGCGCGCTGTAGTTGATGCAGTAGCCCACCCGGGGACCGTCCTGGTTGCTGCGGATCAATCCCGCATCCTTGAGGATTCTAAGGTGCTCGGAGACCGTCGATTGGGCCAACGGAAGTTCTCCCACTATCTGACTGCACACTCGTGCTTCTTTTCGCGACAACATGCGGAGAATCCGCACCCGGGCAGGGTGGCCGATGGCCTTAGCGAGTTTGGCGAGATCTTCGTCGGCCTGAGGACCTTCCAGTCCCAGCAGATCTGCCTGCATAAGCTGCTGGACTTCAGGGCAGCAGAGAGCGTCCAGATCAAATTGTTTTTTCTAGCCATTCGTCGATTAACGATAGCAGGGTACAGGATTGCGGTCAAGCCTTCGGGGAAGCGTTAAAGGAAACAGAATCGCGTGCATAGGACCTGAACCGCGGCGAGTATGCGCTGGTGTTCCGGAAAAAGGACGCGTCGAGTGTTCTGAAGGCGAACGTCCCACTGAAAGCGACCCCGCGCCAGGCCAGCGACTCCGCGGAGGCTCGGCACGGGCCACGCCAGAAGAGCAGCGGCCTGTGGCTCTTGTGTCTGGAATGCCCTTTTGCGCCTTCAAGCCTGCCCCAAGGTGGTGCCGGCGCATTCGGGACAGGCTATCGGCCCCGGCCTGCTGCACAAAATCCTCGCCGACGGTCAACTCTCGTGTAGTGCGGCCGAAGTCCTGCTGGTTTTGTGGGGCGGGCAATCTTGCCTGCAGCGGCCTTTCAGGCGGCTTTTTCGGGTGGAGCGCGCCCCCTGCGCGCGCCGCAAGCGCCGGCTGAAGGCCGGCTGCCGTCAGCGTTGGCTGCCTCTCGGCCAAGTGCATACTCGCTATTCTCCTTGCCGCAGACCACTAGGTCGAGGACCTTCAGATACTGCTGTAGCCACGCATCAGTAACACTCTCACTGCCCCATCTGCCTGTCGCATTCGGCGATTCCGTCCTGGGCCAACTTCAGCCGCCGCGCAGTCTCCGGCGTCCGCGGCCTCCAATTCTTCCATCGACTCACATTCTTCTGAAACGCCAGACGAGCCCAGCCGTAATTCCGATTCCCCAGCAGCATCCCCGCATAGAACCGGTCGATATCTGAGGCCGCCTCCATCGCCGCCAGAGTGGGGCGCGACGCCGCGAGCAACCGGCTCGCCAGCGCCTGTCCCTTCGTAATGACAGCCGCCGCCAAATCGCTTTTCCCTTCCCGCAGCAGGCCCTCCGCTTCGCGATTCATGGCCGCCAGTTGCGCCGTCATCGGAACGTACCACTCTTCCGCGGCCAGATCGGTCGCCACCTTTGCCACCGGAGCGGGCGCCGGTGCGCAGCCGGCAAGCAGCACGGCGGACATCAGCACGAGCAGGCGCATGTCAGGAGTATATGCCGGGCGCCTCGTGTCCCAGGCGCTGCACGTATTCGATGTAGGAACCGGGATACACCACGGGGTCGCGCTCCGTGCCGCTTTCGCCGCCCAGCTCCAGCACGCGCGAGCCCAGGCCGCGCAGGAACATGCGGTCGTGCGAGACGAAAATCATGGTGCCTTCGAAGCCCTTGAGCGCCTCCACCAGCATCTCCTTGGTGGCCAGGTCCAGGTGATTGGTGGGTTCATCCAGCACCAGGAAGTTCGGCGGGTTGAAGAGCATCCGCGCCATCGCGAGGCGCGATTTCTCGCCGCCGGAGAGCGCGCGGATCTTCTTATCCACGTCGTCACCCGAAAACTGGAATGCACCGGCGAGCGTCCGCAGTGAGCCCATGCCATCCTGCGGGAAATCCTGCTGGAGCTGTTCGATGATGGTCAGATCGCCATTGAGCACGTCGAGCGACTGCTGCGCAAAGTACCCCATATTCAGGCTGGCGCCCAGGCGCACGCTGCCGGCATCGGGCGCGGACGCGCCGGCGATCATCTTGAGCAGGGTGGTCTTCCCCGCCCCGTTCCTGCCCATCACGGCCCAACGTTCGCCGCGGCGGATGGTGAGGCTGAACCCCTGGTAGATGACGCGCGCCCCATACCGCTTGTGCAGATCTTCAATCACCGCGACCTGATCGCCGGATCGCGGCGGAACGCGGAACTCGAACTTCACCACGCGGCGTGTCTTGGGCAGCTCAATCTTATCGATCTTATCCAGGGCTTTGATGCGGCTCTGCACCTGAGCGGCTTTGGCGGCGTGCGTCTTGAAGCGCTCGATGAAGCGCTGCTCCTTGGCCAGCATGGCCTGCTGCCGGGCGAACGCCGCCTGTTGATTGTTCTCGCGGATGGTGCGCTCGCGTTCGTAGAAATCGTAGTCGCCGGTGTAGGCGACAATCTCGCCGGAATCGATCTCCGCAATCCTTGAGACGATGCGGTTCATAAACTCGCGGTCGTGCGAGGTCATCAGCAGCGCGCCGGGGTAGCCCTTAAGAAACTGCTCCAGCCAGATGATGGACTCGATATCGAGGTGGTTGGTAGGTTCGTCCATCAGCAGCACATCGGGGCGTCCCAGCAGGACGCGCGCCAGGGCAACGCGCATCTTCCAGCCGCCGGAGAGCGCGCCGACGTCGCCATCGATCTGGTCGTCCTTGAAACCGAGCCCGTGCAGCACCTCCCGAGCCTGCGCCTCCAGCGTATAGCCACCGAGATGTTCGTACGCCTCTTGTACTTCTCCGAAGCGGGCGAGGATGCGGTCCATGTCGCCGGCCTGCGCGGGATCTTCCATGGAGTGCTGCAGGCCCTCCAACTCATGGTGCAAATCGCCGACCCGCCCGCTGCCGGCGATGGCCTCATCGAGCACGGAGCGGCCCGTCATCTCTTCCACGTCCTGCCGGAAATAGCCGACGGTGAGCTTTTTGGGAACCGAGACATCCCCTTCGTCCGGAACTTCCTCGCCGACCACCATGCGGAAGAGGGTGGTTTTGCCGGAGCCGTTGGGGCCGACCAATCCGACCTTCTCACCGGGGTTCAACTGGAAGGAAGCGTCAACGAAAATCAACTGCTTGCCGTACTGCTTGTGGATACCGGAGAAAGAAATCATCGAAACTCCAGGCTAGCAGGTTGGTGAAAAAGTATATTTGGCTAGAGGGTTGCGAGCGTTTCCAGTTGAGCCGCGACGACGACCAGGGCGTCGTCCCGGCCCCAGGCGGCGGCGATCTGGACGCCGAGCGGCGCGCCTTCCACGGGCAGCGGGACGGAGATTGCCGGGACACCGAGCGCGGTCCAAGGGGCGTTGTGCGAGGGGTCGCCGGTTGCAGCGAGTCCGGCGGGCGCCGCGCCGGCGGCGGCAGGGGTCAGAATCGCGGGGTAGTCCCAGAAAATGGAGGAGACCTCCACCTTCATGCGCTCCACGTGGGCGCGAGCGTCGTCGTATTCGGACGGCGCGAGGCGCAGCCCGGCGCGGACCAGGTCGGCGAGTTTTTGTCCAATGCGCTCGCCGAACTCTTCGAAGCGGGCACGCTGCGAGCGGGCGCCTTCGTACTGGTTGATGGTGCGGGCGGCGGACTGCAAGCGTGCCCACCCGTGGGGCGGCTCGATTTCGTCGATGCGCACTCCGCGGGCGCGCAGGCGGTCCACAGCGGCGGTGAGAGCGTGCTGCATGGGGTCTTCGGCGGGGACGCGCATCCAGGCGGCGCGACGCAAATCGGAGTCGAAGCGGCCGCCGAAGCCGCGCGACCAGAGTTCGGCCATCCCGGCTGCGGTGGTGGTGAAGAGGCCCACGGTATCGAGCGAGGGCGCGAAGGGCATCACGCCATCGAAAGAGAGCAGACCGAAGCTGGGCTTAAAGCCGCAGATGCCGCAGAAGGAGGCAGGCCGCAGGACAGAGCCGAGAGTTTGCGTGCCCAGCGCGAAGGGGACCATGCCGGCGGCGACGGCGGCGGCAGAGCCCGAGGAACTGCCTCCGGGAGTGTGGCCCGGGAAGCGCGGATTACACGTCGCAGCGGCATCGAAAGAGGCGAAGGCGGTGGTCCGGGTCTTGCCGAGAAGGAGGGCGCCGGTGCGGCGCAGGCCGGCGACCACGTGGGCGTCTACGCTGCCCTTGCGGCCTGCGTAGAGCGGGGAGCCATACTCGGTGGCGAGTCCGCGGGTTTCGAAGATATCCTTGACGCCGAACGGGATGCCGTTGAGCAACCCCTCCGCAAGGGGAGCTTGCGGCGCGATTTCGACCCACGCGCGGATCTCCGGTTCGCTAACTTCGATGCGGCGCAGACAAATTTCCAGCAGATCGTGAGGGGTCTTGTCGCCAGAGTTCAGGGCTTGCAGGAATTCGAGGAGCACTACAGGGACCGGTCTTCGTTGAAGCAGCCGGCGAGCACGATTCTTCCGGGGAAGCGGGCGTCGGCGGGCGCCATGATGTCCCCTATGGCGTCTTCGACCCTGGCGGCGGGGATGCACTTGACGGGTGGCTGGGCCAGTGCCGCAGCCGCAAACGGGAGTACGCCAAACAGCGTCTTCATAACCGATCTCATTATCCTACGGCTTTGGGAACGACGGCGATGAGGAAGAGCGGCTTTCGGCCTGCCGGGGCCTGGTGCTGACCGGAGGCGAGGCGCAGCCCCAGCACCGAAGACTTACGCCGCTATGCCATAGCGTTGCCGGCCGGACCAATGCGCGAGGTGCTGTGCTCCGTCGATGCGCCGCCCCGCGTGCGCGCGGCGCGCGAATTCCCGTGGCCTGGGAACGCGCCATCCCGCTCGAAGATTTTTTCGGCGCCCCCGCCCCCCAAGAACAAAATCGCGAGCGCGCCGTCCTGGACGGCTCGCCCGCGATGGAAACTTGGAAGAAGCGATAGGCTCCGATTACAGACTGGGCTGCTCTTCAAATAACAGCTTGGTCTTGGTCCCGCCGAGGCGAATTTCCGTGATCGACACTCTGTCGCCGGTCCCCGTGTAGCGGACTGCCGTGCTGTCAAACTTCGTGTCCCCGGTCTCTACCTTCACGGGAACTTCCACCGACTCCTTGCCGTTGACGATGGTGAGTTTCGAATTCTCAAGGTTGAGCCGATACTCCCCGGCCTTCAACTGCTTGCCCTTTACCGTGGAACGCTGAAACAGGGTCACGCGATAGCTCTCGGCGCTGGCCACAGCGAGCCCGAAGATGGCGAATGCCAGTACAAATCTCTTAAACATAAAAGGATCTCCTGAACCGGTAGGTTCTCCTGTATTTCGGGCTGGTCGGCCCATAAAAGAGTTTAGCACCACTTTATCGTGGATCACAATGGGGCACGGCGTCGTTAAGTAATCTAATCGTCATTGGTAAGGTAATTGCGCACCCGGCGAAACGCCTCGCCCGCCCCTGGAACCGTGTTGCTTGTACACTGATAGTTCATGGAGTTCCGCCATTCCATCTGCAACGAGGCCTTCGACAAGTGGCCCTTCGCCGACGCCTGTAAGGCCATCCGCAAAGCCGGGTATACCGGAATCGAGATCGCGCCCTTCACTCTGGCCGAGACGCCCGGCGAGATCACCGCGGCGCAGCGCGCGGAATACCGCGACATCATTGTCTCCGAGGGCCTGAGGTTCGCCGGATTGCACTGGCTGATGGTCAGCCCGAAAGGCCTGCACGTCACCGGCCCCGATGCCGGTCTGCGCCGCCGCAGTTGGGACCACATCCGCGACCTGATCGATCTGTCCGCCGATCTGGGACCGGACGGCGTCATGGTCTTCGGCTCGCCCAATCAACGAGCCACCACCGGCGGCCTGACCCGCGAACAGGCCACCCGCAATTACATCGATGGCCTGGCCGGGGTCGCTGCCCAAGCCGAAAGCCGCGGCGTCAAGGTGCTGGTGGAGGCCCTGCCCATCGCGCAGTCGGACGTGGTGCAAACCCTCGCCGAAGCCGTCGCCATCGTGAAAGAGATCGGCAGCCCCGCCATCGGCACCATGTTCGATGTGCACAACGCCATCGATGAGCGGGAATCGCACGCCGCGCTAGTGGACCGCTACTTCGATTTCATCCGCCATGTGCACGTCAATGAACTCGACGGCCGCCACTGCGGCGCCGGCAGCTACGATTTTAAGCCGGTCCTCGAAATTCTTCAGCGCCGCGAGTACACCGGATGGGTTTCACTCGAAGCCTTCGATTTCACACCCGGCGCCGAACTCCTGGCCAACCAATCCCTGCGGCATCTCGAAAACCAGATCGGTCAACTCCAATCATGAGCCACTACGTTGTCACCGGAGGCGCGGGCTTCATAGGCTCCGCCATTGTACGCAAACTGCTTGAGGAAGGCGCAAGCCGCGTTGTCGTGGTCGATAATCTGCTCACCGGGCAGCAGCGCAACCTTGAGGAGATTCGCTCGCGCATTGAATTCCAGCGCGCCGATATACGCAACTACGAGGAGATCGCGCCGCTCATCCGAGGGGCCAAAGTGGTCTTCCACGAAGCCGCGATTCCCTCCGTGCCGCGCTCCATCGATGACCCCGTGCCTTCGCATGAGGTCAACGCCAACGGAACCTTTAACGTGCTGCGCGCCGCCAAGGAAGGCCAGGCCGGACGCGTGGTCTACGCCGCCTCCAGTTCGGCCTATGGCGATACCGACGTGCTCCCCAAAGTGGAGAGTATGACTCCGCAGCCCAAATCGCCCTACGCCCTGCAAAAGCTTATGGGCGAATACTACGCCAGCATCTTCTCCAGCGTATACGGTTTGGAGACGGTGTCCCTGCGCTATTTCAACGTGTACGGCCCGCGCCAGGACCCATCCAGCGCCTATTCCGGTGTACTCTCGCTCTTTATGACCGCCGTGCTGGACCGCAAAGCACCAACCATCTTCGGCGATGGCGAGCACTCGCGCGACTTCACCTTCGTCGAGGACGTGGCGGAACTCAATCTCAAGGCGGCGCGCGCCAAGGGCGTTTCGGGTAACATGTACAACGGCGGCAACGGCGGCCGAATCACCCTCAACCAAGCGTGGGCGCTGCTCCAGAAACTGGAAGGCGTCACGATTCCCCCCATCTACGGACCGCCGCGCGCGGGCGACGTGCGCGATTCCCAGGCCGACACCACGCTCGCCGTCCGCGATCTGGGCCACGCCCCGCGCTACGGGTTCGAGGAAGGCCTGCGAATCACGCTGCAGTGGTACCGCACCCACCGATGACTCGCCCAGCCGCACCGCGCGTGGAATTCGCCCTCGGCCTGATCGGCATCGGCAAGCCGTGGGGCTTCGCCAACTCCGAGGTGCCCGGCGAACGCCAGGCGCTCGCGCTGCTAGAGCGAGCCTTCGCGCTCGGCGTGCGCTATTTCGATACCGCGCCCTCCTATGGCGTCAGTGAAGAACGCCTGGGGCGCTTCCTCGCCGCGCTCACTCCCGGGGAGCGTTCCGCCGTCCGTATCGCCACCAAGTTTGGCGAGCACTGGGACGCCGCCAAAGCGGAACCGTTCGTGGACCATTCGCTTGAGGCGCTCAAACGCAGCTTGGATGGCAGCGTCGCGCGGCTCGGCCGCATCGACTTTCTCCAACTGCACAAAACTACTCCCGAGGTGCTCGGTTCGAGCGACCTGGCCCGCGCCTGGGATTACGCCGCGGGGCTCGGCATCACCACCATCGGCGCCAGCGTCAGCGATCTGGAATCGGCCGAACTCGCCACTGCCAACCCGGCGTATCAAATACTGCAATTCCCCTACAACGCCGCCCAACAGACCTTTGCGGGCGTGCTGGATAAGGCCTCGGCACGCGGCATGAAGATCGCGGTCAACCGGCCGTTCGCCATGGGGCGCATGCTCTACGAAAACCGCGAACTTACCAAGGCGGACGCCTTCGGCTTCATCCTGAAAAAACGCTTCGCAGGCGTCATCCTCAGCGGCACCAAGTCGCCGGACCACCTGGAAGAGAATTGGCGCGCCTTCGGGGAGGCGCTGGCCCGACAGGAAGACGGCTTCACCGCGGAGACGTATAGATCGCAGAGATAAGCGCCGAGATAACCGGCAAGCCGGAAACGGGAAGGGGTGCATCCTGCGCGTCCCGACAAGCTTATTTCCCCGGCGTTCCCGGCGTCTCTGCGGTGAAGGGACGGCTTCCCTGTTCAGCCCGCCGCGTCACCGCTCCATTCGCTCTCCAGCATGCGGGAGTATTCTCCCGAAGCGTACAGCGTGAAACGGAAATTCGCGGGCGTCAGACTTTCGTACGTTTCGGCCTCCATATAACAGCGGTACAGAAAATCCTGGTACCGGTGGTAATTTTGGAGGAATTCTTCGTTCAGCTCTTCAAACGCAGGCGGTTGGATAAACACTGCGTTCATCCCGATGGCGCGAGAAAAGATCGACACGTAATCCACCACGCCCCAGCGCACTAGTTTTTCCTTGACCGCCTCGGGTGGGCCCTTCGTCAACAGGCTCGCAAAACTCTGGCGGCGAATTTCCATCGCGCCGAATTCCGGCACCCGCTGCGCCCATTCGACGCATTGATCGATCCAGCGGAATACATCCTTGCCCAGAAAAAAGAGCATGCGCATTTCCGCGTACCGGCCGGAAAGCATGCGCCGTTTTAGATCCTCCGGATCTGCCCCTTCGTTGGGAATCAAGCCAGAAAGCATCAGCGCGGCCTTGGAACTCTCCAACAAAATCGAAGGCTTGATGTGCTCGTTGAACGGATGAAGGATGAGCGGCGGCAAGTCCCAAACCGTCTCTCCCAGAATGGTTATCGCCGATGACATTTTTCTCCCACCTTCTAATATCGGCTGTTCCTCGCGAGACTTTATGGCAACCTTGAGAATACCGCACCGCACTCCGCTTTAGGTCCATAACGAAAGAGATTATGGTCATGTTTCGCCCCCTCGTATTAGACTAACTTTGGGTTTGGTAGTAGAAATGGTGCGGCGCTTTCTGAAGGCCTTACATTCCGAGGACCGTGGGCAGGATCTTGCTGAGTACTGCCTGCTCACGGCCTTGGTTACGTTGATCGCAGCGGGGATTTTCGTCTACCTCTCCGGCGGCATGCAGGCGGTCTGGAGCGGCGCAAACATCTCTCTGACGACCGGCACCACGGCTATTTCCGCAACGCCCGCCGCTGCCGCCAGCACCCCTGCCCCGCGCTAACCTCCCCACACTACGCCACGTTCAATCCCAGGAAACGGTGCGCATTCCCGTAGCAGATGTCCCGAACTACCGGACCCACCAGGTCATCGTTATCCGGCATCTCTCCGTTCTCCATGTCGCGTCCGAACATGTCGCACAATACGCGGCGGAAATATTCGTGCCGCGGGTAGCTCATGAAGGACCGCGAATCGGTCAGCATCCCCAGGAACCGGGAAATCAGCCCGCAATTAGATAGCGCGTTCATCTGCCACTGCATGGCCTCCTTCTGATCCAGGAACCACCAGGCACTGCCCAACTGAATCTTGCCCGCCGTGATTCCGTCCTGGAAGTTGCCGATCATGGTGGCCATCACGTAGTTATCGGCCGGATTCAAGTTGTAAATCACCATCTTGGGCAGCGCGTTCTCCTGATCCAGACGATCCAGATACCCGCCCAGTGCGTCGCCCTGCGCCCAATCGCCGATCGAATCCCACCCCGTGTCCGGCCCCATTTCGTGGAACCGCCGCGTGTTGTTGTTGCGCCGGGCGCCCAGGTGCAACTGCTTGGTCCAGCCCTTCTCGGCATCCAGCCGGCCGAAGATCAGCATCATGTGGGACGCGAACCGGCCATGCTCTTCATGAGTCGCGGCATGACCGCCGCGCGCCCGGCCGAAAATGGCCGCGGCTTCGTGCTCGGTGGGAAAACTGCCGAACGCGTGGTTCAGTCCGTGATCGCTCAGCCGGCCACCCATCTCATGGAAGAAATCGTGGCGCTTGCGGATCGCGTCCACGAAATCGGCCAACGTGGAAATCTCCGTATTGCCCACCGCCGCCAGGCGGTCCACCCATGGATTCAACAATTCGGGGACGTGTACGTTGAGCGCCTTGTCCGGCCGGAACGTGGGGAACACCTTGGTCTCGAGCGGCGAACCCGCAATCGCGCGATGCCACGCCAGGTCGTCGGTCGGATCGTCGGTGGTGCACACCGCCTTCACGCGAAACTTGCCGAGGATGCCGTGCGCGCTCAGCTCATCCTTGGCCAGCAGCGCATTGGCCTGCTCCCACACCCGCGGCGCGCTGCGCTCATCCAGCAGTTCGTCGATTCCGAAATAGCGCTTCAGTTCCAGGTGCGTCCAGTGATATAGCGGATTGCGCAGCGTGGCCGGCACGGTGCGCGCCCAGGCAAGATATTTTTCGTACGCCGGGGCAGATCCCGTGCAGTGGCTTTCCGCCACGCCGTTGGCCCGCATGGCGCGCCACTTATAGTGATCGCCCTCCAGCCAGATCTCGAAGAGATTCTGAAACCGCCGATTTTCCGCCACGTCCTTCGGCGGCAGATGGCAATGATAATCCAGAATCGGCTGGTCCTCGGCAAACTGCCGATAGAGCCGCCGCGCGGTCTTGGTGCGGAGCAGAAAATCTTCGTGGATAAAGGACATATCGAGCGCCAAAACCCGATTGAAACACACTTCGCCGGCGAGGTGGGGCAGGCGCTTTCGCCTGCCATATCCGGGCGGAGTACTCCCCGCCACGGAACAAATTCCGCGAACCTTACGTTTAGTATGGAGACAATGAGAACCTGATATGGCCAATGCAAAGAAACGTTCCCGGGGCTGGTTCCTGCTGGCGCTCGTTCCCGTCTGCGGCGGCGCCGTATTCTTTTCCGTGCGCGCGCTGAGCCGCACGCCCGCCAAGATCGACGCCGAAAAGCTGGTCAAGGTGGAGCGCATCGATCTGGCACGCTCGGTAGTGGCCACCGGGAAGATTGAGCCCACCACCAAGGTCGAAATCAAATCCAAAGCCTCTGGCATCATCTTGAAGCTCCCGGTGAATGTGGGCGACCGCGTACACCAGGGCCAGGTGATCTGTGAACTGGACCAGAACGATCTGCTGCCGCGGGTGCGGCAGACGCAGGCATCGCTCGGCATGGCGGACGCGGCCCTGAAAAGCACGCAAGCCGAGTATGAGCGCGCCAAAGTCGACGCCGCCGGACCGGACCTTCCGTTCCTGAAGCGCGATATGGAGCGGGCGCGCGAGATGTTTCTCGCCAAGGTGGCCCCACAGACGGCGCGCGACGACGCGGAGAAGAATTACGAAATGGCCAAGAACCGCCAGCAACAAGCGGTAGTATTTCTCGGCGTGGCCAGTGCAGCCATCCGCAAGGCCGAAGCCCAGGTGGAACAATCGCGCGCACAACTTGCCACCACGGAAGAGGATTTGCGCAACGCCACCATCGTGTCGCCCATCGACGGCGTGGTGCTCTCGCGCGACCGCGAGGTGGGCGATGCGGTCAGCTCGATTCTCACTATGGGGTCTGGCGCCACCCTGATCATGGCGGTGGGCGACCTCCGCGAGGTCTACGTGAAAGGCAAGGTGGATGAGAGCGATATCGGCAAAGTCTTCCTGGGCCAGGCGGCGCGCATCACCGTGGAATCCTACAAGGACCAGAAATTCGCCGGTAAGGTCACCAAGATTTCGCCCATGGGCGTGGAGAAGGACAACGTCACTACCTTCGAAGTGAGGGTCTCCATCTCCAATGCAGGCGGCAAGCTGATGGCCACCATGACGGCAAATGCCGAGATCCTGCTGGAAGAGCGCAAGGGCGTGCTGGCCATTCCGGAAGGCGCTATTATTTACGGGAAAGATCGCACTATCCAGGTGGAAGTACCGGACGCCGGCAGCGAAACCGGACGGCGCCGCGTGACGGTGGCCACCGGCCTCGGCAACGGCTCGCGCACCCAGATCACCAACGGTCTCAGCGAAGGGCAGCAGGTAATCCTACAGTAGGCGACGCCATGCTGCTATACCTGCGGGAACTCTTCACTCAGGTGGTTTCGGCGCTGTTGCGCAACAAGCTGCGCAGTTTCCTGACTATGGCTGGGATTGCGTGGGGCGTGGCTTCCATGGTGCTGATCGTGGCCATGGGCGACGGCTTCAAGGCCGGCCAGCGCGAGCGTTTCCGGCAACTCGGCGAGAACATCGTGATCCTCTTTCCCGGACGCACAGAGCTGCAGGCCGGCGGTCTGCGCGCGGGCCGGCGCATTCGCCTGAACTACGACGACCTGCGCGACATCCGGACCGAGTGTTTCCTGGTGCGGAACATCGTCGCCGAATTACAGAACCAGGCGCGCACCACCAGCCGGTACAACGGCGGAACGTTCTCCGTGATGGGCGTAGAGGCGCTTTACGAAAAGATCCGCACCATCCCGATCTACCGCGGCCGCTTCCTGGCGCCCCAGGATGAAGAGGGTGCGGAGCGCGTCGCGGTAATCGGCGACAACGTGCGCAAGGTGCTGTTCGGCGAACATCAGGTGGCGCCGGGCGATACGTTTTCCATCAACGGACTGCCCTTCCGCATCGTGGGCCTGATGCCACCCAAGGACCAGAGCAGCAGCTACAACGGCATAGACAGCGACAAAATCTTCGTGCCGTACGCCACCATGGCTCGCGATCTCCCGCTGCCCGACCCTAACTTCCGCCCCGGCATCGTCAGCGACCTGATCTACGTCCCGGCCGACCTGAAGAGTTGGAAGCAGGCGCGCGCGCAGGTAATCCACGTCCTGGCGCGCAATCATCAGTTCGACCCCGCCGACCCGAGCGCGGTCCAAGCCTGGGACACGGTGGAAAATGCCGAACTGATGGACGGCATGTTCACCTCCATGACGGCCTTTCTGGGTGCGATAGCAGTGGTGACGCTGACGCTGGGCGGAGTCGGCGTGATGAACATTATGTTGGTCTCGGTGACCGAACGGACGCGCGAGATCGGGCTGCGTAAGGCATTGGGCGCCACGCGCCGGCGCATCCTGGCGGATTTCCTGCTGGAAGGCGTGCTGCTCGCCGGGCTGAGCGGCCTGGTGGGATGGGCAAGCGCCTACGCGGTGGCGGCGGCCGTGAATACGCTCCCCAAACGCGAGATGTTCGCGGGCCTACCGGTGAACGGCAGCACCACGGCGCTCGCCTTCGGCGCTCTCACGGTGATCGCCGTGTCTTCCGCCTTGTGGCCGGCCTGGCGCGCGGCCCGGCTCACGCCGGTGGAGGCCTTGAGTTATGAGAGGTGAAAGTAGGACATGTCTCCCGACCTGTCCATCCGAGCGAAGCCGCGCCTGCCCATCCGAGCGAAGCACGGACAGCCGCCAATTGCCACTCGCCGCGCAAGCCCGAGGTGACGCGTGACCGCCGCATCCATCTGCCGCGAGGCCGCGCAGGCGCTGCGTTTCAATCGACAGCGCAGCATCCTGACCACCATCAGCCTCGCCTGGGGCGTGGCGTGTTTCGTGATCCTGAACGGCTATGGCGATGGCTTCCACCGCGCGCTGCTCAAGGCCTTCCGCTCGCAGGGGCAGGATCTGGTGCTCGTATTCGGCGGCCGCACCTCCTCGCAGGCGGGCGGGGAACGCGCCGGGCGCCGCATACAACTGGAGCGCACCGACGTCGAGGCCATCCGCGAAGCCGCGCCCATGATTGCGGCCATCTCGCCGGAAATGATGATGCGGGGCAGTACCGTGGTCCACGGATATCGCCAGCAAACCATCACCGTGCGCGGCGTGCATACGGAGTACGGGCGCGTGCGCAACCAGACTATGGCGACCGGCCGCTGGATCGTGACCGAAGATGAGGTGCAGAAACAGCGCGTCGCCGTGTTGGGCGCCCAGGCGGCGGAAAAGCTCTTCAGCGAAGTGTCTCCCGTGGGCGAAGAGGTCACCATCAACGGCCTGCGGTTCACCGTGATCGGGGTGTTGCTGACCAAGACGCAGGTGGCTAATTACGATACGCCCGACAACGAGTGCATCTTCATTCCTTACGAAACCAGCTCGCTCTACCGTGACCTTAAATACCCCACCTATTTCGTCTGGACGCCGGTGAACCCGGAGTTCCGCGAGCAGTGTCTGCGCCAGATGCGCGACACCCTGGCGCGCCTGCACAACTGTTCACCGCGCGATGAGCGCGCCGTGCGCACGGTGGTATTCAGCGAGTTCGAACGCCTGGTTGACACAATGGGGATCGCGCTGCGCCTGCTGCTGGGGTTCATCGGATCGCTAACGCTGGCCATCGGCGGCGTGGGCCTGGCGAACATCATGCTGGTTTCGGTGACGCAGCGCACGCGCGAAATCGGCATTCTGAAAGCCATCGGCGCCACACGGCGGTCCATCCTTTGGCAGTTCTTACTGGAGGCGATGGTGATCGTCACCGCCGGCGGCCTGCTCGGCGTCGCGGTGGGGTGGGGGCTGACCTCGCTGCTCGGCACGCTGCCGTTATTGGGGCCGCTGTTCAAAGACACCAGCGGTGCCGGCGATATTCACCTTAAGATCTCCACCGCCGCGGTTCTCACGTCCACCATCCTGTTGGAAAGCGTCGGCCTGGTTGCAGGGTTGCTACCCGCGATCAAGGCGTCCCGCCTGGATCCCATTGAGGCGCTCAGGTACGAGTAAGATTCAGTGGGGTAGCCAGCCTTGGCTGCCTGCCGGCCGTCAAGATGACCCGCGTGTCCGGGCATCGTTCCCGCTCCCAACGGTAAGAATTCGCCGGAAATCGGGCATTCCCGGGTGTTTCCGTACGCGAAACACGCAGAGCCGGCCCCTTCCGTGATGGAAAGGACAGGAGCAGCGGCTGCAACGGGGGCAGTTGGAAGTACAATCGATTGTGACCAGGAGGCTGCATCGAAATCCTGGTTAATTGGACGCGCACACTAACCAAGTCACGGTGCCGCAACCTCGCGGAGGGATGGCGGTTGACCGTACTTTCTGTACCGCGATCTCAACGACCCCCGCCGACAAGAAGGAGGAAAATAATGAGCACGATTACAACTAAAGATGGTACGCAGATCTATTACAAGGACTGGGGCACCGGGCGGCCCGTAGTGTTGAGCCACGGCTGGCCCCTCAATGCGGATAGTTGGGAAGCTCAGATGTTTTTCCTGGCATCCAACGGCTATCGCGCCATTGCCCATGACCGCCGCGGCCATGGCCGGTCGAGCCAGCCCTGGAATGGCAATGAGATGGACACCTATGCCGAGGACCTCTCGGAGCTTATCGAAACGCTCGATTTGAAGAGCGCCGTCCTGATCGGCTTCTCCGCGGGCGGTGGCGAAATTGCCCGCTATATCGGCCGCCACGGCACGAAACGCGTCGCCAAGGCCGCGCTGATCTCCGCGGTCCCGCCGCTGATGCTGAAAACGCCGGCCAATCCCGGCGGTTTGCCGATTGATGTGTTCGACGGCCTCCGCCGCAGCTCCATCGCCGACCGCTCGCAGCTCTACATGGATCTCGCCAGCGGCCCGTTTTTCGGGTTTAACAGGCCCGGCGCCAAGGTCTCGCAGGGCATCATCGATTCCTTCTGGCTCCAGGGGATGCAGGCCGGTCACAAGGGCGCCTTCGATTGCATCAAGGCTTTCTCCGAGACGGATTTCACCGAAGACCTCAAGGCGATCGACGTGCCCGCGCTGGTCCTTCACGGCGACGACGACCAGATCGTGCCGATCGGCGCCGCGGCTCTCCGTTCATCCAAGTTGATCAAGCACGCGACCCTAAAGATCTATGCGGGCGCACCCCACGGCCTCTCGGCCACGCATAAGGACCAGCTCAATGCCGACCTGCTGGCATTCTTGAAGGCCTGAGGTCGGTGGGGCAGGCGCTTTCGCCCAATGCCACCCACCGTCCGCATTGATTGTGGAGCGCACCCCCCGGTCCGCGGCCGACGCCCCCGTCGGCCTGCTTGCCCCCGGAGTTTCTACATTTGGCAAAGGTCTGCGCCAATCGTTGGCAGGCGAAAGCTCCTGCCCCACCGCCTACTTTAAAAGGTTGTTCAACTGTGCGATGCGCTGGTCCAGTTCCTTGCGCAGCGCATTGTAGCGTTCAATGGCGTCGCGTCCAATCTTTTGATCCGTAGAGTTCGTCTCGCTGTACAGATACGCGATGTGGGTCTGCAACTCGGGCTTGCTGTAGCGGACTGTGGGGGTGATCAGGCTGGCCGCCAGGTCTTTCAGGCTGGCGAGCGTGGCGGCGGATTCCGGCTTGCCGGCGAGCGCGGTCAGGCCCGCGCGGACGCGCGACACCGTGCGGTTCACGTCGCTCACCAGGTCGCGGACCTTCATATTGTGATCGAACTGCTCGCGCAGGTTTTCCGTGGTGACGCCAGTGCCGGTGATGCGCGGATCTTCGATCAACGTGAGGGGCTGCGTACCGGTCCAGGCGCCCACGGTGAGACGCACTGCGTAGCGGCCGGGCACCGCCGCGGGGCCATTGAGCGATTCGGGACGTGTGGCACTCTGCCAGGCGCCGGGGTAGCGCAGGTCCCAGGTGAAGCGGTGCATGCCGGGCGAATTATCGAGGCGCGTCGGGCCGCGCAAACGGCCGCCACCGCCTTCGCCATCCTCGTTGGGAGCTGTCTCCGCCTCCACCGGCGGCACTTCCGGTGCGCTCGCACCCGCGCTGCTGAATTTGCGGATCGCTTGGCCGGCGGCGTCCAGAATCTCCATGGCGATAACGCCCTCTGGCGGAGCGCTGAGGTAGTAATCGATGGCGGCGCCGGCCTGCGGATACTGAATCGTCGCGCCGCGTCCGCCGCCCCCGCGCGAGGTCGAGCGGATGGCCTCGCGCGGCTTGAAGAGCAGCGCGGCGGCGGTGGCGGCGTTGCCGGCCTGATGCAGCGGAGTCAGGTTGTCCAGAATCCAGAAGGAGCGGCCCTGGGTGGCCAGCACCAAATCTTGGTGCGCCACTCTAATATCGGTGATGGGCGTGTTCGGCAGATTGAGCTGGAAGCTCTGCCAGTGCGCGCCGTTATCGAAGGAGATGTACATGCCGAACTCGGTGCCAACGTAGAGCAGGCCGGCGCGGTCGGCGTCTTCGCGGATTACGCGCGTCGGCTCGTCGGCGGCGATACCGTTCTTGCCATCGCTGAGCAGCGTCCAGGTCTTGCCGAAATCGTCGGTGCGGTAAATGTACGGCGTGAAATCGCCCAGTAGGAAACGGTAGATGGCGGCGTAGGCGGTGCCGGGTTTGTGCCTGCCGGGTTCCATGTTCTGCACGCGGCCGCCGGGCGGCAGGCCCTTGGGCGTGACGTTGGTCCAGGTCTTGCCGTCGTCGCGCGTGACGTGAATCAGGCCATCGTTGGAGCCGGCCCAAATCAAACCCTTTTGCAGCGGCGATTCCCGGATCGAATAGAGCGTGCTGTAGACCTCTTCGCCGGTAGCGTCGCGCGTGATCGGTTCGCCGCTGGCGCCCTGTGTGCCTTCGGGGCGGGCAGTGAGATCGCCGCTGATCTTTTCCCAGGTGACGCCGCCATCGCGCGTGCGGTGTACGAACTGCGAACCGTAGTAGACCGTGCGCGAATCGTGCGGCGAGACCTCCATGGGCGAAACCCGCTGGAAGCGGTAAATCAAATCTCCGCCCGGATTGCCGTAGAGCGATTGCACGCCGATCCAGTACCGCTCCTCGTTGGAGGTGTTCAGGTTGAGGCGGCTGAACTGGCCCTTGCAACTGCCGTAGACCAGTTCGGGATGTTTGACATCGGGAATGATCGGACCCGTCTCGCAACCGGGACCGGCGCGGAAATCCTGCCCGTTGCCCAAGGGCAGGCTGGGCACGATGACGGTGGTGTTGTCCTGCTGCGCGCCGTAGACGCGGTAGGGATATTGGTCGTCCACCGCCACCTGGTAAATCTCGGCGGTGGGCTGGTTCATCTGCGTGCTCCAGGTGCGGCCGCCATCCAGCGAGACGTTGGCCCCGCCATCGTTGGATTGAATCATGTACTGCGAATTCCTGGGATTGATCCACACGTCGTGGTGATCGCCGTGCGGCGCCGGCGACGGGCGGAAACTCTTGCCCCCATCGCTGCTCTTGTACCAGCCCTCGTTGCCCACCAGGACCACGTTGGCGTCGTTGGGATCCACGCCGAGAGTGGTGTAGTAGAACGGGCGCGTGATCAGGTTTCCGGCGCCGTTCACCAGGCTCCAGGTGGCCCCGGCGTTTTCCGAGCGGTAGAGGCCGGAGCCGGGCTTGGCCTCAATCAAGGCGTAAATGCGGTTGGGCGAGGCGGCGGAGATGGCCACGTTGCTGCGCCCGAAGAGTTCGCTGGGCAGACCATCAGAGAGCTTGGTCCAGGTGACGCCGCTATCGGTGCTCTTATAAATGCCGCCCTCGCGCGCGCCGCTGACGATGGTCCACGGCTTGCGCTGGCCATGCCACATGCAGGCGAAGACCACATTCGGCGAGCCCGGTTGGAGTTCCACATCCGCCGCCCCGGCACTGTCGGAAATGTACAGCACCTTCTGCCAGTTCCTGCCGCCGTCCGTAGTGCGGTAGACCCCGCGCTCCGCGTTATCGGCGAACGGATTGCCCAGCGCCGCCACCCACACCATGTCCGGGTTGGAAGGATGCACGCGCACGGTAGAGATCTGGCCAACATCGCGCAGGCCGGCGAAGCTCCAGGTTTTACCGGCGTCTGTCGATTTATAGATGCCGCGGCCGATGGAAACATTGCTGCGGATCTTGGACGACCCGGTGCCCGCATAGATCACCTCGGGATTAGAGAGCGACACTTCGATGGCGCCCATCGACGCGACCGGGATCTGCCGGTCGGAGATATTGACCCAGGTGTGGCCCGCATCGGTGGTCTTCCACACGCCGCCGCCGGTGGAGCCCATATAGAAGGTGTTTGCCTGCGACGGCACGCCGGTGACGGTGGTCACGCGCCCGCCGCGCTCCGGGCCGATCATGCGATACTTCAAGCCCGACCATAGCGCCGGGTTGACCGTCTCCGCGCCGGCGCGGCAAAGAATCGAGAGCGCCATCGCGGCGCAAACAAGCGTCCTCTTCATCAGAAGCATTCTCGTCATAAGGTAACACCCGCGCATGTGCTATCACTAGAAATGAATGGATCGTATCGGGCGCTATAAGATCGTCAGGGAGTTGGGCCGCGGCGCCATGGGCGTGGTGTACCATGCCATCGATCCCAATATCGGCCGTCCGGTAGCCATCAAGACGATCCATTTCGGGGACCATCGCAAGCCCGAAGAGCTCGACCGCATGCGCGAGCGCCTGTTCCGCGAGGCGCGGTCGGCGGGCATGCTCTCGCATCCCGGAATCGTGACTATTTACGATGTGGACCAGCAGGGCGACCTGGCCTACATCGCCATGGAGTACGTGGATGGGCCGACGCTGGACCAGGTACTGAGCGAGGCCGAGCCGCTCAACAGCGAACGCATGTTCAGCATCCTGGGGCAGACCTCGGTGGCGCTCGACTACGCGCATTCCAAAGGCATCGTGCACCGCGACATCAAGCCGGCCAATATCATGCTTTCCCAGGACGGCACGGCGAAGATCGCGGATTTCGGCATCGCCAAGATTGCGGCGGCGGAAAATCTGACCATGACCGGTTCCATTGTGGGCACGCCGCACTACATGTCGCCGGAACAGGTCCAGGGGCAGCCGGTGGATGGGCGCAGCGACCAGTTTTCCCTGGCGGTGATCGGCTACGAAATGCTGACCGGCGAGAAGCCCTACACGGGCGAGCATCTCACCACCGTGGTCTATAAGATTGTCGCCGAGGAGCCCGTGCCGCCGCGCCGCCTCAATCCGAGCCTGAGCACCGGCATCGAAAACGTGCTGCGCAAGGCGCTGGCCAAGAAGCCGGACGCGCGCTACCGCAATTGCCAGGATTTCGTCGAATCCTTGGAGAAGGCTTGCAGCGCCACCAAAGGGTGGAAGGTGATGCCGCGCGGCGGCCTGCTGAATGCGCCGACCATGGCCGATGTGAAGGCGCCCCTGGTGGTCGCACCCGCGCCCGCCGCGCTGCCGCCGCCGCGGCGCAAGGGCCGGCCCGAACCTACGCCAACCGCCACTGCTCAAGCCAAACGCAAATCGGGATTCCCCGTGTTCCTGTTGGTGGTTCTGGTGGCGGCGGGATTGTTGGCACTGTTCGGCTGGCAGGCGGCTCCATGGCTCATGCCGGGCCGGGAGCCTTCCGGCAGCGGCGAGCATCGGGCCGCCGCGCCGAAGCAGGAATCGCCGCTTCCAGCGACTCCGCCGGTGACTGTGCCCCTGGTTCTCCCCGGCGATGCCAAGCCGAGCCCGGTGGGCCCAGCGGAGACCAAAGTGGGGCAGGCGCTTCCGCCTGCCAACCCAGAGCCAGTGCGGGCGGGCGCCCCGCCGGAGGTGATGTTCACGAGCAGTCCGGCCGGCGCCACCGCGACACTCGACGGCAATCCGTCCATGACATGTTCCACGCCGTGCTCGCTCAGCGCGGCACCGGGCAGGCACACGTTGTCGGTTGCCCTGCCCGGCCATCAAATCGAGCGGCGCCAGTTCACCTTAGGCGCCGGCCCGCTGGAACTGACGCCCGTGGTGCTGAAGGCTGTTGGCGGCACCCTGATGCTGACCAGCGTTCCACCCGGCGCGGCTATTTCGGTCAACGGCAAGCGCATCGATCAGGTCACACCGGCGCAGATCCCGCTCGCGTTGGGGGTCTACTCCATCATGATCGAGAAGGGTGAGCGGCAAGCCACGGAGCAGGTCGAAATCAAGAACGGCCTGACGACGCGGAAGATCGTTTTTAGGCAGTGAGCCGGGCATGCAGCAGCGCCCGCTGCTTTTCGCCGATGGCGGCCCAATCGAAGTTCCTCAGCGCGACCCCATAGGCGGCGCGCGCCATCTGCTCGCGGCGTTCCCTATCGTGGATCAGCGTCGCCACCGCGGCCGCGAAGGCCACCGCCGAATCGGCCACCCATACGCTGTGGCCATGCAGCAAGCCCAAGCCGGCGCATCCCGAGGAAGTCGAGATTACGGCGCGTTCCATCGCCATGGCTTCCAACACTTTCACATTGGTGCCCGCGGAGATTGTGGTCGGCGCCAGCACCAGATTGCTCTCCACGTACAGCGGCCGCACATCGCTCACGAAGCCCAGCAGGCGGATGCGCGGGTCGGCCGCGGGCTCTGGCGAATCCGTGAAGGCGCGCCAGTAAGCCGGATAATCGCCGCCGCAGACCACGGTGAGCGACATATTCGGGAACTTGTCCCGCAAAAGCGGCCACACTTCTTCGGTGAAGAAGCGGTAGGCCGCGACGTTGGGGAAGTGACGGAAACTGCCGATGAAGAGCAGTCGCTCGCCCGGCGCCTCCGGCGCTGCGCGGAAGCGCTCCAGATCCACACCGTTGGGGATCACCACGCTCGGAACGCCCACCATCTCCGCGTCTTTCTCCGACATGACCACCACGTGCGCGAACTGCCGGAGCGCACGGGTTTCGAATCGACGCCAGCGAAAAACGTCCCACGCCGCGGAAAGCGTCCGCTCGCGGCGCGCCATCTGCGTGAACAGATCGAAGGTGACGTCATGCTCCACCAGGATGTCCCCGCCGCACTCCGCGCCGTACTCCGCCAGTTGCGTGTACTCCACCTGTAGCGTTTCAAAGCCGAAGGCGCGGCGCTCCTCGTTGATGGCCTGCTGCATGGCGGGCGAGCGGAACTCGTGGACTTCCGGCGGCAGCAGCGTGCTCCAACGCGGCTCGCGATAGCGCGGTTTTTCCACTAGGGCCACGCGCGCGCAAAACTCCAGCACCGGCGCCATATCCAAGGGACCATCGGTGAAAGCGAACAGCTCGATATCGAACTGCTTCGCCATCTCGCGCAGAAGATTGTAAATCCGCACCGCGCCGCCATGCGCCAGGGGAAAGGGGAAGTAGGGCGAGAGCACGGCCACGCGGCGGCGGCCCTCTGTGCAGGCCCGGCCCTCCACCACGCGATAGCCCGTCGGAACCACCGAACGCTCGCGCTTCTTCCACGGCCACCACCACGGACGCAGATAGATACGGTCCAGCGGCACCCCCAGCCAGAACAGCAGCGAGGGTAGATCGAAGCGTAGGTGGTGACGCTCCAGGCGGGAGTTGTACGCCAGAATTTTGTGCGGGGCCAGCCGGTAGGCGGCGCGCCGCAGCGCGTGGGCCTCGCGCGTCAGCATCACCGGCGCCAGCCCAATGCGGTACGGCTTCAACTCGCGTTGCAGTGCGGCCCAGTTCTCCGCGGTGGCCACGAAGTGGCGCCGGTCGGGGACCAGCGAGGGCACCTCCTCCGCCATGCGCCGGCACAGTTCGCTCTCGCCGCTGCAAAAGGTGACCACCACGGCTTCCGATCCCTTGCCCAGCAGTCGCCACATCCACTGCTTCATCGCGTGGACCTTGTGAACCACAGCACCCCGCACGCCGCCATCGGGGTGAACGCCACCGCCACCGTCACCGGCGCGTATCCGTGGCCATCGATCACCGCGCCGATTGCCGGGCCCAGTATGGCTGAAATCGCCCCGTAGCTCGACACCAGAATGGAAATTGCGAACCCCGCCGGCGCGGCGCCAAAGGTATCCAGCGGCAAGGTGTACATGTTGACGCTGAATGCCGCCACGGCGAAGATGCTGAGCGAAATTCCGGCCGAGGCCCACCCCGGCGTTGCCGCCCACGGCAGGGCCGCACTGGCCAAGGAAACCACGCCGGCCGCCAGGCACACGCGGAAGCGCGCGGCCGGCGCCGCAACTCCGCGTTCCACCAATCGCAGGGAGAGCCAGCCGCCCAGGAACCCGCCGCAGCACGCAAATACCGGCGGAATCCACACGTACCACGCCGCCTGCCGGAGCGTTAACCGGTACACGTCCACCATGTACTTCGAGGTCCAGAAAAACCAGAAGAAGTAGCCCACCATACTCAACGCGTTGGCCGCCGCAAAAACCCAGAGGCGGCGGTCCCGCAACATGGCCCTATCGGCGCCGCGACGTTGCGTCGCCACGGGCGCGCCCGGGGCGTGGCGCGATACCCAGATCCAGAGCGGTATCCAGGCGAGCCCCAGCACACCCGTCACCACGAACGCCTGTCGCCATCCGCTGCGCAGTGCTATATAAGTGGCCAGCAACGGCGCTACCACGGAGCCCAGGCTGACGCCGGCCTGATTCACCGCGTTGCCCAGCGCTCTCTCGCCGGGCCGCAGGTACTGGTGGATCGCCTTTCCCGCTGCCGGAATGCCGGCGGCTTCGGCCGCCCCGAGAACCGCGCGGCAGCCCACGAGTCCCCCCAGTCCGCTGGTCAACCCCGTGGCGATGCCAGCGCATGACCATAACCCCACGGCGAAACTGATCGCGCGGTTCAGCCCGATACGGTCGATCAGCAACCCGGCGAACGGCGCGCTGGCCGCGTAAGTCAGACTGAAGGCGCTGCCGATCAAACCGTACTGCGCGTTCGAAAGGTGGAATTCGCCGATCAGCACCGGCGCCAGGGCGGACAGCGTGGCGCGGTCCAGGTAGTTGATGGCGGTTGAGAGCACGAATACCGCAAGCACCAGCCAGCGGTAGCGCGCTGCGTCGTTGCCTTGGGTGCCGGCCTGGCTCACGGGATCTGTCACTGGAACTCAACCGTGGCAACCTCGCCGGCGGTAGCCAGCCTGGCGTTGGCCTTCGGGAAGTACTCCACGCTAATCTTGCGCGGCTTCTGCACACCACAGCCCAGCGTCAATTCGCCGTTGCCGGTGTACACCACCTTCGATGGATCCGCCACCAGCAACTTCACCAGCTTATGCGCCGCATCCTCGATGGAGAGCCGCGCCTGCTGTTTAGGTAGGCAATCCACCTGTCGCAGAGTGCCGCTGATTTTGCCCGCGGGCTTCGGCCCCTCCCACCAAGGCACCGGCTTGTCGGCGCCCACCGGCGTGCCCTCGCTGAATTTGGCTTCGGCCTTATGCAGTTCGGCGCGCGCCTGGGTTTTCAATTTTTCGATCTCGCGCGCCTTCTCTTCGGCTTCGCGGCGCTTCTCGGCCTCTTCGTGGTCGAGGCGCTGCTGTTCCACCAGCATACGCGCACGGTGAAACTTCTCGCGCTCGGCGGGGTCGGTGGCGGCCTGTTCGCCGCTACGCCAGGCTTTGCCGGCTTCGCCGTAATTGCTCTCATCCAGGTAGGTCTCGGCCAGCGACCGCCAATAAGCGGCGTTGCGTGGGTCGCGCTCCGCGGCCGCCTTCCAATGCATGAGACGCTTGCGCGGATCGGTGTCGCGCGCGGCCATCAGGGCAAAGGGCTCCGCCAGCTTCGGGTTGATCCCCGCTGCCTTGAGCAGTGCGTCCTCGGCTTTATTAGGGTCGGGTTCCAGTTTCGCGTACTCGATGTAGCAGCGCGCGCTGGTGCTGCCGGCTGCCACCGCGGCCGCGAAATTCTGGTGCGCCTCCGCGGTGCGGCGCTCGCGCAGCGCCAGCAGTCCGAGCCCCTCCTCGGCTTCCGCCACCTTCTCATGTCCTGCCAGCAATTTCCTATATTCGGCGGCCGATTGCGCGCCCACCAGCAGGTCGGCGCGCGCCAGGGAGATCTCCGCCGCCGACACCTGCCGCTCCGGAAAATCGCCTTCCGCCATGGGGCGGCTGGGAAGCGACGTGGTCTGAAAATTTCCGGCGGCGAAGTGCTGCTTAGCCGCGGCCTCCACCTCTGCCGCCGGCTTGCCGAACGCGTTGCGATACGCCGGGTCCTCCGCCACGCCGTGCCGCAGGTTGTAGAGCAGCACGCGAATCTTGCCGTAGTAATCCGGATCGGCCACCATCAGATGAATGCGCGCCCAATCCAGATCCGGCTTGGCCGGCGGCTTCCCGGCGGTGATCCGGATGCCGTTGACCTCGAAGGTGGAGAAGAACGCGATCAGCCCGCGCTCGAAGGCCAGCGGCATCTGCGTGGTGTTACTCTTCAGAAACAGCCGCGTCAGTTCGCTATAGATCTCCGGCGTCACCGCGCTCTTCTCGCTGAGCACGATGGCGTAGCGGTCGCGCCCCTCCGCAAGTGGCGCGGCGGAGTTCCAACCCTTGGCGTCCTTAAAGACGAATACACGCACCGGCAAGGGAGTTTGCAAGTCGTCTTCGCCCACAATCTGGCCAAGCGCGTTGCGCAACTGCTCGAACCGCACCATGGCCTCGCGGCCGTTGCGCGCACCCGCGTCCGTCATCACTTCAAACGGGCCGCGGGTGAACTTCACCCAACGGTCGTCCGCCGCCAGAAGCCACGGGATG
>JANYAH010000342.1 GCA_025361425.1 Candidatus Solibacter sp. | reverse complement strand
CCAGAAGACACCCTTCTGCTCGTCGATTTTCTCATACGTGATTCCGTAATAATCGGCAATGCCGCCTCGCGACGCCAGCCGTAGTTCCTCGAATATTTCTCGTGGCTCGCGAAACGGGAAATACTGGCCGCGGCCCAGGCGGCGCGCCAGGTCGCAGATGATATCGGAATCCGTGCGTGCGTTGCCGGGGGGATCCACCGCCTTCCGGATATGAATTACCCGGGCCTCCACGTTGGCGGTGACGCCCTCCTCTTCCTCCTGCAGGCTTCCCGCCAACACCACGTCTGCATGCATCGCGGTTTCCGACAGGAAGAAATCGATGATTCCGAAAAACTCCAGGCGCTCCAGCGCTTCGCGCGTGAAATTCGCATCCGGCAGGGAGACCAGCGGGTTAAAGCATATGGAGAGCAGCCCTTTGATTTCGCCGCTGTGAATGGCGTTCATAATCTCGACCGCCGTATAACCCGGTCCCGGCAGTTCGTCCGGTGAGATGCCCCACACTCCCGCCACGTGCTCGCGCGCGGCCGGATCGGTGAGACTGCGCTGTCCGGGCAGTTGATCGCACTTCTGCCCGTGTTCGCGCCCGCCCTGTCCGTTGCCCTGTCCGGTCACCATGATGGGTCCGGCGCCTTCGCGCCCGATGTTCCCGGTGACCAGCGCAATGGCCACCACCGCTTCGCAGTTTTCGACTCCCTTGGAGTGGTGTTCCAGGCCGCGTGCGTGCATGAGCATGGCCCGGCGAGATTCGCCGACCCAATGCGCGGCACGCTCGATGGCATCGGGAGCGACGCCGGAAACCTCGGCGGCCCGCTCGGGAGTCCAAGCCTTCACCGATTCCGCAGTTTTCTCAAAACCGGTGGTGTGCGCCTCGATGAAGTCGCGGTCCGTCAAGCCGTCGCGAATGATTACGTGCAGCATGGCCATCAGCAGCGCGAGGTCGGTTCCGGGGCGTACCGGCAGAAACAGGTCGGCGTTCCGCGCGATAGGGGTGAAGCGTGGATCGGCCACAATCAGTTTCGCCCCTTTGTCACGAGCCCGCCAGATGTAGTCGGTGGTAATAGGGGCGCACTCGCCAATATTGGCGCCGATCACCATGATGACTTCCGCCGTCGGGATGTCGCTCCAAGGGTTGGGCGCCCGGTCCACACCCAGCACGCTTTTGTACGCCGTGCCTGCCGACACCATGCAGAGGCGGCCGTTGTAATCGATGTGCCGGGTTCCCAGCGCCACGCGCGCGAACTTGCCCATCAAGTACGACTTCTCCGTGGTGAGGGAGGCGCCGCCGTAGACCGCCACCGAATCGGGACCGTACTTTTCCTGCAGTTCGCGCAGCCGGCGCGCGGTGAAATCGAGGGCTTCGTCCCAACCCGCGGGACGAAAGCCCGCGTCGGTTCGCATCAGCGGATCCAGGAGCCGGTCCGGATGGTTCCCCTGCAGGTAGCGTTTGACGCCCTTGGGGCAGAGCATGCCCCGGTTGAAAGGAAAGTCCTCCCAGGGCTCGAAACCGATCACATGGTTGTCGCGCACTTTGAGCTGGATTCCGCACTGCTGCCCGCAGAAGCAGCAATGGGTCTTGACCAGCTTTTCGGGCTGGTGGCTCGAATCTCCCTGCCAGCCTCCCTGCGGCACGTAGTTCAGATGCGGGCCGTAACGGCCGGCCAGATCGTCCAGCGAAAGCGGCGCCTTAGCCATTCGATTGCTCCTTGATTCTCATTTGCGCGACGGAAAGCGTTTTTCTTTTACACGCCGGGCATAGAGCCTGCCAGTGGCCCCCCGGTGCGGGTATGGCGTAGTCGAAACCCACCTGTGGCAGGATGGAGCGGAGGTCTTGAATGTGCATCTGCGAGGCGAACCGCTGCCCGCACCGCGCACAGTTGGCGCCTGGGTCCTGCTCGCCGGCCTCCTGGTACAGTTTGACTCCCAGTTGGGCCGGACGCTGGAAGATGTGAAAGAATTTCCCAAATGGCAAGAAGAGCAGCGCAGCGATTACCGTGATCGCATGCAGGATTGCCAGAAAGCTATATGACGAGCCGCGCAGCCACTCCTGCGAGACCGTGAGCGCCAGTCCTGTCACCGAAATGGCGAACAGCAGAATAATGGGGAGAAAATCCATGCCGAACTGTTGCAGAGTGCGCGCTCCCTTGTCGGTCATACGGCGCCACAGCGAGAGCGCGATGCCGGAGAGCACCAGCAGCGCCGAAATATCGAGTCCATGGAACAGCAGCCACGCAGTAATGGTATGCAGTCGAAAGGCACCCATGGGGAAGCCGAATACGTAAGTGACGTAAGTCAATTGGTCGTTGGGAAGAGTGCGGAAGTTAATCCAGCCGAACACCAGCGGGAACGTAATGGCAACCGCCAGAAGGCAGCCCCAAAAGAGGAATTGATGCATCCACCAGCGCAACCGCGAGCGGTGGGCGATGAAGCGTTGTGCGGCTAGGTGGATGACCGCCAGCGCAGCAACGTGGCCCAGGCTACGAAAGATGCCTCTGCGGCGGTATAACTCCCAACCTCGATCCCAATAGACGCGGGTAGGCGGCTTTTCCAGCCAAACGTTGTAGTGGTAGATCACGCCCCAGGTGGCAAACACCACGGCGAAGGTATAGATCACCAGCGCCGGATCGAAGTTCTGCAGATTCCGCGACCCGACCATGATGGCGGCGACCAGCAGCGCAGTCCAGAGTGTGGCCCATGCGCCGGCGCGTAGCCGGTCGGCAGTCCGGCGCACCTCCTC
>JANYAH010000317.1 GCA_025361425.1 Candidatus Solibacter sp. | reverse complement strand
AGTTCTTGCCGAACTTTCTCTGGGATCTTCCCAGCCGTGTGCTGGAAGCGCACGGCGAGGTACGGCAGGCATTCGGTCTTTTCGAAGGACGCCGTTCGCAATGTGAGTTCCTGCGGCAACTCGAGTTCCGCCTGACGGCGGATTTCGGTTCTCTGAGGCAGCCAGACGGGGACAAGCAGTATTTTCCGCGGCGCCTCTTCCGTCCGCGGTCTGATGAGTATTTCGTGGACTGCGGAGCTTACGATGGCGACACGCTGCTGGAACTGGCGGAGTGGACCGGCGGCCGCTTTCAAGGCGCGCTGGCGCTGGAAGCCGACCCGGTGAATTTCGCGGCGCTGGAACGCACGATAGCTGCCGACCAGAGACTGCGGGGACGGGTGCGCGCTATTTCGCAAGCCGTAGGGCGGGAGCGCTGCAAGTTGCGATTTGCCGCCTCCGGCCTGTCCAGCGCGGCGATTTCCGAAACGGGCGACATCGAGGTGGAGTGCTCTCCGTTGGATGAGACGCTGGCGGACGAGCGTCCGACGTATATCAAGATGGATATCGAGGGCGCGGAGATGGACGGGCTGATGGGCGCAGCCACGGTGCTTCGTAAAGACCGGCCTGCGCTGGCAATCTGCGCCTACCATCTGCAGGATCACCTATGGCGGATTCCATCGCGAATCCACGACCTGCAGCCCCACTGCCGACTACTGTTGCGCCCGCATTGCGCGGACGGCCTTGACCTGGTTTGTTACGCGATACCGCCCAGCCGGGAGTCTGACTTTTCGCTGGAGGATGGTGAAGAGTGAACGAGGAGTATCGGCTGTATTGCCATTCCGGCATGAGAAACTCCGCATGAAATTCATCAGCGTCGTCAGCGGCTGTTACAACGAAGAGGGTAATGTTCGCGAGTTATACGAACGGGTATGCCGGGTTTTCGCCAACGAGCTCCCGGAGTACACCTTTGAATTCATCATTATCGACAACGCCTCGAAAGACCGCACGGTCAAAATCCTCAAGGAGATCGCGATTCAGGACAAGCGTCTAAAAGTCATCGTCAATAACCGCAATTTCGGCCACGTCCGGTCTCCGTACCACGCCATCCTTCAGGCCAGCGGCGAAGCCATCGTCTACATGGCCTCGGATCTGCAAGATCCGCCGGAGATGCTTCCGCGGTTCGTTCGTAAGTGGGAGGAAGGCTACAAGATTGTTCTGGCGCAGAAGACATCAAGCGAAGAGTTCTTCGGTTTCTTCCTGGTTCGTAGGCTTTACTATTACCTGGTCAATCGACTTTCGGATGTCCCGCTGGTTAAGGATGTCACTGGTTTTGGGCTCTACGACCGCAGGGTGATCGAAGACATCCGCAAAATTGGCGACCCCTACCCGTATTTCCGCGGATTGATCTGTGACTTGGGATACGAGCAGTTTCTGATTCCCTTCCGCAAGCCTGTGCGCAAGCGCGGGTTCAGCAAGAATAACTTCTACACGCTGTACGATCTGGCGATTCTGGGCATTACCAACCATTCGAAGGTTCCGCTGCGCCTATCAGTGTTTGCGGGTGTCGGCATTGGTATCGTGAGCTTCCTCGTGGCGTTGGCCTACCTGATTTATAAGCTTCTCTACTGGAACCAGTTCAGCGTGGGAACGGCTCCGGTGGTGATCGGAATGTTCTTTCTGGGCGCGGTTCAGCTCTTTTGTATGGGGATGCTCGGCGAGTACATCGGCTCCATCCACACCCAGGTACTGAAGCGGCCACCGGTGATTGAAAAAGAGAGGATCAACTTCGACTGAGCGGCAGCGGTCTGGCCCAAGCGATTTGTTGACAGTGCCTCGTCCTAAGGGCGCAGGGTGCCGAAGGCCAGCGCCATGGAGAGGACAATGCCCCCAGTTGCACCCACCGCGAAGAGGGGATGCAGGAGGGCGCGTTTCATTTGGGGCCGGGCATAAACCTCTTGATGAAATTCGTGTCGAAGCGTCCCGCCTGGAAATCGGGGTCGGCCAGGATGCGCTGTTGCATAGGGATCGAAGTGTGGATGCCCTCCACAATGAACATGCTGAGGGCGCGCTGCATGCGGTGGATGGCCTCCGCGCGGTCGCTGCCGTAAGTGATCAGCTTAGCGACCAGCGAATCGTAGAACGGCGGGATGACGCAATCCGTGTAGGCCCAGGTGTCCACGCGGACACCGACGCCGCCGGGCAAGTGGAAGCCGGTGATGCGGCCGGGCGAGGGCACGAAAGTTTCGGGATTCTCCGCGTTGATGCGGCACTCGATGGAGTGGCCGCGCAATTCCACGGGGCCGGGAAGGATCTCGGCCAGGGTTTCGCCCTGCGCGATGCGTATCTGGCTCTTGACGATGTCGATGCCGGTGACGAACTCCGTGACGGGGTGCTCCACCTGTACGCGGGCGTTCACTTCGATGAAGTAGAGCTTGCCGGTTTCATCCATCAGGAACTCCACCGTGCCGGCGTTGGTGTACCCGGCACGAGCGATGGCGTTGCGGAGGACGGCCGAGATCTCGGCACGCAGCGAATCGGTAACGGCGGGCGAGGGAGATTCCTCGAGCAGTTTCTGGTGGCGACGCTGCACGCTGCATTCGCGTTCGCCGAGGATTTCCACGTTGCCGTGTTCGTCGGCCAGAATCTGGAATTCAATGTGGCGAGGAGCGCTGACGTATTTTTCCAGGTAGACATCGGGCGAACTGAAGGCGCTGCCGGCCTCGTTCCGCGCCTGTAGGAATAACGAGGGCAACTCGCCGGGGCCGTTGACGATGCGCATGCCGCGCCCGCCACCTCCCGCGGAAGCTTTCAGAATCACCGGGTAGCCGACTTTGGCGGCGAGTTCCAGCCCTTCCTCAGGGGAGGCGAGCACGCCGGGGGAACCGGGCAATACGGGGACGCCGAGTTCGTGCATGAACGCGCGGGCGCGTTCCTTGACACCCATCATGCGAATGACTTCCGGCCGGGGACCGATGAACTTGATGTGCGACGCTTCGCAGACTTCGGCGAAGGTGGCATTCTCGCTGAGGAAGCCGTAGCCGGGGTGGATCGCATCCACGTCGGTGATTTCGGCGGCGCTGATGATGGAAGGAATGTCCAGGTAGCTGCGGGCGCTCTTGGCGGGTCCGATGCAGATGGCCTGGTCGGCGAAGCGCACGTGGGAACTGTAGCGATCCGCTTCGGAGTAGACGGCGACGGTCTGGATTCCCAGATCT
>JANYAH010000306.1 GCA_025361425.1 Candidatus Solibacter sp. | reverse complement strand
CTGACATGTGAACCTCTCAAGGTAGGCCCGGCAACACGCCGGGATAGCTATGTTGTTATAAATTCAACCTATTGAGGATAGCAGAATCGGGATATCCGCTCAAGGAGCCGAAAACGGAGTGTCAAGGCAAAGTAGAAATGTCCTATTCCCAGCAAAGTAGAAATGTCCTGTTTTAGCGGGGCTGCTTGGGAGGAGGGCTTAAAGCGGATTCGATGTTTTGGGGGAGTCGCGCACCCTGGGGCAGATCCGAAGACCGCTGCGACGGGGCTGGCTCCGAAGCAGATGGCGCCAGACCCCCAGTCAAACCGGGCCATAAGTTGCCCGTTCTGGGGGTTTTGGTTTTGGTGAGTAGATCTGCTTTGGTGAAGCCTCTGAGCAGCGGTCTTCGGATATCTTAAGCGCGGAGATCGCCGGGCCGGTTTTGCCCGGCGATCTTTTTGGCATTGTCCGCGACGCCGATGCTCAGCTACGAGCATGGGGCACCTCGGTGGCCTGCCGGACAGAGAAGTTCTCCATCCAACGGCTTTTGCTTTTGGGCTTGCCTGTTGGGCGCGGGGGCTTGGCCTCCGTCGTTTTGGGCGATCCCGCTTCGCATAATGGCGGCGCACAGCGGCGGACGCGCACATAGCGTCCCTGGAATTGCACCGCGATGGTCGCGTCCAAGCGCTCCTCGACGCGCACCCAAGCCTTGCGCATTCCTGTCCGAATATCCCGGCGGTCGATCTGATAGACTTTTGCGTCGTACCGCACGGTGTAATCATTGGTCACCTGCCGCTGTTCCACGTGGCTCAGGATCGCCGCCAGGTCGTGCTCTTTGCCCAATGGCCGATGAGCATCGGCTGGGTCGGCTGCCTGCACGGCCAGGGTCTGGTTCCACCAAGGCAAGTATTCTTTCTCAAGGTACGTGTTGGCCTCCTCAATGGTGCGCGCCCCGGCCACCCGCAGCCCTTTCACCAGACGGTCCTGGGCCGTTAAAAACTGGCGCTCGACGCGCCCCTTGGCTTGGGGCGAGTGCGCCGGAATCCAGACCACGGTCAGTTCGCGCAAACCTCGCTCGATCTGCGTGGGGGGCATCTGGGGCCGGTCTCGCCCTTCGCGTGTTTCCTGCCGTTTGGTCTTCACCGTCACCTTAAACATCCCGGCCTTATCCGTGTAGAACGCCAGCGGCCGGCCGAACCGCTCCAGATATGCCCACAGCAGGCGCCTGTTCTCTTCGCTGGTGTCATGCCGCACGAAGCGCGCGAACAGCCGGCTGGTGGCATCGTCGATCATCGAAATCAGGTAGATCGTTCCGCCGCGGCCTTCCAGCCAGTCGTGAGTGCTGGTGTCCCACTGCACCAGTTCGCCACAGCGGCTCCGCCGCGGTCGCCACTGATGCACCTCCACCACCCGAACATGACCGGCTTTCCACAATCCCGCCTTGGCCATCCAGCGTCGCAGCGTCTCCTTGCTCACCGTTATCTGGTGCAGCTTGTGTAGATACTCGCTTGCCAACGTCGGCCCGAACCCCCGGTACACCGGGTCGGAAAGGATCGTGATGGCTTGCTGTTCCACCTCGCTCGACAGCTTCCGATTGGATTCTCGCCCTCGCAACTCATGGATTACCGCCTGGTCTCCTTTCTGTCGCAGTTTCCGCAGGAGTCGCCGCACCTGCCGCTCTGTGATGCCGATCTCCTCGGCAGCCTGCTTCTGCGTGATCAGTTTCTTCTTGGCCTTCTTCAAGGCCACCAGCCGGTCTCGCTCGGACTGGGTCATCAGCAGTTGTCCTTCGTCCACCCTTCCAGGCTGGACCCTGTCAATAGGACATTTCTACTTTGCCCAAATAGGACATTACCACTTTGCTGCGACACTGCGAAAGCTGCGGCAAAGATAAAGCCGTGATCGGCTACGAGCAGAGCGAACAACTGGATGTGGAACCGGCCCGGTATTTTGTGGTCGTGACACGGCGCGAAAAGCGAGCCTGTAAGAGTTGCGCCGAGGGAGTCAGCGCGGCGCCTCTGCCGGCGCGGATCATCGAGAAGAGTCTGGTGAGCGACCGGGTGGTGATCGATACGATCGTGAACAAGTACAGCGATCATCTTCCGCTGTACCGGCAGAGCGCGATTCTGGAGCGGGACACAGGCGTTTCGATCAGCCGGGCGACGATGGATGGGTGGATCATGCGGGTCGGCGAGTTGCTGATTCCGGTGGCGGGGGCGATGGGGCGCGAGTTAGTTGCCGGAAGCTACATACAGGCGGATGAAACACCGGTTCCAGTGCAGATGTCGGACGGGCGCGGGAAGAACCATCAGGCTTTTCTGTGGCAGTATGGCAAACCGGGAGGGAATGTAGTTTTCGATTTCCGGATGGGGCGGGGCCGCGACGGTCCGGTGAAATTTCTCGGACAGTATGAAGGAATTCTGCAGACTGACGGCTATGCCGCGTATGGTCGCGTGGGCGGAATCCGGATGGTGCATGCGGCGTGCTGGGCGCATGCGCGGAGAAAGGTATTCGACGCGGTCAAACTGAATCCGGAGGATCGGATGGCGACGCAGTTGGTGGCGCGGATCGACGAGTTATTTGCAGTCGATGCCGAGGCTCGCGATGCGGGCATGGATCATCGCGCGCGTCATGTACTGCGTGGTGAACGCTCCCGTCGGCTGCTCGACGTGATGAAGAAAGAGATGGAAACCGCACAGGCTGCGGTGTTGCCGGCGAGCGCATTGGGCAAGGGGATCAGCTACACGCTTTCGCTGTGGGAGAAGCTCACGCGGTTCCTTGAGC
>JANYAH010000269.1 GCA_025361425.1 Candidatus Solibacter sp. | reverse complement strand
AGGCGCTCCACCTGTCCCAACGCGGTCTCGGAGAGTTTGTCGTCCTTGCCGCCCTTGCCGTCCTTAGTGCCCGGACCCATCGCCTGCTGCACCTGCTTCAACTGCTCCTTAAGTTCGTTGATGCCCTGCGTGATGGTGGCTTCCGACATTACGGCGTAGCCCCCCATGCCGCGGCGGATCCAATCGGCGTTGCGCTGCATATCGCGCTCGATCTCGGCCTGCTGCACTTCGCCGAGGGCTTCGCGCATCTTGGTGGCGGCCTTGCGCTGCGTGTTCTGCAGGTCGCGGACGGCAGACTGCATACCCTGCTGAAGCTTCTTCAGGTCCTGAATCTCGCCCTCTTTTTCGGTGGCGAGCTGGTTGGCGTGTTCGCGAGTGAGGCCCGGGCTCTGCGGTCCGAACGTCTTGCGCATCTGGCCTTCGAAGGCCTGCTGACGGCGAGCCAGATCTTCAGCCTGACGGGCGAGGTCTTCCACCTGATTAGAGGATTGCTTGCTGCGCATGCCGGAGAGCATCTGCTCGGCTTCCTTCATACGCTCCGCGGCACGGCGCGCCTGCGCCTCGCCCTGCGGGGTTCCCGCCTGCTGGGAATAAGCGGCGCCGCGCATGTCGTCCATGGCCTGGTTCAGGCGTTCCAGTATTTGGCGCATCTGTTCCGGACTCGCGCCGCGAACCGCGTTTTGTTGTTGCTGCTGCTGCGCGCGTTGCTGCGGCGATTGCTGGCCCTGTTGTTGACCTTGCTGTCCTTGCTGACCTTGTTGTCCCTGTTGCCCCTGCTGGCCCTGCTGCCCCTGTTGTCCTTGCTGACCTTGCTGACCCTGCTGTCCTTGCTGGCCTTGCTGATTACGGCTCAACTGCTGGCTCTGGTTGCCCGTCGTCATTTCTTCCAGTTGCCGCTGCAATTGCTCCGCTTCGCGGCGCAGCATTTCCTGCTGCCAGCGCTGCTGCGAGGTCTGTTGCTGACCCTTTTTCTGTTGTTCGGCAAGTTCCTGCTGCCGCTTCGAAAGTTGTTGCAGCTTTTGCAGCGCCTCATCAATCTTTTGTTGCTGCTGCTGTTGCTGGCTGGAGGATTGCGACTTATTGCTCTCGTACTGATTCTTTTCGGTATCGAGTTCGAGATCGAAGAGGCCTTCCATGTCGCGCGCGCCGGCGCCACCACCGCCACCGCCGCCACCCTGGCGCTGGTTGCCGAATGCCACCTGGATATCGCGGGAGATGGCCTCGGCGCGCATCAGGTATTGCAGCGCCTTCTGCTCGGGAGGCAGCGCGTCCTGCCATCTGGCGCCCTTCAACTTCTCCGAGGCGGGACCCATGGCCTCCACGGCGGTTTCCATATCCTTGACGAAACTCTTGAAGGAATCGCCCGCCGCCGTCAACTGGCGGGCCTTCATGCGGTCGGCCAGCGACTTGGCCTGATCGCGCAGTTTGGACTGCACGCCTGCCAGAAATGCGGCATTCTCGGCATCGCTGCCCTTGGCACCCGCACCCTTCAACTGATTCCAGGTGGCCGCGATGATTTCTTTCTGCCGTTTGGAGATCTGGTTCTGATCCTCTTCGCCGCCACCGCCCGCACCTTCGCCGCTTGCCTGCTGGGATTGCGTGTAGTTGCGTTCGAACGGCTGCACCTCGATGAAGTAAATATCGGTGCTAGCCTTGGTGCGCGCGTCTTTGGCCACGGCGTACATACTCACCACGTCGCCCGGTTCCACTTTGAAATCTTCCAATGCGATGGTGCTGGCGCCGGTGGCGGTCTTGCCCCCCGCCGGCATGGCTACGGTCTTTTCCGGCGCGCCATTCACGGAGTAGTGCAGCTCCACATTCTTGAGGCCGAAATCGTCCTTGGCCTCCACTTGCACGGTGACCTCTTCGATGGGCGATGCCTTGAAATCGCGCCCCGGCCGCGTCATCTTAATCTCCGGCGGCTTGTCGCGCTGCGCCTCGATAAAGTAATCCTCACTGAGGCGCACGTCTTCCCCGCCTTCCAGCGCCGCTATGTGAAACTGGCCGTCCTTGAGTATGGACACGGTAGCCACTAAAAGGCCGTCGGGCCCGTTGCGGAGGGTGAGTTTCGAGCCATCGTCCATCATCAAAATGCCGCTGGCCAGCGGCTTATCGGTGGTGATGGCGATATCGGCCTTGGTGCCTTCCACGGCGCGCAGATCGCCGCCCGGATCTTCCACTTCATCCTTCAGGCCCAGCCAGGAGGGGTAATGGTAGGTGACGCGAATTTTCTTGACACTGGGCAGATCGATCACGTTCAGCTTATAGGTGCCGCTCTTGACGCCGCCGGCCTCCACATAGTATTCGAGGTTCTCCGGCACGCCGGCGATGAGGAACTGGTAGGCCGTGCCACCCGGTTCGGCGCCCATCTCAGCCTGCTCCCACTGGGAGGCGCTGGAGTATTTGGCGAAGAAGCGCACCATGGGCGCGGAGAAACCGGTGAGATGCGCGGTAATCAACTGATCGCTGCGTTTGCGCACCGTGCGGTTGCCCGGATCCACCAGGATGGAATAGAACGGCTTGGTCGTGCCCTTAGGCAAACCCGCCCACAAGAGCGACGTGCCGTAACCCATGAACCCGGGGGCGGATGCTAGCCAGATGAGCGCCAGCGCGGCAGCCACGGCCGCCGAGGAGAAGCTGAAAATCCACGCGCTCTTCACCACGTTACGGGGTTCGGCCTGCTGCGCCACTCGCAGGGTGTCGTCCGCCAGCAGTTCCAGGAACGGATCGCCGGGATTCGCTTGGATGCGCTCAGTGAAGGTCAGCAGGCGTTCTTCGAACTGCGGAAACCGCGCCTCCGCCCGCCGCGCCGCGTTGCGCCGGTTGAGACGGATTACGGGTATGATGAGCGCCGCCGCGATCGCAAAGGCCAGGCCAAGGAACAGGAAAACCCGCGCGCCGACGACGCTCCCATGGGAGAAGGCGAATTGGTTGATGACCAGCACCGCCACAATGGTGAGCGCCAACGCCATGCCGGCAGTCACCGCTATGCCGCGCGTCAGTGCGATCAGACGGAGCCGCCGTTCAATGGCTCCCAGATACTCGCTCAAGCGATCCAAAGGTTTCATACCGCCGCCTCTTTATCAACCGAAAGATGTTGATTCCCTAGCAAGGATTCGGCCAATGCCAATAACAGCACTGCCAGCATGACGTACCACCATAATGACACCGGCTTCTGTTCGTCGCCGGCAGCACTTGCCCCGCCCGCCGTCCCTTGGGACGTGTTCTTCCACAAAGTAAGACTGTCCAGCGAGACCGGCGTTAAATCGCTCTCATGCCGGTCGGCATTCACGGCCACCAATTCATTGCGCCCGTTGGGCCGGCGGACATCGTAGAAGCCGGCCATGGTGAACTGAATGTTCTGCGCCTTGGTGGCCTCTTCGAGCGAAAGCACGCGCTCGCCCTTGGGATCCAACACGTCCACGGCGGCGCCCTTTTCCTTAGAATCGCGCAGTTCGGCGAATCCGCCCACCAGCACAGAGGCCGGGCCGGCATCCAGGCGTCCCAGGTAGCGCGCCGTCTGTTCGATGAACGGCACGAAGGAGGCGTGGATGGGAAAATCGTTGGCCACGTTGTCGAAGGTGGACGCGAACGTGAGGACATGGCCTTCACCCAACTGAGAATCGATCAATAGCGGCATCTGGTCGCTCAACCTGGCAGCCACGCGGGCAGTGCCCGGAGCCACATGAATGGCCTGGTAGAACTTTACGCCTTCCCAGCGGTCGTCTTTCAGAATCGAAGGATGCGAGGAATCCAGCCACGCCACGGTCTGGAAGCGGTCGCCCTCGCGGCCCGCGTAGCGCGCCTCCTGAATGGCGTCGCCGGTGACCGGCACCTTGCCGCGGCCCACGGAGAGGTGTCCGAGCGCGATCCACACGCTGCCGCCGCCGCGCACATAATCGCGCAGCGCGTTTTCGAAGCTGGAGGGCACCGCGCCGAGATCGCTCAGCACGACGAAGGCGTACTTGCCCGGGGCCACGTTGGCCACCTGGTCGACGGTCGCCGGATCGATCTCGAAGGCCGATTGGCCCGCCGCATCGAGCGCCGCCTTGAAGAAGAGCAGTCCGCGGCTACCCGCCGATTCCTGGACGAACAGCGCACGGCGCGGATCGCTGCGTTCCACCGAGAAATAGAAGCTATCGTCGGCCGGCAAGGTGTCGGCGGTATCGATGCGCACTTCACCCTTATTGCGTCCGTAAGGCACATCGAGCGAGAGGAATTCGACGGTGGCGCGCCCGTTCTCCGGCACCTCCACCTGCTTGGTCTCGGTGACGCGCCCGTTGAGCACCAGCGAAACGCTGCGCGTCGCCTTCTGGTTGCCGAAGCCCGCCACGGTGGCCATCACGCGCGTCTTCTTGGCGTCGTATACGCGGCGCGGCGCCACCACGTTTTCCACCGTGAAGTTGGGCGTTTCCTTGGCCTCTATGGCGTGCGGATTGAGTTGCACCGCGGCGCTCAGGCGCAGATCGTTGAAGTTAGCCGGCCAGCCGGTCTGCTGCATGTCCGAGTAGAATTCCACGGCCAGGGGCAGCTTCAAGGATTGCGCAATGGAGCGCAGGGAGCGCGCAAGTTCCGCGTAGGAGGTGCGAGTGTCGCCCGGCTCAATGGAATCCACCGCGGCGTTCAAGGAGTTGTGGTCGTCGGTGACTTCGCTCATCACCTGCACGCGCGATCCGAAGGCCAGCACCTGGGCGCGTTGTCCCACACGCAATCCGCCGATCGCGGATTTGGCCGCCGACTTGGCCTGTGAAAGCCTCATCCCGGCGCGCATGCTGAGCGAATTGTCGACCGCCAGCACGGTGACTTCGCCGGAGCGCTTGGAGGCCAGCACGGTCTGCCGGATATAAGGATGCGCGAAGGCCAGCACGAGCAGCAACACCAGCAGGGCGCGGGCCGCGAACAGCAGCAGGTAACGCAGGCGGCGGTGCTTGATGGAACTCTGCGTCCGCTTCTCGAAGAACATCAGCGAACTGAACGGCAGAGGCGTAGTCTTATGTTTGCGCAACAGGTGAAGCCACACCGGCAGCCCAACGGCCACCGCGCCGGCCAGAAACCATGGCGTAAAGAATCCCATCGATTTACAATCGCCCCTTGCGTACTTGCAGATACTCGCGCAGCCCCTCGTCCAGCGGCCGCCCGGTATCCATCAGAAAGTAGTCCATGCCCGCGCCGCGAGCTTTCGAACCGAGCGCTTCGATGTGAGCATCTATCTTGCGCCGGTACTCGTTGTGCGCATACTCGGGCGACACTTCGAGCGATTTGGTGGTCTCTTCGAGGTCGAAGAGGAGTACGGGTTCGCGGAAGGTGGGCTTAAGTTCCTGCGGGTCGAGCAGATGGAACAGGATGACCTCGTTGCCGTGGTAGCGCAGCGGCTCCACGGTCTTGACGATGACCGCGGGGTCCTCGTAGAAATCCGACAGGACGACCACGATGCCGCGGCGATGCAGGAAATTCTGGAAATGGACGAACGGCTTGGTGAAATCGGTATGCGTCCCCGGTTCGGCCTTTTCGATGGCGTGCAGCAGGCGGAAGAGCTGTCCCTGGCGGGTGGAAGGCGGCACGTAGTTTTTCACGTCCTCATCGAAGACGATCAGCCCGGCGGCATCGCGCTGGCTGTTGGCCATGTAGCACAGGGAGGCGGCGACGAAGCGCGCGTAATCGAGCTTGGTGACGTTGGCGGACCCGTACCCCATGGAGGCTGAGGTATCCAGGAGCAGCAGCAGTTGGGAATTCGTCTCACCGCGATAGCGCTTCAGGAAGCAGCGGTCGGTGCGGGCGAAGACGTTCCAATCCACGTGGCGGAGGTCGTCGCCTTCCGCGTAGGCACGGTACTCGGCGAACTCCTGGGAAAAGCCGAAGTCCGGGGAGCGGTGGAGACCGGCGACGAAGCCATCGACCACGGTCTTGGCCACCAGGTCAAGGCTGGAGATGGAAGCGAGAGTGGCGGGGTCGAGGAAGCGCTGTAGCATTAGCGTGGCCTTCTATTCACCGCAGAGACGCGGAGACGCGAAGATAAGCGCAGAGAAGACAGGAGAGATTCGGCTTCCTCCCCTTCCACGCGTGAGAGCACAGAGGGGGACTCCGCGTAGTTGTTCACCATTCTCCTGATGCCGTCTTTCAGGACTGGGACATGGAAGTTGATGAGCAGGCCGATCTGCTTGTGGGCGGCTTTCAAGTAGGTCAATAATTGGGCCGAATGGACGGGCAAGAGCTGCTCGACGGATTTTAGTTCCACTATAATTGCGTCCTCCACCAGCAAGTCAATCCTGTAATTGCAGTCCAACTGGAGTCCTTTGTAGCTGAGGGGCAACAGGACTTCACGCGTAAAGGAAAGGCCCATCCGGCCTAATTCATAGCAGATGCATGCCTGATACGCCGATTCCAACAGCCCAGGGCCTAAATGCCGATGAGCCTCAATCGCAGCCGCAATAATCCTACGAGTGATGCCGTTGAGATCTGTGTTCTCCGCCTGTAGGTTGCTCTGCATTTCTCTGCGCTAATCTCCGCGTCTCTGCGTCTCTGCGGTGAATTCACTCCTCCAGCACCACTACTCCTTAGGCGCCGGCTTCCACTCCAATATCTTTTTCAAAATGTCGTCTTGTTTCAACCGATCCGATTCGGCGTGGAAGTTCAGCAAGATTCTGTGCCGCAGGACCGGGATGTACAGCGCCCGGACGTCTTCGTAGGTCACGTGGTACCGGCCCTTCATCAAGGCTCTCGCTTTGGCCGCTAGTACCAGGAACTGGGCCGCGCGGACGCTGCCTCCGTAGTTCACGTACTTCTTGACGAAGTCGGGGGCGTTTTCGTCGCTGGCGCGAGTCACGCGGACCATTTCCACCACGTAGCGCGATACGCTGGCACCAATCGGCACCATGCGGACCAACTGCTGGAAGTCCAGGATCTCCTTGGCGTTGGTCACCGGGTCGGCTGAGCAGACCGTGGTCACCGTGGTCAAATCGACCACCGTCTGCTCTTCGTCCGCGGAGAGGTAGTCCAGCACCGTATTGAACAGGAAGCGATCCAACTGCGCTTCGGGCAGCGGGTAAGTGCCTTCCAGCTCGATCGGGTTCTGCGTCGCCAGCACGAAGAACGGGCTGGGCAGCATGTACATGTTGCCGCGCACCGTACAACTACGCTCCTGCATGGCTTCAAGCAGCGCGCTCTGCGTCTTCGGTGGTGTACGGTTGATTTCGTCGGCCAGCAGGATGTTACCGAAGATGGGGCCCTGCACGAACGTCCAGGTGCGGCGTCCGGTGGTGGGGTCTTCCTCGATGATGTCCGTGCCGGTGATGTCGCTGGGCATCAGGTCTGGGGTAAACTGGATGCGTTTAAACACCAGCCCCAGCGTTTGTGCCATGGTGCGCACCAGCAGGGTCTTGGCGGTGCCGGGCAGGCCGGTGATCAGGCAGTGGCCGCCCACAAACAGGGCGATCATGACCTGATCGAGAACCTCCTCCTGGCCCACGATCACGCGACGCACCTGCGTCACAATCTCGCTCTTCACCTGGCGAAAGCGCTCGATGCGCGATCTCAGAATTTCCGGCTCCAACTCGGTCACGGTTGACATGTTTTGTCCGTTTCTAGTTCTTCACTGTCTCTTCACTGGGGTAGTGCTCAATTCTAACAAGAGCTTCTGCGCGGGGCGGAACCCTGGGGCCGCTTCCAAGGCGACCAGCAATTCTTCCTTCGCCGGCTCGGTCTGTTTGTCCGCGTGATAGGCGCGGGCCAGGTCGAAGTGCGCCTGCGCGGGGTCCTGCGGATTGCGCGCCAGTACGGCGGCAAATTCGCGGATCGCCCCCTTGACGTTGCCCTGAACCAGCCAGAGTCCCCCCAAGATTCGATGCGCGGCGGCGTCCATCGGGTAGATAAAATTCAGGCGGTTCAACGCGTCGGCGGCCTCCGCGGTACGGCCCGCCTCTTCCAGGGTCTTAGCCAGCAGCTTCAACGATTCCGGTTCGCGCCCACCGATTTTTTGGTAGCGCAACAGCTCCGCGATGGCCGCCGCTTTGTTGCCCTTGGCCAAGTAGGCCTCGGCCAGCGCCTCATACACGCTGTGCTCTTCGACGTAGTCGGGATACAGGTCGCGGATCGCCGTGCCTTCCTTTATGACGGCGTCCCAATCCTTGGCGGTGGATTTTTCCACCAGCGATTTCAGACTCTTTTTCCACTCGTCGAAATGGTCCACGGCATTCTTGGTGTCGGCCTCGATATAGGCTAGAAAGCGCTTATCGAACTCGTCTGGCTCAATCTTCAGTTCCTTGCGGACCACCGACGCGGTCGCCTCCCCTGCGCCGAAATCGTGAAGCATGGCCAGCAGCGTATCCCAGCCCCACTTTTCGTTGATGTAATCGCAGATACGGCCGGCCTGAAAATAGCTGACGATGACCTGCCCCGGCGTCACCGGATGCACAAACCCACGGTCCAGCTCCGCGACGGGCAGCAGCTTCTTATTCTTGATGGCGCCGATTACGTCCGGGCTCAGACGGTCGCCCCAATCCGGCGAGATGGCGGTCTCTTCATGGACGGCCAGCCCCTCGGTGAACCAGCGCGGCACGCGATGGCCGGTGGCGGTGAGCGTGTACACGTGGCTCATTTCGTGCCACAGTGTGGACGCCCAATGGAAGGTCCCGGGCTTGCGTCCCGAGGGGCTGTCCATGGCTACGGCGTAGCCGAAGGTCACGCCTAGTGCGCCCAGTCCCGGCAAGCCCAGCGTGCGCACGGCGAAATCCTCGTGATTCGGATAAACCTCCACCAGCACCGGCTTTTCCAGCTTCAGCTTGTACTTTTTCTCGTAGGTGGACATCGCGCGATCCATCTCGCTTTGGAAATAGGGGCGCAGTAGTTCAGCCTCTTTCTTGTCCAGCTTGAGGACGGTCCGGGGGGTGGTGAAAGTGACGAAATTCTTGTAGCTATCCATCAGCTTCAGCGAATTGCGCGTGGCGGCATCCTGGAATTCGTTTTTGAAGCAGAGTTCGAGTTGTTGGTAAGCTTCTTCGTTTTGGCCAAGGCGCATCAGGTTGACGCCCAGCTTGGAGCGCGCGCTATATAACTGCGGATCCAGTTCGATGGCCTTGCGGAAATACTGGATACCTTCTTCGTAGCGCCGGTTCATCACGAAGAAATGCGCGATGGTTTCATAGCCTCGGGCGGTATGCGGATCCCACGCAGTATCTTTCTTGTCCGCCAGCAGTTCAATGGTGGCCAGAATCGCTTTGCCCTGGACGGAACTCCCGTCGATCGTCAGCGCCTTTTTGGCTTGCTCGGCGGCCTTGAGATTATCATTGTCTTCGAGCGCGATGCGCGCCAGCAATTCCTGCGCTTCAAGCAGTTTGGGGTCGATCTCCAGAGCTCTACCGGCCAGGTCGGCGGCCCGCGCATCGAAGTTTTCCGATGCCAGCAGCGCCAGCCCCACCAGCGCGCCCGCGTGGTCCTTCTTGATTGCCAGGGCTTCGGTAAAGAGATCCGTTGCGTAGGCGGCTTCGGTGTGGTCCATCGCCATGCGGCCCATTCGCACTTTGTAATCCGGGTTCTTGGGCTCTTTCGCCACCAACGCCAGGAAGACCTCGTTGGCTTCCTTGAATCGCCGCGCCTTCCACAATGCTTCCGCCCGGTCCAATGTTTGGGCGGGCAGGGTAAGGACAAGCAGAAGCGTCACGGCGCCCAACCGTTGGAGGTATTTCACTGGCTTTCCCTCACGGTTTGTCGAGGGCCTCCTGCGTTTTGGCAAGGTCAATGAGAAGCTGAGTCAATTGGCGCTTGTACTCCTGCACCGGCATCGCGCCCTTTTCGAATTTCAACTTTTCGATGGCCTGTTCTAGCTGTTCCTTCTTGCCCAGCAGGGGCCGTTTACTGGGGTCGCGGGCGGCGGCGGCATTCGCCCCCAGGCGCACTACGGTGAAGTTTGCCGCCAGTTTACCCTGGCCGTTCTCCGCCGTGGCGGTACGCTCGCCCAACCCTTTTCCCGTGTCCTCAATCACCGAATGTTCGGTGGCCAGGCGCTTCTGGGTGTCGAAGAATTCCGTGGTTTTGGTCTGCGCGTAGCGGAAGGCTTCGAGCGCGCTGACGGATTCATTCTTGTCCGTGTCGGCCGCCGGTTCGCGCAACGCTTCGGCGAAGTAGCGCGCGAAGTTGGTGGCGTTCTTTTCGGACCCCGTCTTGGTGGCGGCGATCACGATGCGGTTGGGACGCCGCAACTGCTCGACGGATCCGCCGCTGCAACTGGTCATGTTCACCACCAGTTGCCGCTGTGCCGGTACGCGATCCAGCAGGGCCGCCAGTTCCGTCGCCGTAAGGTCCGCACCCGGGATATTGAACTTGTAATCGTGCCCGTCGTAGGTGCCGTGCCCAATCAGAATGACCACCAGGGAATCGGCCGGCTTGGCCTGCTTGGCGAGGTCCGCGAAGCGCGTGCGGATCTGCAGCAACGGGGGAGCAATCAAGGTGGCCACCGACGCGTCGCCGCCGGCCTTCTTCAGGCTGCCATCGATATCCTCGGCCCACATTTTGAAGCGCTGCACGTAGTCCGGTTCGCCGCCAAGCCCGGCGATGGTGACGTAAAACGTCGCCGCCGGCGCGGAGAACGCGGCCAAGAGCAGCAATGCCAGCACTCGCACCGGTGGGGCGGACCCCCTGGTCCGCGCGGGTCCCCCTGGTCCCGCTCCCTTGCCAACGAAAACGCCGACGGGGGCGTCGGCCGCGGTCCAGGGGGACCGCCCCACAAGAGACGCAGGCAGTGCAGTAGCGGGCACCAGGGTTTTCATACCACGCCCCACTTTCTGCGCAACAGCCATTCGGATGCGCGGATGCCCATGGCCAGGAGGAAGATCACCGGCATATCCCAAAGATCGCGGGTTTCGCGTGTGGTAATTCCCGCCTCGGAGTAGGAAATCTCATTCGTTAACTTGGACGCCTCATCCGGCCTGTAGTACCGCCCGCCGGTCTGATCGCTCAGTTTGATCAGCAGTTCCTTGTTCTGCGAAGTGTGGAAATTTTCCGCCACCCCGTCCTCGCGGCGGAAAGTCAGCAGGTCTTTGCCGACCTGTTCCGCTTCCTGCCCGGCCAGAATCTCCATCACATACGACCCCGGTTGCTCCGCCGTCCATTCCCCGCCGTATATCCCTTCTTCCAGCGGAACGGGGGAAAGTTCCATAGTTGCGCTGGAACCATCGGGCTGTAGGAAACGCGCCTGGACTTTGGCGTTGGTCACCGGCTTGTACTGTTTGTCGCGGACTTCCACGCGGACCGGCACCTTGGTCTCATCGCTTAACACCGATTTGGGTGTGGTGGCTACCACCTGCCCCGGAACGTCGTTCACCAAGTGGCGGAACATTTGCTGCCAGAAGGTGGCGTGGGTCTTATCGGCATGGTCCAGCCACATCTTCCAGCGCCAGCTTCCTTCGGTGGCGAACAGCACGGTGCGCCCGCGTCCGTAATTCTGGGTGACGAGGAGTGGCTGCGGCCGCTTACCCGCCGGCGTCACTTCGAGCAGCGTGGTGGCCCCCGGTTTGGCCTCGCCGACATCCTGGTAGTTGGCGATCTGCGGAATCTTCTTCCACCGTTCGGCGTTGCGCGCCGGATTCTCGTCCAGGCGGCAGAGTACGCCCTGCGCTCCCTGCGCGGTCAGCGAAACGCTGGAAAAATCGCGATGGAAGGTGCCGCGCCCGGCCGGCAGCTTGACCGGAACCAGCTCGGCCATGGGGGAATTCTGCCACCCGCCATCGCCCAGCGAGGCGCGCCCGCCGATGAACAGGAGGCCGCCCCCGCGCCGATCCACAAAATCGCGAATCGCCTGCTGCTGCGGAGCGGTGAAGTAGCTCGCCTCCACGCCGCCGACGATCAGCCCCTGGTAGGCAAACAGCTCTTCGGCCTTGAGCGGGAAGCCGTCTTCCAGTTCCTTGGCATCCTTGATGCCTTGCCGGTAGATTTTGTTCTGCGTGGTGCGCAGCATGCTCGGCATTTCGATGCCGATATCGGGGTAGTCCTCAATGGCGCGCCGGATGAATTTGTACTCCCACACCGGTTCGCCCTGGATGTAGAGGATGCGCGGCTTGCGCGCTTCCACGTTCACCACGCGGGTGATTTTGTTGTTGAGCTGGTTCTCTTCCCCGCTCACCGGATCCACCGAGATCTCCAGCGTTTTCGGCCCCGCCGTCCCACCATTGAACGCCAGGGTCTGCGGCTGCAACTGTCCGTTCTCTTTGAATGTGACGTCCTGGGACACCAGCACCTTGCCGCTTTCGCGCACCGTCAGCTTGCTCTTCACGCCGGAGAGTCCCCAGCTTTGCAGCGTGACCGTGGCCGTCAACTTGGAATCGGGCAGGGCGCGCGCCGGCACCACCGCGTCGGTGATCTCGACGTCTTTATCGGGATGCTCCTTGCCGAAGCCAATGGTGTGGATGGGAATGCGCTGCCGCCGTATCGCGGCGATGGTGGCCAGGTCGATGCCACCCGCGTTGTCCGCGCCATCGCTCAACATGACGATCGCGCCTAACGGCAGCGAGGAGGATTCAGCCAGCACACGCTCCAGTGTTTCGCCCAGGCGGGAGGCCGGGGCTGTGGCCGTAAGCTGCTCGGGTTTCTGAATCCGCTCGGGCTCGCGGCCAAACTTGTAAAGTCTCACCTGGAAGCGGTCGCTGAGGCCTTTGAGCATCCCGGAATTGAGCGACGCCTGGGCGGCCGCTTCGCGCGTTCCGGACGAATCGTTGATCCCCATGCTGCGCGAATCGTCCACCAGAACCGCCACCACGTTCTGTTGGGGGCGCAATGTGGCGATGCTCAGCGCGGGATGCCAGAGCAGAAAGAGGATGAGGGCGACCAGACCGCTTTCCAGCAGCCAGATGGCCAGTGGACGCGCGCCGGATAGCATGCCGTGATTGCGGCGTATGTGCCAGAAAAGGGCGCTGGTAACGGCCAGAATGGCAATCGCCAGAATCCAGACCGGCCACGGCGTCAGTAAAACGAACTGGCCTTTATGGAAAATGCTGGCCGGATATTTGAACAGGAGTTCGAACATGAGTCCACGTCAGCAGCACATAGCGACAAGTATAGGGACGTGCTTGAAAGAGGTCGGCGTTACACACAGATTGAAATTGGCGGGAAAGTCCACAGAGGCGAAGCCCTCGCTTGATCAAAAGCATACCACGCCCAAGTTGTCCGCTGGAGTAGACTGGTTCCACATGAAACGCTGTCTGCTCGCCGGTGTTTTTCCGGCATTCCTGGCATTGGCCAAGACCTTCACGCTGGAACAGTGCTGTGTCTCCGCGGTGAAGTCGTCTTCCTCCCTGGTTCCGGCTTCACCGGGTCAGGGAGCGGTGTGCCGTATTTTCGTCGAAGGCGCCACTTTATGCCGCTGAATTCACCTAGCGATTTCCCGGGCGTCTTGAGCGCTGAGGTCGAGGACATCCGCCAACGCCGGCGCGCGCTGTTCCCCCACCAGGAACCGCTCGCTGCCGCCGTCGCGGAGCATCCCTACAAGGAAGCGCATCGCGTGCGCCCGCTCGGTTTGTCCTTTTCCGGCGGCGGCATCCGCAGCGCCACCTTCAATCTGGGCGTGCTGCAAGGCTTGGCGGAACTCGGCCTGCTCCCCTTCATCGATTACCTCTCCACCGTGTCGGGAGGCGGCTACATCGGCGCCTGGCTGCATGGCGTCATCCGCAACAAATACCAGGGCGACCCCGCGGCCGCGCAGCCGGAACTCGACCCCCGCCGCGTCCCCGGGCAAGCCGGGGAAGACCCCATCACCTTCCTCCGTAAGTACAGCAACTACCTGGCGCCTCAACTCGGCCTCTTCAGCCCAGATCTCTGGACTATCGGAACGGTCTGGATCCGCAACATGGCGCTGAATCTGCTGATCCTGATTCCGTTCCTGGTGGGCGTAGTGCTCACCGTGCTGATGAGCGGCATTCTGCAACAGAAGTTCGGCCTGGGGCTGGAATCCGGCGTGGCGCGGACGCTCTGGATGTTGGCTCTCGGCGCGGCCGTCGTCATCGTCGGCGTCAACCTGCGGCAGATCGTGTTCGCCCAGTTCCCAGAACTGACGCCGCGGTTCAAATTGTGGGATCTCTCCGGCCGCGGCATCGTCGGCGGCGCCACCCTCTGTATCATGTTCGCGTCCTACATACTCGGCGCCTTTCGCTTCGACCCACAGCCGCTGGCCGCCGGTGTCATCCTGTTCGTGCTCTTCTCTTTGCTCCAGTGGCTCGGCGGCTTCCGGCTCTGCTATCGCGCGCGACACAAGGGTTCCAGTGGATGGCCGTTGTTAATCGCGATCCCGTTGGTTTGCGCCATCTTGACGTCGGCGCTGTTGTGGTGCGTATGGAGCCTGGCCGGTAGGTGGGTCGATCCCGACGTCGAATGGCTGCGGATCGCCCTGGGCCCGCCCATGATACTGATGGTCTGGATGTGCGGCACCACGCTACAAATCGGGCTCATGGGGTCGGACTTCCCCGACGCCGCACGCGAGTGGCTGGCGCGGCTCGGCGCATCCGTCTCCATCGCGATGGCAGCCTGGCTCGGACTCATCGTGCTGGCGGTTTTCGGCCCCTATTGGCTGGCCTGGGTCACCTTGCGCTGGGCGCCCGCCGGCGCGGCGCTGGTCGGCGGCTGGCTGCTGAGCGGCGTCGGCGGCTATCTCTCGGGCAAGAGCCACAAGACCAAGGGAGGTCCACCCGAGGAAGGCGCCGACAGCAAAACCCGCGGCCTCGAATTGCTGGCCAAAGTGGCGCCCGTCCTGTTCCTGGCCGGCTTCCTCTTATTCGTCTCGCTGGGGACTCACCTGCTGTTGCGCGCGCTATCGGACCCCGTCGATTGCCTGGTTCCCGTCACCCGCAACATCCCCCACTGGCTGCTCTGGCTGGAACCGGTGCAGCGCGAATACTGGTGCTTCCTCTACTACACCAACGAGGCCCTACTCTTCGCCGGCATCGCGCTGCTGGTCGCCTGCGGGCTGATCATCGCCATTCTGCCGCTACGGGTCAACATCAATGAATTCTCCATGCACCACTTTTACAAGAACCGCCTGGTGCGCTGCTATCTCGGCGCCAGCAATGAAAACCGTCAGCCCAACCGCCTTACGGGATTCGATTCGCACGACGATTTCCCCATCTCCACCCTCCTGCCCTCCGACCCTAAGCTTTCCTACCGCGGCCCCTACCCCATCGTCAATTGCGCGCTAAACCTCAACACCGGCAGCGAATTGGCCACCCAGGAACGCCGCGGCGCATCCTTCGTCTTCACCCCGCGCTATTGTGGATTCGATCCACCCCACTCTAAAGAGGACCGCGCCGTGACCCACCGCATTGGCGATCTCAATGCCGAGGGCTACCGTGCCACCCCCGGATATATGGAGCCGCGAGGCCCCGGACTGGGCACCGTGGTAGCCATCTCCGGCGCCGCCGCCAACCCCAACGCCGGGTACCACACCTCCGCACCACTCGCCTTCCTGATGACGATTCTCAACGTGCGCCTCGGCTGGTGGCTCGGCAACCCGCGCCGCGACGCCCCGAGCGCGCGCCCCGGCCCCAAGAACGCGCTGGTCTCCCTGCTCTCCGAACTGTTCGCGCAATCCAACGGCCGCAGCCGTTATGTCAACGTCTCCGATGGCGGCCACTTCGAGAATCTCGGCCTCTACGAACTGGTGCGCCGCCGCTGCCGCTACATCATCGTGAGCGATGCGGAAGCCGACCCGGAGCTGAGCTTCGAAGGCCTGGGCTGCGCGATTCGCAAATGCCGCGCCGATTTCGGCGTGGAAATCACCATCAACCCGGACCCCATCCGTCTCTCCCACGGCCGCAGCCGCGCGCACTGCGTCGTGGGCACCATCACCTACCCGGAAACGGAAGCCGGATTCGCCGCCGACGCCTGCGGCCGCACCGACACAACCGTGCCGCCGCGCGCCACCGGATGGCTGCTCTATCTGAAGGCCAGTTTTACCGGCGACGAACCCGAGGACGTTCAGCAGTACCACGCCGGCTACGCCGCGTTCCCGCACGAAAGCACCGCCGACCAATTTTTCAGCGAATCGCAGTTTGAAAGCTACCGCCAACTGGGCCTGCACGTGGTGCGCACGACATTTGAAAACGTCGCCACCCGGCCCAGCGCACAAGACGAGCGCCACATGCTGGAAATGTTCCAGGACCTGTGCCGCAAATGGCACCCCGCGCCCTCGTTCCCCGAAGGCAAGGCGAGCAACCTGACCGAGCAGTACTCGGCCTTCCTGCACCGCATCAGCGACGACCGGGAACTGGCGTTCCTGGACAACCAACTCTTCGACGGCATGCCGCTGGAATCGCAGCCCCAGGTCACGCCGCGCAAAGCGGTCTACTTCTGCATGGAACTCATCCAGTTCATGGAAGACGTTTATTTCGAGTTCAACTTCCAGCACCGCGGCGACCGCGAGAACCCGGTCTACGCCGGCTGGCACCGGGTCTTCCGCACGTGGGCCAACAGCCAGGCGGTTCGCGACGCATGGAAGGTCGCCAGCAGCGGATTTAATCCCCTGTTCCAGGAATATTTCGAAGGCCTGTGGAAGCGCCTGGATTCTTAAGGGCGCATCCCTCCTCGACGGGGCATTCATGGCACCGCCGTTGGCTCTCGCGACGTAACCTTGGAACTGTGTCGCGGTGATGCGCGCGCTTTCCGGCCGGCGAAAAACACGTGTCGCGGGGCGCCTTGACGGTGGTAGCGGCGGTGGGCCCGACCTGCGTCCTCAGCCCTTCGAAGACGCCGGCGCGCCGGTACTGAGCCATATGCCACCGGGGGTTGGTAGAATGGAGGGAGGATAGCTGGCTGAGTTTTGGCCGACCTTGATGTTCACACCTACTACCATCGCGGACGAGATCCTGGAATTGAAGGAAGAGCGCCGGGCGATTCTGCTAGCGCATCATTACCAGGAATCGGAGATTCAGGAACTGGCCGACGTGGTTGGCGACAGCCTCGAACTGGCGCGCAAGGCGCGCGAGTTCGCAGGCGACGTGATCGCGTTCTGCGGGGTCTGGTTCATGGCGGAAACAGCCAAGGTGCTGAACCCGGGACGAATCGTGGTGGTGCCGGATCGCGAGGCGAGCTGCAGCCTGGTGGAGAGCTGCCCGGTTGCGCCGGTGCGCGAGTTCCGGCGGCTGCATCCGGAGTATGCCATCGTCAGCTACATCAATACGTCGATCGAGGTGAAGGCGGAAAGCGACATCCTCTGCACGTCACGCAATGCGGTGCAGATTGTGAACTCGATTCCGGCGGACCAGCCGGTGCTGTTCCTGCCGGACAGCAATCTGGGCAACTACGTGAAGCGGCAAACCGGGCGGGAGAATATGAAGATCTGGCAGGGCACCTGCATCGTGCACGCCACGTTCCCGGCGCGGCGATTGGCGGAGGCGAAGGCGGAGCATCCGCGCGCCAAGGTGGTGGCGCATCCGGAATGCCCGGAATCGGTGCTGGCAATGGCGGACTTCATCGGGTCGACTTCGGCGCTGATTCAGTGGTGCGTGGCGAGCGACGCGGCGGAGTTCATCGTGATGACGGAGAGCGGCGTAAATCACTCGCTAAAGAAGCTGGCGCCGGAGAAAAAGTTTTACTACGTGGCTAACGAAAACTGCAATTGCAGCGAGTGCCCGTACATGAAGATGAATACGCTGGAGAAACTGCGCGACTGCCTGCGCAATCTGGAACCGCGGGTGGAACTGTCCGCGGACGTGATGCAGCGGGCACTGGTGCCGCTAGAGCGCATGCTCACGGTGAAATGATGAACGCAGCTCCGCTGGTGGATTCCTTCGGGCGGGTTCACGACAACCTGCGCATCAGCGTCACGGACCGGTGCAATATCCGGTGTTTTTACTGCATGCCAGAGACCAACGTGCAGTTCGTGGAGCGCAGCGAGATTCTGGACTTCGAAGAGATTGAACGCTTCGTGCGAGTGGCCGTGGAGATGGGTGTCCGCAAGCTGCGGGTGACCGGCGGGGAGCCCTTGGTGCGGCGCGATCTGCCGTTATTGATCCGGCGATTGGCGGCGATTCCGGGGATTGAGGACCTGGCGCTGACCACCAACGGCGTGCTGCTGGAGGAGTTCGCGCAACCGCTGTACGATGCCGGTCTGCGGCGGCTCAACGTACATATCGACACGCTGGATCGCGCGCGGTTCCTACAAATCACGCGGCGCGACGAGCTGGGGCGGGTGTTGAGCGGGCTGGCTCTGGCCAAGCGGATCGGGTTCACGAAGATTAAGCTCAACGCGGTGGCGGTTAAGAACCTGGTGGAGGCGGACATCGTGCCGCTGGCGCGGTATGCGCGCGAGAACGGCTTCGAGGTGCGATACATCGAGTTCATGCCGCTGGACGCGCAGAATCTGTGGGACCGCGGCAAGGTGCTGCTGGCGGATGACATGATCGCGCTCTTGTCGCGCGAGATCTCGCCGCTCGCGCCGGTGCCAGATCCCGATCCGCGGGCGCCGGCTTCGGAGTACGTTTATGCGGACGGCGGCGGGATGGTGGGCTTCATCGCGTCGGTGAGCCGGCCGTTCTGTTTGAACTGCAATCGCTTGCGGCTGACGGCGGATGGCAAGCTGCGCTACTGCCTGTTTGCGATTGAGGAAGACGACGTGAAGACGCTGATGCGCTCCGGGGCGCCGGACGAGGCCATCGCGGCGCTAGTGCGTCGCAACGTGAGCGGCAAGTGGGCAGGCCATGAGATCAACTCGGCGAAATTCGTGGCGCCGCCGCGGCCCATGTACTCCATCGGCGGGTGAGGACGACCTTACCGTCAGCCCTGGACTCTGCCTGGCCCATAAACGGAAAACGGGCGCCTCCTCTCGTGGAGGAGATGCGCCCGCAAGTGGTTCGGCTGCTTCTCTTAGAAAACGTAGCGAAGGGCGAACTGAATCTGCCGCGCGCCGCCGGCACTGGTGATCTTGCCGAAGTCGGGCGAACTAAGATTGGTGTTGGGGTTGCCGAAGTTAATCACGTTGGGCATGTTGTAGAACTCCGTGCGGAATTCCAGAGACTGCCGTTCTAGGAACTTGAACTTCTTGGCCACCGATATGTCGGCCGCCACCTTGCCGTCCGCGCGGACAGTGTTTGCGCCGGAGTTGCCATAAGCGTTGACCGGCATGGAGAAGGCGCTGGTGTTGAACCATCGGTAAATGGAACGCTGCGCCATGGGGAGTGTCGGGTTGCCGGAGACGTCCACCCGTCCGATGTACTTGCCGGTGTGGGCGGTGTCTTGGCCGGAGGTGACGTTTAAAGGCCGGCCGGTCTGGACCTGGAGAATCCCTTCCAGTGCCCAGCCGCCCAGCAGAGCGTCGGCAAATCCCTTCCAGTTTGAGCCAAAGGTCCGGCCTTTACCGAACGGCACATCGTAGACATAACCAGCCTTGAATACGTGGCGGAGGTCGTAGCTGGCCGGAGACCAGTCGGCGCGGCGATTGAACATATCCTGGTACTTGGCTTCGGCGAGGGAGGACTGATCGTCCATGATCTTGGCCCAGGTGTAGTTGCCGAGGAGGGAGAGCCCCTTGCTGAAGCGCTTGGTCACCTTCACTTCCATGGCGTTGTACTCCGAGGCGAAGACGTTGCTGCCGCCATCCATGTTGCCGGTGAAGCCGGAGGAGGCGAGGCGGCGGCGCGGATCGACGGGCGTACCGGCGGGTGCGGGCGTGAGCGCGTTGTTCCAACCCACGTAGCCGATCTGATTACGGTTGGCGGAGCCAACGTAGCCCACGTCGAGTGTGACGTCGTTCATCAGTTGGCGCTGAACGAACACATTCCACTGCTGGGAGTAGGGGCTGCGGTTGTTCGGATCCTGGGGCCAGCCGCCGATGGCCTGCGTGCTGTTGAAGGACGGTCCCTGATCGGAGATGGAGGTGTCGGGGACAGCGCCCGTGTTCGGGCTGAAAACCTGCTGGGGCAGATAGGGCCAGAACTTGCGCAGATCGTTTAGCTCTTGCATGAACGTGCTGTTGAAGTACATGCCGAATGCCATGCGTACGACGGTCTTTGGATTCACCTGGTAGGCGATGCCGACGCGCGGAGCGAAGTTCCTCCAGCGGTTCTTCATCAGCGATCGGCCATAGCCGTAGGTGCGCGCCGGTTCGCCCACCTTGCCGGTGTCCGGGGCGGCCAGCGGGTTCACGCCGGCCCACATCAAGCGGGCGACATCCTGGCCGTTCTCGCGGGTGACGAGCAAATTGCCAAGTGCGTCAGCGGCGTCATAGGGCCGGTTGAAGCCTTCCCAACGCACGCCCAGGTTGACGGTGAGCTTGTCGGTGACGCGCCAATCGTCCTGGAAGAAGCCGGAATACGAGTTCTGCCGGCCCTGCGCGTTGGGGATGCCGACACCGCGCGCAATGGCGGACGGGTAGCCCAACAGCAGCGTGGCATAGGAGTTGCCAGCCTTGGGATTGTCGGCTGAGTTAGTCATGCTCGCCCAGAAGTTCGAACTGCCGTTGGTCGGGTTGGCGAAAAAAGCGTCCATGGCCCGGCGCATGTACTGGAAGCCAAACTTCATCGAGTGGCGGCCCATCATTTTGGAGAGCTTGGCCTCGTATTGATGGTCGGTGTCGATGATTGTCTCGCCACCGCCGCCGGCGAGGGTGCCGAACAGGCCGTCGGCGCTGAAGTTCGGCATCACGTCGCAGAGGGCGTCCTGGTAGAACATCTTGATGCCGGCTTTGGAGAGCACGTCCGCGCGGGCGAGTCCGTTCCTGAACTGGTCGCAGCCCGGATTTTTCGGGTGGTTGTAGCCGTACTTTGCTTCCAGCACCGTGGTCGCGCTGAAGACGTGGTTCCATCCGACGCCGAAGTTGTCGGAATCGATGCGCGTGCCGTTATAACGCACGGTGGAGAAGTTGGACGGCGCGCTCTCATTGACCCTCTGGCGCAGATAGCGCGCGAAGAACATGTCTTTCGATCCAAACGAATGGTCACCGCGTAGCACCAGCATGTCGCGGTCGTTCGCCGTGGAGTCCGTCATCACGTAGTTGTTGGTCTGTCCGGCGGCGTTGGGCAGCGGCAGGTAGGTGTCCGTGAGGAAGCTCATGCCCGCATTGATGCGGTTCTTGGGAATCTGATTACCGGTGAAGGGCTGGCGCACGATGCCTGCCGGGGTCTGCACGCCGGTAAGCGGATCGTAGATCTGTTGGGCAAAGCTAGAGAAGTTACCCTGCCGCCACTCGGCGATCGGGGTGGAACTGATGGTGGTGTTACCCCGACGCCGGCGGTAGCCTTCCCAACTGGCGAACCAGAAGGTCTTGTCGCGGCCATTGTAGATTTTGGGGAGCACCACGGGACCGCCGACCGCCATGCCGTATTGATTTTGCCGGAATGGCACGCGGGTTGCCTGCGTGCTGGCATTCGCCTGCGGTTGGGCGTTTCTGAACCAGTCGTTGGCGTCGAGCTTGTCATTGCGAAAGTATTCGTAGACGCTGCCGTGTAGATCCCGAGTCCCGGACTTGATGGATAGGTTGACGTTGGCGCCGGCGTTGCGGCCATACTCGGCCGAGTTGTTCGTCGCCACGCGGAACTCCTGGATTGCGTCCATGGGGGGCGCGCCAATGCCGGAGCTCATGTACATGATGTTGTTGTCCACGCCATCGATTGTGTAGTTGCTGTCCTGTTGGCGCTGGCCATTTACCGAGATCATCTGAAGGCCAGCCTGGCCGCCCTTAGACTGGCTGGGGCTGACGTCGCTAGTGCCTGGCATCATCACGATGAGACGAGTGAAATTGCGGCCATTCACGGGGATGCGCTCCAGTTGCGACGTGGTGACCACGCCCGCCACCGAAGATTCCTGAGTCTGCATGATCGGCGCGGCCGCCGTCACCTCGATCCGCTCGCTGACCTGGCCCACTTCGAGCTGAATATCTAGCTTGAGCAGTGCGCCGGTTTCCAGCAGAACGTTCGCCTGAACTCTCGTCTTGAAGCCCGCGTTGCTCACCTTCACTTCATACAAGCCTGGAATAAGCGGCGTAATCGTGTACGCCCCGGAATCGTTGGTGGTGACGGAACGGGTGACGCCCGTTCCTGAATTGGTCACGGTGACGGTGGCATTCGGTATGGCTGCGCTGGACGCATCCGTCAGGAGACCAGTGATGGCTGCGTTGGTCGCCTGGCCCGCCGCAAAAGGAGCGGCCAGAGACGCCAAAAACAGCAGTCCGAGAAAGACTCGAAAGACACTACTCTGCTTCGGTAACATGAGAAGACCTCTCTATCTGGGACAAACGTCATAGTTAACGCTAATGGCAAGCTGCTGGGAGTATATTCGTCGCCCACGCCGAGGTCAAGCGATTTCTGTCATGGATTTCCCGATTTCTTTTCCAATAACTGGGATGTGCTGCCGCTTGGTGCCTTTTTGTTATGATGGTCGCCAGTGCGCATGCTGCACACTGGATGGCTTGTTACCGTCCTGTTGACATGCTCGGGCCTGGCTGCCGGGCAGGGCATGATCAGCGGCAATGCCCGGCCTTTGGCGCGCGTCAAGGCCTCGGGCCGCCCTTGGCCTGTGTCGTTCGTGGATGTCGCGGCGGAAGCGGGCCTGACCGCGAAAATGACATCCGGCAACGAGACGAAGAAGAAGTTCGTCATTGAGGCCAACGGCTCCGGTGTCGCCTTCCTGGATTTCGACAACGATGGGCGGCTGGACGTGTTCCTGGTCAATGGCTCGCGGCTGGAGGGCTTCCCTGCCGGACAGGCGCCCACCAACAAGCTCTACCGCAACATCGGCAAGGGCCGCTTCACTGACGTCACGAAGGCGGCTCACATGGACCACTCTGGCTGGGGCAACGGGGTCTGCGCCGGAGACGTGAACAACGACGGATTCCTGGATCTCTACGTCACCTACTACGGCCGCAACGTGATGCACCTCAACAATGGAGACGGCACATTTACAGACGACACCGAGCGCTCCGGCACCGGCGGACTGGGCGATGAATGGAGCACCGGCTGCACCTTCATCGACTATGACCGCGACGGTCACCTCGATCTTCTCGTCACCAGCTATCTCCAGTTCGATCCGCGGTCCACGCCTCTGCCCGGCAAATTCCCCTTTTGCTACTGGAAGGGCAGCCCCGTCTATTGCGGGCCGCGCGGTCTCCCCTACGGCCGCCTGACGTTGTACCACAACCGCGGCGACGGCACCTTTGAAGACGTATCCGTGGCGTCCGGCATCCGCGCCGTGAAGAACTTCTACGCCTTCACAGCCATCACGGCGGACCTGGACTCCGACGGCTGGCCCGATCTCTACATCGCCAGCGACTCCACCCCCAGCATCTTTCTACAGAACCGCCACAACGGTACATTCCGCGACATAGCAACCGAGTGTGGTCTCGCATACAACGACAACGGCTCCGAACAAGCCGGCATGGGCTTGGCTGTGGCCGATTTTGACAACGACGGCCGTATCGACATCACCAAAACCAACTTCATCGGGGACTATCCTAACCTCTATCGCAACCTCGGCCGCGGTTTCTTTTCCGACATCTCCGTGAAAGCGGGACTCGCTGTGAATCCCGATTACGTCGTGTGGGGTACGGGCTTCGTCGATCTCGACAACGACGGCTGGCAGGACATTCTCCAGGTCACCGGTCACGTCTACCCCGAGGTCGCGCAGATCAGCGCCAGCGAATCCTACAAGCGCCCGCGCCTGGTCTACCGCAATCTCGGCAATGGCAGATTCGAGGACGTATCCTCCCTCTCCGGCCCCGGCATCCTGCAAGAGCACTCCAGCCGGGGTGCGGCCTTCGGCGATTTTGACAACGACGGCCACATGGACGTGCTGGTGATGAATATGCACGAGCCGCCCTCGCTCCTCCGCAACGACTCCCACTCTCCGCACCACTGGGTCAAAATCCAACTCCAGGGCGTGCGGTCCAACCGTGCGGCCATCGGCGCCACCGTCTCCATACAGAGCAGCGGTATGCGCCAGACCCAGGCCGTTCTCAGCCAGTCCAGCTTCCTCTCGGTCAACGACCTCCGCCTGCACTTCGGCCTCGGCGCAGCCGGCGCGGTGGATCACATCACCGTCGCCTGGCCGTCCGGCGTCACAGAGGAGTTCCCCGGCGTCCCCGCCGGGGAACTCTATCTCCTGGTCGAAGGCTCCGGCCAAGCCAAGCCCCTCCCCCTGCCGAAATGAGCACCCTGACCCTCATCGCCGCCGTGGCATTTGCCTTCCAGGCCAACCCCGATGCCCTCTCCGAATCCGCCGCGCGACTCGCCCAGCGAGGCCGCGCCGATGAGGCCGCGGCTCTCTGGCAGCGCGCCCTAACCGCTCAGCCCGGGCACTTTCCCTCCCTCTTCAACCTCGGCTTCCTGCGCCAATCCCAGAACCGTAACGAAGAGGCCGCCGTACTGCTCGCCCGCGCGGCCAAGGTTAAACCCTCCGACTTCAGCACCCGCTATATTCACGGCACCGTCCTCCTGAAACTCGACCGCCGCGACGCAGCGCTACACGAGTGGCGCGCGGCCATCGCCGCCCAACCCGGTAACTTCAAGCTCCTTCAGATCATGGCCGTCGAATACAGCAACGGCCACTACTACCGTGAGGCCTGTGACGCCGCGCGCCTGGCACTCGCTCTCAAAAGCGACACGCCAGACGTCTGGATGATCGCCATTCAGGCCTGCCACGACGCTCGCGACCCCAGCGTGCTCGAACTCACCCGTGGCGCCGCCGAGAAGTTCCCTGCCAACGCCCGCGCCAACTTTGAGTACGGCTACCAGCTCCGACGCGCCGGCCTGCGCGAAGAGAGCCTACCCTACCTGAAGAAAGCGATGGAGGCCGATGCCTCCTATGAGGAGCCGTACTTCTTCTACGGCGAGTCGCTCCTTCTCGAAGACCGCTACGAAGAAGCAGCCAGCCACCTACGCACCGCGCTAAGGATCCGCCCCGACTACATGCCCGCGTGTATCGCGCTCGCCAAAGCGCTCATGGGCCAGGATAGGCTCGAAGACGCCTCCGCCGAGCTACAGCGCTGCTCGCAGGGCAATTCCAACCACCCGCAGCCGCACCTGTTGCTTAGTCAGATTTATTTTCAATTAGGGAAGGAAGAAGAGGCGAGCCGCGAGAAAGATCTCTCACTGAAACTCAGGCGAGCCCATCCGGAATTCATGGAATCGCCGCAGACGCGGCCGTTCCCAGTGCCAGGGAAATGACAGCGACTACGTCTTGACGGGATAGTCGACGTTCCTGAAGTCAACTTCACGCGCTCCCGTGGTTCTCACACGGTTGACCACAACCCCGTGGACCCGCAGTACGACGAGATTGAATTTTGGGGCGCCGAATGAAGTGCAGTTGCGGTAGACCCCATTCTCCTAGTAGACTTGTAGTTTCCCCGTAATGTGAGTCTCGCTTTAGGTGGGAGCATTGTGGGTGCACCGGACGGGTGGCCGAGCGGTTAATGGCAACAGGCTGTAAACCTGTCGCTCCTTGGAGCTACGGAGGTTCGAATCCTCCCCCGTCCACCAGAAAGTTTCGTACACTGTTTTTAGGCCGTTGTAGCTCAGCTGGTAGAGCGCGTCCTTGGTAAGGACGAGGTCACCGGTTCAATCCCGGTCAACGGCTCCAGATTTTCCTGCACGGCGGCTCACCGGCCGCCGTGCGGACCTCCTGTAACGAAATCCGTACAGAGAAGGCGTGAGATAGTATGGCAAAAGAAAAATTTGACCGCAGTAAGCCGCACATCAACATCGGGACGATCGGACACATCGATCACGGCAAGACGACGCTGACGGCGGCGATCACGAAGGTGCTGGGCAAGCACAATCCGAAGAACAAGTTCCGGAGC
>JANYAH010000268.1 GCA_025361425.1 Candidatus Solibacter sp. | reverse complement strand
GTGTAGTTGCTGTCACGAACGTCACCGTCACTCGCTTCAATGGGGCCGCGATCAATTGATCGCGGATTTCAGAGAGAAGCACGGGAAGCGGTTTTTAACTGTCTCGCTTCAATGGGGCCGCGATCAATTGATCGCGGATTTAGCTACTCCTATATTCTGTTCTGTTTTCAATGACCTGTGCGCCTGTCCGCGAGCGCCTCTCCATTTTAATCCCAATTCTCGCCCCCCGCACCATCTCCACGTCGCTAACTCCCGCCTTCCCGCGTCTTTACCCGTCCGCGAGCGCTCCCCCCTCCATCGACCCCGACCCGCCGCTCGCACCCCACTACCGCGTCGTGAACACCGGGTATTCCGAAATCTCCCCCTCCAGTACCCGCGCCAACAGCCGCGCCTGGATCTCCAGCAACCGCCGGTAGCTCACCCGGTACTCGAACAACGGGTGCGTCACCAGCGTATCCATCCGCATCTCATACGCCCGGAAAAATGCCTTCCTCCCGCTCGCCGTCAACGCCACCGCGCCCCCGGCCCGCACGAAATCCCGCGCCGTCACCATCCCCGTATTCACCGCCGTCAGCACCGCCGAATCCACAATTAGCGCTCGAAATGGCTCCATCAAATCCAGCGCCAGCGCCGGCCGTCCGAACCGCGGCTGATGGTAGAACCCCACGTATGGGTCGAACCCCACCGCGTAGCACGCCACCGTCAGATCCTTCGCCAACAAGCTGTACCCCAGCGACAGCATCGCGTTCACCGGATCCCTCGGCGGACGCCGGTTCCGCCCGTCCATCTCGAACGGCAGCGGACTCGTCCCCGCCTCCTCGTCCGGCTTCATCATCCCCGCAAACTCCCCGAAGTACATCCGCGCCGCATTCCCCTCCAGCCCCAACAACTCCTCCAGCGACCCCGCGCCCTCCGCTCGCTCCGCCATCGCCTTCATCCCCGACAGCGTCTCCCGCTTCGGCTCCACGTGATTCCGCTGCAACAGCGTTCTCTGGTTGCGAATCTTCCCCGCCACCAGCCGCCGCGCGATGGTTCGCGCGAAATACTCCTGCTCCGCCAGCCGGAACTGGTTCCGCCGCAGGAACACGTTTTTTGTGTTCAATCCCAGCGTGATCCCGTAGAACCACCCGCCCATCGAGAAGTAGCAGATCGGCACTTCCGCCTCGCACAGCGCCTGCACTGCCTGCGTCGTGATCTGCACGTTCCCCATTAGGTTTACCTGGCAGATCTCGCCGATCCTCACCTCTTGCAGCAGCTTCTCCTTGTCCTTCACCTGTAGCACCGCCCCGCTCTTCCCGATCTTTACTCCCTGCGTGTTGAGATACAGCGGGCGCAGTTCGCTGCGCGGCGTCATCATCGGGCGAACTTCGCGCTTCGCCGGCTTGCGCCGCGGCAGGTCGAAGAGCGCCAGTTGTAGCGGTTCGTCCGCCTCCTCCGCTCCCGCCCGCCACGTCTCGTCGGGCAGGCAGATCCCTACCAGCGAGCACCCCGGACACTTCGGCGAATCCATCAGCGGCGCCGGAATCTCTCCCGATTCCGCCAGGCCCCACGCTCCCAGAATCAGCGCCTCCGTCTCCGCGATCAGCGCCGCGTCGAACACCACCCGCACCCGCTGCCCCGTCTTGCGGTAGTACGCCACCCCTTCGTCGCACCGGTACCCATTCTCCCGCAGGACGATTCCCTGGACGCCGAGCTGCGCCCGGTCCGCCGGCCACAATTCGAGCCCGTCAGCCCCGTCCCGCGGACGCCCGTGCTTGTAATCCACGGGGGTCGCCACGCCGTCTTCAACCTCGACCAGGTCCATCTTCGCGATCACCCGCAGCCGCTCGCTCGACAACTGCACGCTCCGCGAGTGGATCGATTGCGGCAGCGGTGGCACGGACGCTTGAGGTGAGACAGACGCTTGAGGTGAAACAGACGATCGCCTTGCGTCGTCCGTCGTCTTGCCTTCCATCTCCTCCGCCGACGGCAGCGCAGTCGCCTTGGCGTCCACGCGGCGGTGCTGGATCGTGCCCTCCACCGTGTCGACGCTCTCCGCGAACAGCCCCTCTACCCATTCATAAAAGTAGAGTCGCGGACAGTATGCGTACTCGTTGACCATCCGCGCCGGCAGATAGTCCGGCAGTGAACGCTTGGCTTCGATTTGGATTGGCAGCGCGCCCATGAAGACACCTCAGATGATGATGCACGGCGCGTCGACCGCCGTATAGGGTTTCCCGAGGGCCGCGATCACGCGGTCGCCCCGCCCCGCGGCGGGCCCCAGGTTGACGAATAACACCTGGTCCTCGGTGTGGTGGATGATCGACGCCAGTGCCGCCCGGCATCGCGCAAGGTCCGTCGCGGTCAACTGGCACTCGAAGACCGAGTACTGCAAATGGTCGCCAAACCCACGCATCGTTTGGAAGACTTTGCGCAGGCGCTTGTCATCGCAGATGTCGTAGCAGATTAGGTAGCACGTGCGCATCACTCCACCGCCGCGAACTGCCCCAGGCCGAAGTGCGAGGAGTCGCCAATCATGATCGGACCCGCCACCGGAGCCTCGAACTCCACCTGCAAGTGATATCCGGGCCTCACCAGAGGTGTACGGGTCTGCTGGCGCTCGAAACGGCGCTCACGGGTTTCGTGCAGGCCTACCCAGACCGTTTTGCCGGGTACCTCGATAATTCGAGCCGGGGCCGGCCATCCGCCTGCCTCCAGTAGTTTTGCCGCAACCCGCTCCACTGATTCCCCAGTCCGCAATCGTCCGTTCTCGCGGAAGCGCCGACGTCCGGCCGGTGGGACAAACGGCGTGATGCTCCGCCACGCTCGCGCTGGCCCGCTGAAGCCGGATGGCAGCGGCGTGCGGTCCGGCAAGGCTACTAGTCGCAGTTGCCAGTCCGGTGCGCCACTCTCCCATGCCACCGGTACTTCAGTTGCTTCAATCATCGCCTCGAGTTCTACCGCTGTGAATGGTTCTCCTTGGCGCCAGACGATAAGACGCGTGGGATTTCCGTCGGCGTCGGGCCGCAGCAGAAAGTAAGCATGTGGGTGGCCCTTCAACGCTGTACCCGTTGCGTCCTTCCCGGTCAACAGCGCCAGTCCGTCCTTCTCAGCCGCGCTCAGCGAGCCATAGTGTGCGCGGGGAGTGCCGCTCATACGTGCCGCACAACACTGAATCACCCTGCCACGAAAGCGCTCTGCGATCCGGATGAAGTGCTCGGCCGGCGGGTAGACACGCCCTCCAACGGCGAACTGCATGGCATGGATCCCAGCAGGCTTGGAACGCACCGGCGGTCGAAGCGGCACCTGGGTCGGACGCGGCAGCGACGCAAAGTGCCACTCCGTTCCGGGCGGAATCGGATATCCCGCGAGCAGTTTGCCGTCTGTCCACTCCAGCAGAACGTCCATCCGTAGAACGGTTCCCGGAATCGGGACAAGGACCGGTGAGTCCCCCCCCGAATCCTTTCTCGTCAGGACGCAGTTGGCTTCGACGCCCGCTTGTTCAACACGCCGCATTCGGCAGAAACTTTCTGCCCGTCCGAAATACAATGTTCGATCCAACAGCGCGTCCAGCAATGCAAGGCACTCCGCGTCCAGATCCAGCACAGACCAGATCCACACCACCGGATCGTCCCCGGGTAGAGCGCGGAAGCGATCCGCTATCAGAGTTGTCTTCGGCGTCATGTACGCCGCCTTCTTCTTATTCGCGTCCGTCCATGCAACCGCGGTCGGCTGGTATTGCTTCAGTGCCGGCCCGCGCGCGGAAGTTGGCGGCAGATAGAAAGTCGGTGGAGAGTGCGCTAGCAAGTTCAGCAACTGGTCCCGGGCCGTAGGTGCGGCTCCGGTTTCCCGCTCATATTGAAACGATCGCGCGGCCAAAGCGCGCAGAAATCGCCACGGCGAGGGTGGCCACTCGCCAAATGGATCCTCAAACGGGCTCTGATTCCATCGCGTCGCGTGAAAACGCCCCAGGGGATAATGTTGCTCAATTACCAAAGGCATAGCGGGTTCCCTCACGCTTATTCGGCTTCGGAACCATCATCCTCCGGTACTTTGGCTTCAGTCGCATCAATTTCAGCCACCTTGAACAACTTCGCGGCCGGATAGTATACCTGAGTAACACCAGTCTTGAATTCGCATCGGGCAATACTCTCTTTGATGGCGATCGTTGGAAGCTTTGTGGCCGTCTGTTCCCCTGCAGTACATAACACGGATTCACATTCGAGGTGGCACTGCGTGCGATATCGGAAGGGCTGTCCAAGCAGGCGCCCGATTTTCCAGATGGCCAAGTCCAGCAGCAGCCGTTTCTGGAGCGCGTTCAAACCCGATTCGCCCCGCCCGTACGAGTGCAGCAGTGCCAAATCGACAATGAACGTCGCTCGGATCTCCCGTGCCGTCTCCTCGTCCACGTTGAAAATCGGCTGTCCCGACGTGGTTTTGCCCAAACGGTCAAACTTCACCCCGGAACGGCCCACCCGCGCTGCACCGATTGCTTCCAGATGAGCGGTGAGGATTCGGCTGATCTTGATTTGTTCCCTGGCGAAGAGTACGCCGTGAACCAGAGAGTTCGGATCGTAGCGAAAGATCGTGGCGTAGATCGTCCACCAGTTGTCGGGGTAGAGAAAGTATCGCTTGTCCTTTTCTATTTCCTGCAGACCGAACTCCTTTCGCAGCCGCGCTCGGAACGCTTCCCCCTCCCAATGTGCTTCGACCTTTTTCTTCTTCTTCCCTTGCCCTTGCTCACTTTCCTCTTTACAGACTGCATCCAGCATGCCGTCCAGGAAATAGTCCGATGCGATCCGATGTCCTTCGGTCAGCGTCGTGCACACTACGCGGTCTCGCTTTCCATCGTCCCGGTCTGTTACGCAAGACACGTATGGCAGGCCCTCTAGCTCCGTGTGCAGTGCCGGGTCCGTTGCGCTCTGGCAGCACACCGTTTCCAGGTGATTGGCCATGCTCGCCGGACTGTCGATGATGCACACATCCTCGGCGCGTCCGTCCTTCCGCGGCGCTTTGTAAATCACGTGGCCGACCTCTGGAAAGCCAGCCGGCTGGAAACGGTCCATATCGGCGACCGGAGCCAATTTGGCTGTCACAATCAAACAGGCCGGACCTGTTGGCTCCAGCAATTTCTCAAGGTTCAATTCACTCGTTTGGCTCATTACTTTCCTTCCCTTTCTGTCCTATCCGAACGTGGTTCCAGCCACCTTTCGAACCCGGCCGCCACATCCGCACTGCGCATCGGAATCAACAGCGCCGCCGCCATTCGCTCGCCGTCTGCGTCGATTTCCGCCGGGAGAGTAATGGTCCGTAGGCCTTCAGCTAAATAGCGGGCGCGCGCCGCGTCAACGGCCTGCGACCAGTCGCCCGATCGAATCAAATTCAAGATTCTCCGCGCCGTGGCCGCCTTCTTCGCAGGTGGCGCTCCTCGCTGTCGCTCTTCCCGGAACAGCGCTTGCCCTTGCAGCACGACTCTGCCCGGATGGAACAAGGGGCGGAACAGAGCGTGAAGGAAATAGGCACTGGAGACCGCTCCAGATCGCTCTGGGCTGCTTTTGAAGCCCCGCCAGTCCAGCAAGACCATCGCCGGCAACCAACGGACCACCAACTCCAAGTCGATCGATCCGCTGAGAACGGCGTCGATTGTTCCTGGCATGCAAGGCGCAGCCCCTCCCAGCGGCAACCCTTCAAGGACCTCCGCATCGACCAGGCGCCTTTCCAGAATTCCGGCCAGCGCGCGCGCCGGATCGCCGGAATGGTAGACCGCCCGGTTCGGGCGGCTCGGGGGAAACGTCCAGTTGCCCCACTTGTCCTCATCTGCCCCAACCACGTTGACAAACAGCGGAGCATTGGACCCGGCTCCGACTGAGGCAATTGCTCGCGTCACCAGGATTTCTGGCGGAGCCGCGGGCCAAGCTTTGTCGAACCACTTTGGATCCAGCGGAGCCACTGGGCGTGAATGTTCACGGAATGCCCTGTTGCGGTCCAGGCGATCCTGGACGGCCGCGAGCAAGAGCAGAAGCGACTGCCAGCGTTCCGCATCGTCGGGCCGCTCGGCGAGGCGGATTATCTCCATCTCTATAGGCCCGCGCATGCCGCGAAACTTCGCTCGCTTGGTGCTGGAAGGCGGCTCCGGCAAGAACTTCATCCATTCGAGCAGAGGCCACAGCAAATCGCTCTCGCTTCCTCCTTTGTTGGCGACGCGTACCGTTTCTCCCGGAATTGCCTCGAACACTTGGCTGCTCGTAGTTTGTCGTAGTGAAAATCGCGCGAAGGTTCCAATCCCGCTATCCACACCCGCGCTGCGGGCCGCCAGCGCAAACTCGTGTGGTGCTTTCGCCGCACGATCACCCAAGCGAGCTAGGCCTCGTTCGAGTAGCGCTTCCAATTCTGCGAAGTTCGCGGGTTGCTCCCAAACCGGCGCCCAAAACTCGGCGCGAGTTAGCTTGATCTCTCCTTCTGTCGTGGGGGACGGCGCATCGCAGAGGAAAGGAAACACGGCGTAGGGTCGTGCACGCGATCCCAGTCGCCGTCCCGCGCCGCCGCGCAGTAAGCGCGCCCCTTCGAGGGCCAACAGAAAAGCCCACGGCGATATCTTTCCTTCGCGATACCACTCCTGGCCGCTATTAAACGTCTTGTTCGCGTATACAAACCACGTGCCGGCGGAACCCAAATCGGGCAGCGCCCCACCGGCCTGCGCGAATAGTGTCGTCTGCAACCAGCCGTCATTCGCCTGCCGGTCCTGGCCGCCCAGCAAGCCAACCGCATCGCGGTACACCTTCGCCAGATTTCGCTTCCCGATGTTGCCGCCCGTCCCGAACACCGTGTTGAACTGATTGCGCCCGCTGCCAACTAGGTGACAGTCGAGCAAACGAACCCGACCCAGATCGGGTTCCGATGCGCGAATGGCCTGAATTCCACGGTCCGATTTCGCCTTCGTGTCTGCCTTCTGCGCCTTGCTCCACCAGTTCTCATATGGCGAGGGTTTCCACTCATCCAGCAGAAACCGCTCCACCGCTTCAGCGTCAAGCGACTCGCCCACCAACACGAAATGTCCGCGCCGCCAGCAGCCGCGGACATTCGGCCAGCGCCGCGATATTGCCGCTAGCAGCCCGAGCCCAGCCAAATAGTTCCCCAGGCAGTCCACTCGAATTCCCTCGCAGTGAACTGCTGTCAGCATCCGGCTCATGCAACCCCTCCCGCGCCCGGCTTGCGGCTTGCCCGCACGTCAGCCGCTACGATTAGCGCTTCCAAATAGGCCAGGCGGAACGGCCCTAAGTGGCGAGGTTCGCTCCCCGGTACCGCATCGTCAGGGGCGACGTCGTCTTTCGCCTCCGGTCCCAACAATTCCGCCACCATCCCCACCCAACTTGGTGACACCAGCTCAAAAGCCTCTTCGTCATCGGTCCAATCGCCCGATGCCCCAAAAACCCGGCAAGCCGCATTCAGTGTGTACTCCGCATTTACCCAGCCATCTAGTGCGGGCAGTTTGTCGCCGTCCAGGATCCCAAACACGTCTTCTGATATGCCGACTTTTCTGCTGCGCAACACGGTGCGCACCTTACCGTGGTGCGCTGCCACTAGATACACCGCCAGCGCCGTCCATCCTTCCACTCCCGCACGCCACTGATCGAAGCAGTAGAGTGCGCTTGCCGCTTCGTGCCTCATGTCCGGACGGAACCTCTCCCCGGCGGGAAGTTGGAACTTCGCCCACGGTCCAACTCCAGGCCGTCCTTTCGTCGGCAAGGCGCCCTGCCATTTCGGATGACTCTTCCCCACGTCGTGCCATAGCGAAGCAAGAACGACCGCCCGGGCCTCGCGGCTCTCCGCTAGAGCGCCGTGGCCAACCAACGCCTTCGCCTCCGCTTCTGCATCTCCCGGATGGGCCGTAAGCAGATCCCACCCTGTGGCGCTCCATGCGTCCCGGTTCACAGCATCCGCTTCGCTTTCCGGCCTGGCGCTTATCGTCGGCAGATCCTCTTTATTGCCTGTCCACCCCAATTCGTCGCTGTAGCCGCCATCTCTGCGGTCCAGCAGCAAGGTCATGCCGGGTCGGACATCGCTCGGGCGGCGCTGCTCCCATCTCTCCGTTTCGCCGTTCCACTCGCTGGCCTTACGAGTCTTGAGAAACTCCATCAGTTCTTTATTCAACGGTACGGGGCAAATTTCGTCCCGCACTGGCGCTGCTTCGTCCTTACCCGGCTTCTCGCGCCAAAAGACGTAGACCGACATGTCCCGCTCAGCGTCGCGCACATACGCCGAAATATCCGTGAAACCTCCGGTCAGGTCCGGTTCCGTCGAGAAGAGGCCATGCAGATCGTGCTGCCTTATCACATGAGTCGGTTTCTGCCCGGCAAACGGCTGAAACTGTTCGAGGTTCGCTATACTGCCGTCTGTCAGTTGCTCCAGTTTGATACGAGCTTCCTTTAGCTGCCCTACCTCATAAGGGGCTGCTTCTTTGTCAAGTAATGGAACCCACCGAACCTTCGCTCGCCCGTCTTGCTTCCCTCCGCGATTGCATCGCCCTAAACGCTGGACCATACTCGGCCATGGCGCTATCTCAGTGATCAGCGTCTCGGCGGACAGGTCAACGCCAGCTTCCACTACCTGGGTGGTAACCGCTATTAGCCCCGTCTCCTTAACCCGGTCCAGCCACTTCGTATCCAGTCCCTCGCAGTCCGCCGCCTCGCCTCGGAGCAATTTGTCGGCAACCAGCAACTTACGCAAACTCCGTTCCCGGTCGGGTGGGCGGAATCGGCTATGGATCAATACCGTCTCGGGAGAGAGTTCCCCAACGTCCGCTGTTTTCTTGTCGCGCCTCGCAAGACGCAGAGAATCATACAACTCTCTCGCGCGCGTAACCGTATTGCGCACAACCAGCGTTAGCGTGCCTGCACGGTGCAAACGCTCTACGTTCGCCCGATCCAGTGTGTCCAGTCGCTCAATCGGTTTAGCTGCCGTGTACACGCTCCGAAGTTGGACGTCCCGATCCGTCTTTTCCAATTCCACCAGCTCAATCTGCGCCGCATCCTCATAGTCCACGGTCTTGAGCCACTCGCGATCTGCCGTGGCCGACATCCACCACGTCGCGACCGGGCCATAGGTGCCCCACTTCTGGCGGAACGCTTGCAGTTGCGCCGTCGTTCCGAGCCCATTACCCATCAACTGAACTTCGTCGCACACCCACAGACAATCGTTGTTGAGTAGGCCAAAATGGACCGGCCAGCGATACCGGCTCATCGCGTAACCTCGGTTGAGGGCGCGGCTGAGCAACTGATCTTGCGTGCCCACGAAAATCGCCGGCTTTCCTGGATCGAATTCCCAGTCCTTGTCTATCTCACCGCCCATCAGGCTGTATACCTGGACTCCTGTCTCCGATCTCGGCGCCCACTCCGCGGCCAGTGTTCGGGTCTGCTCTACAAGCACCCGCATAGGCAGACAGTAGACAAGTCGGGTAGGCGTTTGAGCACGGTGTTCCCGTATGCGCCACAGCCACGCGCAGATCACCGCAGCCGTCTTGCCGCAACCAGTCGGAACTCGAATGAGACAATCCTTGGCCGGTAAGTTGGCCACCTGCTTCTGATATTCATAAGGTAAATTGTTGGTGATCCTTTGGAAAAACCTGTCGAATTCAGTCATTTGTTCTCAGCCAGCATCGCGGAACCACAATAGTACGCTCTTGCGCGTGCCAGGGAAAGCCCCAATTTGAGAGTTTGAGATTCTGTTACCGTAATTTGCGGCGGCAACCGTCGGAGTGTTCATCTCTTCTCCTTCCGGAACCCGTGGCCGGACGCCGTCCATCAAGACGAGTTCACCGCCCTTGATTCGCCCCAATCACTCAAACTTCGTGGTCACCACTGAGACGCAGGCCCGTCCGGATTCCGACCGCTCACGCCGTCCTGGGCAGCACCTCACGGCCCAGTCGCTCCTCCGCCACCTCTAACTCCCAGGATGCCTGCATGCTCATCCAGAACCGGGAGAGGGTCGAAGCTAATCCCGTACGCTGTCTGCGCCTGTTTCTCCGTGCCTCCGCGTCAATCAGCAGCCCCCAAATTCCAAGTCACCCGACCCCCGTCACACGAACATTTTTTTCCCATTCCTCATCCCATCAGCCACTTACAAGCCATCCGCCCCAAAACCCCGAATCCCGTAAGTTATAAGTGAAGGTATGGCAGCACAAACGCCCATCGACCCCAACTCGCTCTCCCCGCTCCGTGGCCCAACCCAGCCCGCGCCTACCACGCGCATACCAAACGAACCTAGTCTCATTTCCGAACACCTGCCGCTCCGCCCACGCTCCCCCCTGGCAGGACCGCCTTCGTGTGCACACGCGAATTTACCAAACGAACCCAACAAGTCTCTCATTTACAGCAATATCCATTTTTACGACGAACCCAACGAACCCAACGAACCCAAGCCTCCCACTCCCACCCAACACCCGCGCCCTCTTTCCCCAAATCTCTTTGTGATCCTCCATCTCCCGGCAGGGCTCTCCCCGCGCACATTTTTCCTTTGTCTGGTCGCCGTCGCCCGCCACGCCGCGACTACCGTCTATCAGGCATCCGCATGGTTCTGGTCCTGGCCGGCAACGCCGCTCTCCGCACCGTCAAACTGGCCACCGGGGGCAGTCGCTCCAAGCCATCCACGTATGTAGTAGCCTGCGATTCGCGCCTCGGCGCTGCCGTGGCGATGCCCGGCCGTCGCAAGGCCCCGCTAACACGAACAAAATCTTGTAGGTCGCGGCTCCCATCCCGCCATGTGCCGCGCGCAGCCGCGGTCGGGGTGCCCTCCGGGTCCGGAGCGGTTTCTCGATAAGTATACTAAGGCCGGCTATCTTCGCAGACAGACCGCCCGCTCGTTCTTTGACATCCGAATCCCGAACAGTAGCCGCGCGCCCAGCCCCCGCGCGGCACCCGGCGACCGTCGTGCCCGCCGGATAATAAGTGCGCGACGCCCGGTGATCGCCGCGCGCCGGCGCCCACTTACCGCACCGCTAGCGTCACTCCCGGCTGGCTCGCCACCCCGCCGACACTTAACACCACGGATACCGCACCCGCCAAACCGTCCGGCACCGCCACATTCACCTGCATCACACCGGCGATCTGCCCCGGAGCCCCGCCCGCGTAGCGCACGTCGGCGGGCAACCCGCCGATGGTCACCGTGACCGGACCCACCGGCTGCGGCAGCGGCGACGCCGCCGCCTTGCCGTCCACCCCCGCCGGCAAGGTTTGACCCTCGCCCGTCGCGTATAGGGACACCACCGAACCCGCCCGCGCCGGAGTCGCCGACCCGTTCCGCGTCCCGTCCTGGTTCACCGCCGCGGCCTGCCCGCGCCCAGATCCGTCCGCCGTGAACACTCCGGGCACCGTTGGCGCGGCCGCGATCGCTACCGGCGCCGACGCCGCCGCCGCGCTCTGCACCACCACCTGTACCGACCCGCCAGCCACTGCGTATGGCACAATTGCTCCCACCTGCCCGGGCATGGCGTACAGTACCGGACCAGCCACGCCGTTGAACAGTATCGTCTGTACCGCGGCGAGCCCAGCCCCGTATAGCACCACCAACTCCCCCGGCGCTATCGCTGCCGCCAGGTTGCTGGCCGCATTGGTCACCGCCTTTACCGTGATGCCCGCCGAGACCGGCGCCAGCATGCGCACCGCATCGTTCGCCGGGTCCGCCACGTAGACGTTGCCGTTGGCATCCACCGCCACGCCCGATGGCTGGTTCAACTGGGCATTCATTGCCAATCCGCCATCGCCCGAGTAACAGCACGTCCCATTGCCCGCGATGGTAGTCACCAGTGCGCCCGGCGAAAGGCGGCGGACGCTCCGGTTACCCGTGTCGGCGATGTACAGGTTGCCCGCGCGATCCACCGCGATTCCCCGCGGACCCAACAGCGCGTCTCCCGTTCCCACCGTCGTAATCGTCCCCTGCGTGTCGATTCGCCGCACCTGGTTGTTCTCCGTGTCCGCCACGTAGACGTTGCCGCCGGCATCCACCGCCACTCCGCCGGGGTTGCGCAGGCTCGCCTGGTTGGCCGGCCCGCCGTCGCCGCTGTACCCCGGATTGCCGGTCCCCGCCACGGTACTGAGGACACCTTCCGGCGTCACCATGCGCACCGCGTGGTCCAACGTGTCCGCGATGTATACGTTGCCCGCTGTGTCTACCGCCACGCCTTCCGGGTGGTTTACGCTGCCCTTCGTGGCCAGCCCGGCATCGCCGAAATAGCTGGCGTTGCCATTGCCCGCGATGGTGGAAAGGTTGCCGCCCGATTGTACCTTGCGCACCCGGTTGTTCGCCGTGTCCGCGACATACCAGTTGCCCATCGCATCCGCCGCTACGCCCAGCGGACGGTTGAGCAGCGCGATGCCCGGCGATTCAATCTCGCCATTGAATCCGGCCACTCCGCTACCCGCCAGCGTCGTGATCGCGCTACCGGGTGTGATCGCACGCACCCGCTGGTTCTGCGTGTCCGAAATGTACAAAACCCCGGACGCGCCCACCGCCACTCCGGACGGGCTGTTGAGTTGCGTCGCCGTCGCCAACGTCCCATCCCGCGAAAAATTCGGTATGCCGTTCCCGGCAAATGTGGTGAGTACGCCCGCCGAGGTGACCTTCCAAACCTTGTAATCGCCCAGCGCCAGGCCCGTGCTCGAACCGATCCCGGCCTCCACAAAGTAGATCGTCCCGCTGCTATCTACCGCTACGCCCGTGGGCCCTTCCAACCGCGCGTTCACTGCGGTTTGGCCTTCGCTCCGCGGAGCACCGCTGTACTTTCCCGCCACGGTGGTAATGGTTCCGTTGCTCACCAGACGGATCTTGGTGTTGCCGAAGTCCGCGATGTACAGGTTTCCCGCGCGGTCCACCGCCACATCCGTCGGCAGGGAGAGGGCGGCGTTCTTCGCCGGACCGCCATCGCCGCCAAAGATGCCGATTGAGCCCCGCCCGGCCACGGTGGAGATGGTGCCGTCCGTGCCGACACGGCGTATGCGCCCGTTGAAGGTGTCGGCGATGTAGAGGTTCCCCTCCGCGTCCACCGCCACTGCCTCGGGTCCGTCGAGCCACGCGTTGCGCGCCGCGCCGCCATCGCCCAAAGGGCCCGGTGTGCCGGTCCCGGCCACCGTCGAGATAGTGCCGTTCGGCGATACCTGGCGCACCACCTGGTTGTTTGTGTCCGCGATGTACAGGTTGCCGGCGGCGTCCACCGCCACGCCGAACGGGCCGTTGAGCTGCGCACTAACGGCCGCTCCGCCGTCGCCGCTGAACCCCCGCGTTCCGTTGCCCGCCACGGTGGTGATAATCCCGCCGGCACTGATTTTGCGCACCACGGAGGCATCCCGATCCGCCACGAACACGTTGCCCGCCGCATCCATCGCGATACCCATGGGGAAGTTCAATTGCGCCGCCGCCGCCGCCCCGCCGTCTCCGGAATTTCCGGCGCGCCCGTTGCCCGCGAAGCGTGTCAACGCGCCGCCGGTGTCCACTTTGAATACCGAGTGCAGGCTCCCGAAGTAGACGTTGCCCGCCGCATCCGTGGCCAGCCGCGTGGGGTCTCCGATGGAAGCCGTCGCGGCGCTGGCGGGCGTGGCCGGAGGTGCGCCGCCCGCGATGGTCGATATCACGTACTGTTGCGCCCAGACGCTAGCACCGGACAGCAGAAAACCAAGTAGCCGATGAGCTTGCATTGATTCCTTATTCCACCATGCGCAACCGCAGATCCCGCAAGTCTCGCAAGAGCAAGTCCGGCTGCAAAGTCTCAAGTTCCTCGACGGGTGTAATCCCCGTCCTTACCGAAATCGCGCGAATCCGGTTGGCGCGCGCCGCCTCAATATCCTGCGGCGCATCGCCGATCAGCGACACCGCCGCGTTGCGTTCGATCCACCCGCGCCCGCGAGCCTCGCGGATCGCCAGTCTTGCCAGCCCCGCGCGATTCTTCGCCATCTCTCCGAAAGCGCCGAAGCGAAAGTATCCGTGGAGCCCGGCGCACTCCAGCTTGCGCCATCCGATGCGCGTCAGGTTCCCGGTTACCAGGCCCAGCAGTACGCCGCGCCGCGTTAGCCTTTCCAGCACCGGCACCACGCCCGGGCAATGTTTGCCGCTCAGCTCCGGACACTCGCGCACATAGTAGCGCTCCGCTGCTTTCAGTATCTCCGGCATTGCCTCCCGGATAGCGGCGCGCCCCGCGCCGGCTGTACGCATCATCACAGTTAGAATGTCTGGGTCCAGCATGCCCTGCACCGGAATACCTTCGGTGGTCGTGTCTAAACCCGTGATCCGCCGCACGCCGTGGACCAGCGCCGCCCGGTGGTGGGGCCCCGCGCGCCGAACCAGGGTGCCGTCGATATCGAATAAAACCAGCGCGCGATGCACTTGGGTCACGCGAACTCTCCTTGGTCCATCTCGCGTAAAATCAACGGCTCGCGCGTCATGGTGCAATCCAAATATACCAAGCGCCGCTACAATGGTCTGGTGAAGCAATCCAAGTTCCGGGTTGGCCTCATTCAAATGGCCTGCTCGCTCGACCCCAATGAAAACCTCGCCAAAGCGGAATGGCGAATTCGCGAGGCCGCCGCTAAAGGCGCCCAGATTATCTGCGTCCAGGAACTTTTCCGGTCGCAGTATTTCTGCCAGACCGAAGACCTCGCCACCTTCGATCTTGCCGAGCCTATTCCAGGTCCCACAACGGAAAGCTTTACCAGGCTTGCCGCTGAGCTGAGCGTGGTGATTGTCGGTTCGGTCTTCGAACGGCGGATGGCGGGGGTGTTCCACAATACGGCGCTGGTGATCGATGCCGGCGGCGCACTTCTCGGACTCTACCGCAAGATGCACATTCCCGACGATCCGCGGTTTTACGAGAAATACTATTTCACCCCGGGCGATCTCGGCTTCCCTTGCTTTGACACCCGTTATGCGCGCATCGCTCCGCTGATCTGCTGGGACCAGTGGTATCCCGAAGCCGCTCGCCTGGCGGCACTAGGCGGTGCGCAGATTCTGTTCTATCCCACGGCGATCGGGTTCCACCATTCCGACGCGGCCGAGGCCGGCACACAGCACAATGCCTGGGAGACCATGCAGCGCTCTCACGCCATCGCCAATGGCGTCTACGTGGCCGCCGTGAACCGCGTGGGCCACGAGGGGCCAGCCGCCGACGGCCTGGAGTTCTGGGGCGGTTCCTTCGTTTCCGACCCGCAGGGCCGCATCCTCGCCAAGGCTGGCGATGCCGAAGAGACCCTGATTGTGGAGTGCGACCCGCGCGCGATCGAATCGGTGCGCCGCAACTGGCCCTTCCTGCGCGACCGCCGCATCGACGCCTACGGACCGATCGTGAATCGGGTGATCGATTGAAGGCGCAAACCCCGCACAACCGTGGTTTCCGCATGCCCGCCGAATGGGAGCCGCACGCAGCCACCTGGATCGCCTGGCCGCACAACCGCGAGGATTGGCCCGGTCGATTTACGCCGATACCCTGGGTGTACGGCGAGATCGTGCGCAAGCTCGCCGCCGTGGAGCGCGTCCGCATCCTGGTGCGGACCGCCGCGCTCGAAACCCAGGCGCGCCGCATTCTAGAGAAGGTGGGCGCGAACCTGGATGCCGTGGAGTTTATCCAGCGGGAAACCGACCGCGTGTGGACGCGCGACTACTGTCCCCTGTTCGTCAAGAACCGCCGCGGGGAAATCGCCCTCACGGCGTGGCGCTTCAATGCTTGGGCCAAGTACGACGACTGGCGCAAGGACGCCACCGTCCCCGCTTTCCTCGGCAAGCGCCTCAAGCTGCCCGTATTCACCCCGAAGATGGTGCTGGAGGGCGGCAGCATCGATGTCAACGGACAGGGGCTGCTCTTGACCACGGAAGAGTGCCTGCTCAGCCCCATACAGGCGCGCAATCCCGAGCTCAGCCGCGCCGAAATCGAACGCCGCCTGGGCGATTACTTGGGCGCGGTGCGCGTCATCTGGCTGAAGAATGGAATTGCCGGCGACGACACTCACGGACATGTCGACGACCTCGCGCGTTTCGTGAATGCGGAGACGGTGGTGCTGTGCGCCGAGAGCGACCCGGCGGACGCCGCCACCCTGCGCCGTGCCGGATTGAAGGTGGTCAAGCTTCCCATGCCGCGCCCGCTGTGGTTTGACGGCCGGCAACTGCCCGCCAGCTACGCCAACTTCTACATCGCCAACGGACTGGTGCTCGCGCCGACCTTTAACGACCCCAACGACCGCGCGGCGCTGACCACGCTCGGCAGGCAATTCCCCGGACGCGAAGTAGTAGGCATCAACTGCACGGAGTTGATCTGGGGCTTGGGCGCGTTGCACTGCATGACGCAGCAGCAGCCCGCGTGAAACGGTAAACGGTCACCTCGGCGGTCAGCCAGCCGTCGGTATCGAGATCATCCTTCTCTCGGAGGATGGACCGCCCCGCCCCGCATGGCGCGCTCTGCGGGAGCGAGCAGACGACGCGGGTGGCGCGCGTTTCCATCGGGAACAGCTCGGCTTCCGGCCCGGCCGCTACTTCACTTGGTAGATGAGGATGCCGTATCCGGCGCGGCCGATCGGCTCGCTGTCGCGGAAACACGCCAGGTAGTTTTCGTATCCGGGCGGCGACAGAAAGCCCGTGAGGGGGTTAACGCTGACCGCGTAGAAACCGGGCAGGGGTTGCAGGCGGCGCTCGAGGACCACGCCGTCACCCCATGGCCAGGGCTGGGGCTGCCAGCCTCCGGGCTTCAGGTATCTTCCCGGGGCGTCCAGCCCGAACAGGAAGGTCTTGACCATTGGAATGTGGCGCCGCTCCATGAAAGCGGCCAACTCGGGAAGGTTCTGTCCCCAATCGACGTTGCTATCGGCCAGGTATTTCCAACCCTGCGCGGGGCCGCCGACCCATTCGTTGAAGTAAGAGATTCCCTGCGGGTAGACGTGCAGGGAAGTCGCCGCGAGCCACACCAAGCCGGCGGCGGAAGTGACGCGGGCGGCGCGGCCCGTTCCCCACCTGGCCAGCGCGAAGCCGCCTCCCAAAATAAAGAAAGGTAACGCGGGGAGCACATGCCGGAATCCGATATGGAAGCTGGAGAAGACGGCTGGGCCGAAATACAGTGCGGCGGACCCCCAGATGAACGCTTCGGCCGCGCCGGCTTTGCGTTGCCGGATGGAAAGAGCCAGGGCCGCCAACCCGGCCACGGTCAGAAACTGGAGCGGGATGGGGAACTTGACGGCCCACGCCAGGGGGTAGTAGGCCGGAACCATTCCGGTGATTTTGTGGCCCAGCAGGTAGCCGGAAAAACCGGGGCCGTGTAGCGAACCCAGGATGAACTGCAGCCCGCGCACCCACTGCTCCGGCCAGGGCAGGTGGCCCAGCGCGCGCACCGCTGGAATGAGCGGAGGTGGCACTCCCGCTGGGCCGAAATCGCTGGTTATCGCCGGCGAGAGAGGGGCCGCCTGAAACTGGTAGGAAGCGAGCGTTCCCACGTAGAAGACAAGGGGGATGACGACCGCACCGGCGAGTCGCGGCCCACGCCAGAGGGCCAACGCCAGGGCGACGGCAACCAGTGGCAGAAGGGTGAACTTAATCAAGGTCGCGATCAGCATGGCCAGGGTCATCATCAGCAGGCGGCGGAGGCACGGACGCTGCCAATATCGCCATGCCGCGTAGGCGAACCAGAGCGCTCCGAAGGCCGCCGGGACGTCCGACTTGATGAGCGCTCCGTGGCCCAGAATGGTGGGCTCCAGAATCGCGCAGGCGGCTAGCGTGAGGGCGATTCGTTCGCCGAATAACTCGCCGCCCCAGCGCCACAGAAGGAACGCGATCAGCAGCGGGAAGGCGATAAAGGGAAGCCGCATGAAGAAGATCATCCGCTGCGCGCGGGAAGGGCTGAGGCTGGAGACAGTGGTAGCACCAATGTCGTAGGCGCTCCGGTTGCGCCACATTTCCGTATCGCGGCGCAAAGGAATGCGCATCACGCGGGGGACCCAGCCGCTGATGATGCGCATGAGCGGGGGCGTGTCGCTGGGCAGAAGCACATCGGAGCCCACCCACCAGGCATAGGAGGCGGCGAGGTGCGACGGTTCATCGGCAGTGAGGCCGAGATGCCACGCCTCGTAGGCGAGCGCGCCGGCGCCGAGGGAGAGGAGGAGGGCGAGAGTAAGGAACTTCCGGGGCACGGAAAGAGTAGGGTAGCAGAACAAGAGATGGAATGGAGCGGTTCCGATTTCCGGATTCGACGGCGAAATGGGTATGGCAGCGAGCGGGTGGCGACTTCTCCATTCTCCAGGTGAACGGCGAGCATGCGCTTTATAATAGAGCTTCATGCCTGCGGAATTAGCCTGTATCGAAGAGCGGTGCCGCGCGCGGTTCGCCATTACCGAAATCCTCTACAATTGCCCGCAATGCGGGGGTCTGTTGGAGACGGTGTACGGCAAGCCGGCGCAGTCCGCCGATGAGTTGAAAGCCTTGTGGCGCGCGCGCCGCATGTCGAACGCGCCGCTGGACCAGAGTGGCGTTTGGCGCTACCGGGAGTTGATTCCGTTTTTGGACGATCTCTCGCGGGTGGTGACGTTGCGGGAGGGCTGCACGCCGTTGCTGCCTGGACGCCGGGCCGCGGAGTACGGCGGTCTGGACGCGCTGGTCTTCAAGCACCAGGGATTCAACCCCACCGGATCTTTCAAAGATAATGGGATGACCTGCGGCGCTTCGCAGGCGGTGCAACTGGGGATGACGCGAGTGGCGTGCGTCTCCACGGGGAACACCTCGGCTTCCATGGCGGCGTACGCCAGCGCGGCGGGGCTACAGCCGGTGATTTTCATTCCGTACGGCAACATCGCGTTCGGCAAGCTCGCGCAGGCGTTAGAATACGGCGCAAAGACGATTCAGGTGGAGGCCAATTTCGACCAGATTCTGGCGCTGGTGCGGCAACTGGCGGACCGGCTGGGGATCTACCTGCTGAACTCGATCAACCCCTTCCGCATCGAGGGGCAGAAGACCATCATGGCGGAGATGCTGGACCAGCGGGATTGGAAAGTGCCGGATTGGGTGGTACTGCCCGGGGGGAATCTGGGCAACATCTCGGCATTCGGCAAGGGGCTTCGCGAGCTGAAGGAACTAGGCTTAATCGACCGTCTGCCGCGACTGGCGGTTGTACAGGCGGCGGGTTCCGCGCCATTTTACGACCTGATGCATGCGACCGACCGATCGCGGCTAAACGCGATTGAGCATCCGGAGACCTTGGCGACGGCGATCAAGATCGGCGATCCGGTGTCCTGGCCGAAGGCGCTGCACGAACTGAAGGTCAGCGATGGCGTGGTGGAGAAGGTGACGGAGCAGGATATCGCGGACGCGAAGGCGGTGATCGGCCGATGCGGCATCGGCTGCGAGCCGGCATCGGCCGCCACGCTGGCGGGGATCCGTAAGCTGACTTCCGCAGGGGTGATGCGTCAGGACTCGGATGTGGTAGCAGTGCTTACCGGAAATGTCCTAAAAGACCCTAATTATATTCATGAGTACCATACAGGGGTACTATTGAGCCCATCGGGTGAGCTGATCACGCCGACCTACGGGAATCCACCTGTGGTATTGCCCAACGATTCTGAAAAAATCGCCCGTTATCTTAGTTAATGGCTATGGGATACCCCCATTTACGGGGTGCGGAATACCCGCAAAAACGATTCAGTTTATCCCTGTCATGCCCATTGTTAAATACTAAGAGTTCTGGTACATATGTACTATGTTCGCGAACAAAGAATTCCCGGCTTCCGCTCCCGTACCTGCCTATCGTAAGGAGCTGGAGTACTTGTACGCGCGACGCTCGGTCGTCGATAGCCTTATCGAATCTCTCGAGGACTACGACCGATTTCGAGCGATTCGTACGGACGAGGGCGAGCTACAGACGGCCTGACGGCATGGTTTGGGTCTAGTCTGCCGAAGTGAAGTTACTAACGAAGCGCGCGAATTCTGGTGCTTAGTTCGGCTTCCGGAACGGCACCGGGATGATAGAAGCGGACCACCCCCGCGCGATCGATCAAGACCAGCGTGGGAGTGGAACTGGCGCCGTAGGAGATAAAATTGGCCGCACTCAGCGGCACCGCCATGCCCGGTAGTGCGGCATAAAAGCGGCGGCGGACTTCCTCGATATAGAGCTTCTCCTTGGCGGCGGGCGCGTCTTCGCCGCCGGCCACATACCCGTAAAGCCGCGTCGGCCCGATGACGACCAGCCCCTGTGGTGCAAAGGTGCGCTGGATGTTGGCGAGGATGGGCACCTCGGCTTTGCAATCACCGCACCAGTGGGCCCAGAAAAAGAGCAGGATCGGGTGACCGCGCAGCGCAGCCAGCGAGAGTGGCTTGGCGCCGAGCCATTGGACGGCGCTGAGATCAAGCGATGGCGCGGGCTTGCCCTCCAGGTTCAGCAGGTTGATGTTTTTGCCAATGCGCTCGGGCAGGGAAGTGCCGGCGAATTGTTTGAGCTGGCCTTGCAGGTAGAGGATGGCTTCGGGGCGTTCGCCGCGCGCGGCCAGCACCTGGGCGTGGACCTCGATGGCGGCGCCGGCGGCAGTGGGCAGCCAGGGATCGTCGTCAAGCTTCTGGCCGATCAGGAAGCGGGAGGCCATTTTAGCGGCCTCGGCGGCGAAAGCGTCGGCCTGATCGAGGTTTTTGGCTTCCAAGGCGGCGCGGGCGAGCCAGGAGAGGGCAGCCGCCAGTTCCGGGGACGCGGGGTTGCGGGTCTGCCAAGCGCGCGCCAGGCGTTCCGCGCCCACCAGATCTTGCCGGGCGATCAAACCGCGCACGCCGTTGATTACGGAGACCGGCTGCGCCGCGGCCGACAGGGCCAGGGTGAGAGCAAGCAGGGTGGGGACGAGAGGCGAAAGCGCGTGGCTCACCTTGGCCGCGGCCAACCGGACCAAGCAGTGCGAGAGGGCAAGGCGGCGTATCACAGGAGATGCTCCGCCACAAATTGCGCTTCGGCGGCGTGGCGAACGCGGTAGTTGAGTCTGCCCGACATGGCTTTGGCGATGGCGCGCACGGTTTCGGCGGGCTCGCCGCGGTAGCGGAAGCTGAGGGTGATCTGGAAATGCTGTGCGATGGTTGCCATTTCGTCGAGGTCCTTTTCGGCTACCGGCCCGGGAGAGACCAATTGGGGGAGATGGCCGCGCTCCCTCATGAAATCCAGGAGGGAGCGAAGGAATTCCGGGGTCAGGGGGTTTGCCGCATCCAATTCGAGGTCGAAGGCGCGCGAGATCTTCATGGCGGCGCGGGCGTGGCGGATCTGGTGGTAGAACATGTCGGCCTCGTTGAGGCAACTGGCGGTGGCAGGAATGGCGACGGCGTAGCGGCTGAAGCCTTCGTTTCCACTGAGGTTGGTGATGGCGCCGCTTTCGGCGGTGAGGTCTGCCGCGGTGGTGTATCCGGATCGCCAGCCGGCGCGGATGGCGGCCCACATGGCGGCGTGATAACTGCCGGATAGAGCAGCGACATTCTTGCCGGTGTGCTTGCGGATAGCGAGGAAGGTGTGGAAGGCGGCGGGATAGTCTTCCTCGACCGTGATGGTGGTGCGAGCGCCCTGGGGTTGCGGATAGAAGGCCGAATTGATGCGCGCGGCAAAGGTCTCGACGTTGGTTCGGTCGCCGGGTCCGAAGGGAATGGCGTTGATCACCATCTCCGACCCGTCGGGACGGCGCATGCGGCCGATGAGGAGGGGCTTGTGGTAGATGCTGCTGGTGGGCGCGGCGGCCCGCGCCATGTGGAGCAGGAGCGGGAGGCTGGCGCCATCCGGGGTGGCCGCATCCACGGCCAGATAGTATACCGAGTGATGAACCGGGTCGCGCTCCAGCGAGCCGAGGAAGGGGGAGAGGGTCTGGAATTTGAGCACAGCGGCGCGGGCGGCGAGGCGGTTGCGCACGTCGCTGGAGAGAGGTTTGCCTTCGGCGTGATCGAAAATCAGGTTGGCCAGGTCCGCCGCATCCGCGGGGCGCAGCGGCAATTCCAGGGGAACGGAGGTCACGCTTTCACTTTACAGCAGGGAATCGACGAGCTGCGTCATGCGGGGATCCATCCAATCGGCGGGTTCGGCGAGCTTATAGAGCACCTTGCCCTTGGAATCGATGATGTAGGTTTCGGGGTACATGAAGGTGCCGAAATCCTCGTGCAGCTTGAATTCGCGGGCGTAGAGGAATGCGGGGTTGAACTTCTGGAGGAAAGTGCGATAGACCTTCTCGTCCTTATCGACGCTGATGCCGAGGACGACGACTCCCTTAGCAGCGTAGGCGGCGGCGAACTTGCTGAGAGAGGGGGTTTCCTGCACGCAGGGCGGGCACCAGGTGGCCCAGAAGTTGAGCACCAGGAGTTTACCTCCGAAGTTGGGCAGGGAGACGGTGCGGCCATTATCGGCCCTAATGGAAAATTCGGGCGCGGTATCGCCAGCGACCACAACGTGTTCGTGGATACCGGAGTAGATAAAATAGACGAGGCCGGCCGAAAGAAGGACAATGCCGGCTCGCAATAAACGGTCGGTTTTAGAGCTTTGCATGACGGACTATAATTTAATTGTATCTCCGCAGGCCCTACCAGCGTCGAAAAAAGCACGAATGGTGATTACCCGTAAAGTTGAGTTTTCCGCTTCCCACGTTTGCAGGAATCCGCGGCTTTCCGATGAGGAAAACCAGCGGATCTACGGCATGGCGGCGAATCCGCACGGCCATGGGCACAATTACGTGGTGGAAGTCAGCCTGGCGGGCGACCCGGATGCGGTGACGGGAATGGTGCTGGATTTGAAGGATTTGAAAGCCATTTTAGAGCGCGAGATTGTAGAGCCGTACGATCATCGATTTTTGAACTACGAGGTGCCGCCGTTCGACCGGGAAGTGCCGACCACGGAGAACATTGCGCTTGATATCTGGCGCCGCCTGGAGCCGTGTTTGAGCGACGGCCGGAAGAAACTCCACGCCGTGCGGGTGTACGAGACCTCGGACCTGTATGTGGATTATTTCGGAGAAACGCCGTGTTCCGCGTAACCCGGAGGTACGAATTCGCCGCGTCGCATCGGCTGCATTCCGGTGAGTTGAGCGAGGTAGAGAATCGCCAGTTGTACGGCAAGTGCAATAATCCGCATGGCCACGGACACAACTACGTGGTGGAAGTAAGCGTACGCGGGCCGCTGGAGGGGGCGACGGGCCGAGCGGTAGATATCGCCGCACTGGATGAGATGGTAGGGCGGGAAGTGGTGGGGCCGTTCGACCACCACAATTTGAACCGGGAAGTTGCCGAGTTTGCGAGCGTAGTGCCGACGTCGGAAAATCTGGGATTAGAGATCTGTCGCAGGCTGAAACGAAATTGGAAACAAGCGTTTCCAGGCGAGTGGCCGAAGCTGGAGAAGATTCGCATCGGCGAGACCTCGCGGAATGTCTTTGAGGTGGGAGCCGATGAAATCGAATAAAGCAGTGGTCAAAATGATAAAGCCCGAGATTGAGGATGAGTCGATAGCGCCTCTGATTGAGGAGTTGTTGGGCCGCCTGGGCGAGGACCCGAAGCGCGATGGATTGGTACGCACGCCGCAACGTGTGGACAAGGCCTTGCACTTTCTGACCAGCGGCTACCAGATGAACGTGGAGCAGATTCTGAACGGCGCGTTGTACGAAGTGAAGTACGACGAAATGGTGGTGGTGAGGGACATCGAGTTCTTCAGCCTGTGCGAGCACCACATGCTGCCGTTCTACGGCAAGATGCACGTGGCATACCTGCCGCGGAAGAAGGTGATTGGCCTGAGCAAGATTCCGCGGATTGTGGACATGTTCGCGCGGCGGCTACAGATTCAGGAGCGGCTGACGCAGCAGGTGGCGCAGACGGTTTACGAAGCGATTAATCCGCTGGGTGTGGGAGTGATCTGCGAAGCGCGCCACTTCTGCATGATGATGCGGGGCGTGGAGAAGCAGCACTCCGGGGCGATGACGAGCGCGATGCTGGGGGCGTTCCGGGACCGCAAGGACACGCGGGATGAGTTTCTGGCGCTGGTGAATCACCGGGGGAACGGGTACTGAGAAAAGGCTTGAGACGGTCGCACTTTTGCCGTTCGTGACGCAAGGCGATGGCTCCACCCACGGAAAGGTGGAGCACGGAATGTTAGAATGGAATCAATGAAAAGCGCGATTGGTCTTTTGCTCGGATTTGTACTGGGAGCGGGGTGCCGGTGGTGGGACATTCCAGTGCCGAGTCCACCGAGATTGCTGGGGGCGCTGCTGGTGGTGGCTACCACTATCGGGTACATGACGGCGGATAATTACCTCGCCAAGCCTGCCGAGCCGAAGCCGCCAGTGGCTACGGACGTCCGGTAATCCGTCGGCGCAACAGGTCCAGCGCCATCTGGGCCGCGAAGGTGCGGATGCGTTGGCGATCGCCCAGGAACTGCCTGTTCACGGATATGGTGCCGGCGGCATCGGAGAGGCCCACGTACGTAGTGCCCTTTGGAACCTTTTCGCTTCCGGTTTCGGGTCCTGCCGCTCCAGTGATGGAGAGCGCGTAGGTGGATTTGGTGCGGGCGCGCGCGCCGAGGGCCATGGCTTCGGCGGTTTCCTGGCTCACCGCGCCGTGCTCCGCCAGGACCTCCGGGCTCACGCCGAGTAACTCCATCTTCATGGCGTTGTTGTAGGTGATGAATCCGCCGACGAAGTACTGCGAACTCCCCGGTGCGCTGGTGAAGCGCTCGCCGAGCATTCCGCCCGTGGCACTTTCCGCCACCGAGACCGTAGCGTCGAGCTTGTGCAGCAGGTCGCCCACCACGACTTGGAGCGGATCGCCATTGCGCGAGTAAATGCGGTCGCCGAGCAGCAATTCGATGGGGTCGCCGACTTCGGCGAGGAGCGCATCCGCCTCGGCTTCGGTTTCGCAGCGCGCGCGGAGATGAATCTGGATATCGCCGGCGGCGGCCAGGATGGTGGTCACCGGGTTCTGATATTTTTTGTAGACCGGCGCGATCAACTGATCGAGATCGCTCTCTCCCATACCGGCGACGCGCAGGAATAGGGTGCGGATCACCTGCTTGGGGGCGATGCTGGCGAGGCGGGGGATGCAGTGCCGCTGGAACATGGACTTGAGTTCATGCGGTGGACCGGGCAGGAGGATGGCGACCGCACCGGATTCTTCCAGCCACTGGCCGGGAGCGGTGCCGCGATCATTGGAGAGAACGTCGGCGCCCTGGATCACGTAGGCCTGACGTTTGTTGACTTCGGCCATGGTGCGTTTGGCGGCGGCGAAGCGCTGCGCCAGCCAGTCGGCGATCGCGGTGTCGAAGACGAGATTGCGGCCGAGCGCCTGGGCGACGGCTTCGCGGGTGACATCGTCTTCAGTGGGGCCGAGGCCGCCGGAGAGAATCAGGATAGCGGAGCGGCCCATGGATTGGCGGACTTGGGCGGCGAGGCGGTCGCGGTTGTCGCCGATGACGCACTTGGCGACCACTTCGACGCCGAGTTTGTTCAACTCCCCGGTGAGGTAGAGCGAGTTGGTATCGACGCGATCGCCGGCGAGCATCTCACTGCCGATGGCGATGATTTCGGCGTTCATTAGAAGAGAGGCCGCCCTTTAATGCCGACATCGACGCGATGGATGGCGTTGGTGGTGACGACCACCATGGCGCGGGACGGGGTGAAGGCAAGGCCGACGATGCCGGGTCCGGAGAGAAACAGGTCGGCGCGGCGGGAGGGATCGATACGCACGACGCCCTTGCGTCCGGCGATGGAGGCAGCGACGTAGAGCCGGCCCTCCTCATCGAAGGCCATGCCTTGGGGGCGGCCGAGGCCGCGGTAGAAAGTTTCCACCTCGCCTTGGTGCGAGATGCGGAACACGGTGTCGAAGCTGGAGGTGGTAGGGCCGGTGACGTAGAGATAGCCGTCGGGACCGAAGGTCAGGTGGTAGGCGGAGATGGACGGTTCGAGGGTGGCGAAGACGAAGATCTGGCGGCTGGGACTGATCTTGAAGATGGTGCCGCTGCGGTCGCCCACATAAAGATTGTGTTCGCCATCGAAGGCAATTCCGGTCGCGACGCCCATACCTTCCACGTAGACGCTCATGTTGCCGTTGGGCGTGACCTGGTAGACGAAGCCATCGTAGCGGCTGGAGATGTAGAGCATGCCCTGCTCATCGAAGATGAGCGCGGTGGCATTCATGAGGTCGTTGATGAACGGCTTCAAGGAGAAGTTGAGATCGATCTTATAGACGGCCACGGGAACCTTCTGGCCGCGTGAACCGCTGAAGGTGGTAAAGATGTTGCCGAAGGAATCGACGGCGGGGTTGGTCACGGGATGGAGGCTATCGGCCATCAGCATACCGATGTCACAGGCCCAGGACTCGCTTGCCTTGGCGCCGCTTTCGATCACGAGTTCGCCGGCGGTGGCGCCCTCGGGAACACGGGCTATGACAAACGAATCGGAGCCGACGATGACCGGTGCGCCCACTTCCCCGATGGTCACCTTGGGCCGTTCCTCTTGCGCAAAGCCCTTCCCCCGAATCTGCAACTCGCCGCCGGCGATGGCCGCGAGCGGCGTGACCTGGGAGATGAGCGGCTTGGGGTCTGCTGGTTTACGGAGAGTCATATTTAGTAAAGATTGAAGCACCCTGCCAGGAATAACACAAGTGCGGCGTAGGCGCCGGCCATGACATCGTCGAGGTTGATGCCGAGCCCTCCGTGCAGGGACTCGAGGTGGCGCACGGGCGGCGGTTTCCAGATATCGAAGAGGCGGAAGAGCGCGAACGCGGCCAGGTAGCTCTTCCAGTTTAGCGCGTTGGCGCCGGCAAGAGCGATCCACTGGCCCAGGACTTCGTCCACTACGACGATCTGGGGGTCTTTGAGGCGAGTGACTTGGGCGGTGATGGTGGCGGCCCAGGTGGCGGGAGCGAAGAGCAGGGCCGCGAGGACGAGAAAGTGCCACCCGGTGAAGCCGGCGAATTCGTGAAGAAGAATACCAATAGCGAGAGCGGCCAGCGAACCGGCGGTGCCGGGCGCGACGGGGGAATAGCCGCAGCCGAACCAGGTGGCGAGTTGGATGGCGAAGTTTTGCCGCTTCACAAAGAAATCCATTCAACGCAGAGACACAGAGAGCGCAGAGGAAGCGCAAAGGAAAACAAGAACCCTAAGGGTGCACAGAGGGTAACTATCCCTCATCTTCTTCCTGCGAGATGGAGGTGGGGGGGCCTGGGATTACGTATTTACCGGTGGCCCAGTTGCCCAGGTCAATGATGCGGCAGCGCTCGCTGCAGAACGGGAAATCGGGGTCGCCGGGGGCGACCGTTTTCTTACAGATGGGACAAGGCATCATACGGCTACCAGGGGCGAGATGTTGATGAAGGCGGAGGCTGCCGGCGGCGGCGCCGGTTCGGTGGGGGCGAGCAGCGTGCCCACTACGTCGTAATCGTGCGCTTCGGTAATGCGCAGGCGGCGGATCTCGCCGGGGCGCGGTTCCGAGCCCTCGAAATCGTTGATCAGGGTGACGCCATCGATCTCCGGCGCCTGGGTGGCCATGCGCGATTCCCACAAGAGATCGGTCTCAATGGAAAGGCCGCCGACCAGTACGGGGACTTCGCTGCCCACGAGGGCGCGATTGCGTGCGCGCGCGATTTTGCGTTGGATGGCCATCAGGCGGCGCTTGCGATTCTGCGTGGTGCGGCCGTCCACTTTGCCATCGAGCGCGAAGCTGGCGCTGGTGTCCTCATCGGAGTAGGCGAACACGCCGAGATTATCGAATTTGGCGGCCTCGACGAATTGGCACAATTCCGCGAAGTCTTCGGCGGTCTCGCCGGGGAAGCCCACGATGAAGCTGGTGCGGATGGCGACGCCGGGGATGGTGCGGCGAATGCGCTCAATCAGCTTGAGGAAAATATCGCCCGATGCGCCGCGCTTCATGCGCTTGAGAATGCGCGCGCTGGCGTGTTGCAACGGCATGTCGATGTACTTGGCGAGGGCGGCGTGTTCGGCGATGGTATCGAGCAGGCGCTGCGTGACTTTATTCGGATAGGCGTAGAGGAAGCGGATCCACTTTTCGGCGGGTGTCTCGATTTGCGCGAGGCGCGCGAGCAGGTTCGCGAGGCCGTCGGGGAGTCCGAAATCTTCGCCGTAGCAGGTGGTGTCCTGGCCGATCAGGTTGATCTCGCGGATGCCCTGCTGGAAGAGGCGGGTGGCCTCGGAGATTACGGATTCGAAGCGCCGGCTGCGGAAGGCGCCGCGATATTGCGGAATGACGCAGAAGGTACATGGGTGATCGCAGCCTTCGGCGATCTTCATGTAGGCGAAATGGTGCGGGGTGGAGAGCACGCGCGGGGTGAGATGGTGATAGAGGTAGGGCTCCAGCGGATTGGAGTCCGGCGGCAGACCCTCGCAGACGGCGACGATGCTTTCCAGTTCATTGGTGCCGATGAGGGCATCGACCTCGGGGATTTGCTGGCGGATATCGCCACGATAGCGTTCTACCAGACAGCCGGCGACGATGAGCTTTTTGGCGCGGCCGATTTTCTTGTATTCGGCCATCTCCAGGATGGTGTCGATGGACTCCTTTTTCGCCGGGTCGATGAAGCTGCACGTGTTGACCACGAGCACGTCGGCCTGATCGGGATGGGGGGTTAGTTCGTGGCCTTTGGCGACGAGTTGACCCATCATCACTTCACTATCGACGAGGTTTTTGGGACAGCCCAGACTGATGAAACCGACTTTCAAGGTTGTGTACCGGCCTTACGGGAGGATCTCCATTCAGGATAGCATTGAGGAGAAAATGAAACTGCGACTGGTGGCGGCGATGGAACTGAGGAGCAAGCCGGGGAAAGTACGGGGGCGGTTGCGGTTCGACGGATTCGTGGATTAGCGCCGCGCGACAAGTTATCATCGGGGGGCATGAAATTATTTCTGATCGCCGCAACGCTGGCCGGTGTGGCCATGGCGCAACCGTCCCGCTGGACGGAGAAGACGGCCAACGAGTGGTATGCCAAGCAGCCTTGGCTGGTGGGGGGCAACTATCTGCCGGCCACGGCGATCAACCAGTTGGAGATGTGGCAGGCGGAAACGTTCGACCCGATTTGGATCGAAACCGAATTGAACTGGGCCGAGGGTTTGGGGATGAACACGATGCGCGTGTTCCTGCACGATCTGCCGTGGAAGCAGGACTCCGCGGCCTTCCAGCGGCGCATCGATAAATTCCTCAGCATTGCGGATCGCCATAAAATCAAGCCGGTCTTCGTGCTCTTCGATTCCTGCTGGGACCCGTTCCCGCAGATTAACGAGCAGCGGGCGCCGAAGCCCGGCGTACACAATTCCGGATGGGTGCAAAGCCCGGGAGCGGCGGCCATGAGGGACCCGGCACAGACCGACCGGCTGCGGCAATATGTGCAGGGCGTGATTGGGGCATACCGCTACGACAGGCGCGTGCTGGCCTGGGATTTGTGGAATGAGCCGGACAATCTCAACGATTCGTCGTACCAGAGCCTGGAGCCGCCGAACAAGACGGAGTTGGTGCAGGCGCTGCTGCCGAAAGTGTTCGCGTGGGCGCGGGCCATGGACCCGATCCAGCCGCTGACCAGCGGCGTGTGGAAGGGCGACTGGTCCAGCGCGGAGAAACTGAGCGCCATCGAGAAGACCCAGATGGAGCAGAGCGACGTGATCTCGTTCCACAACTACGATGGTCCGGCGGAGTTTGAAAAGCGCGTGCATTGGCTACAGGCCTGGAAGCGCCCGATTCTTTGCACCGAGTACATGGCACGGCCCAACGGCAGCACTTTTCAGGCGATTCTGCCGGTTGCCAAGAAGTACAACGTGGCGATGATGAACTGGGGATTCGTCAATGGCAAGTCACAGACCAATCTGCCATGGGATTCCTGGAAGAAGCCTTATACGGACCGGGAGCCCGAGACGTGGTTCCACGACATTTTTCAGAAAGACGGCACACCATACCGGCAGGAAGAAGTGGATTTCATCCGGCAGATAACGGGATACGGAGTGAAGAGTAAGAAGGGGAAGACGGGACGTTGAGCGGTGGCATAGGGCTCACCCGCGGGCGAGCGACGCTCGCCCGCAAAGGGTCGGGCCTTATGCCAGTTTCACTTACTTTGCGAAGGAGAGCCGGGTGGTGGAGCCGCCGAATTCGATGGCGTTGACCTTATCGACGGTGCCTTGCCTGGAGGAGTCAACCGACGTGTGCTGGAACTTCTTGGCGCCGGTTTCCACGGTTACGGGCGTGCTCACGCTTTTGAACTTCCGGTCCGTGAAGACGGCGTTGGAGCCATCCACTTTAACCTTGTATTCGCCGGCCTTGAGCTCCACGGCGCCGACTTGAGCCGGCGACGAGAAGATGACAGCATACGACTTCTGACCCGCAAAGCAGAGGCTGGACAGAGACAACACTACACCGAGAACGAGAGATTTCTTCATGAGGTTCTAATAATCCTTTTAAATGATGGCCAGAGTTTGACGTATTCCGGAAGGGTATTTTACGTGGCCACTTACAATACCAGGGTACAAAAAAGACGCCGAGGTATCAAATTAAAACTTTTTATGAGGTCGATCTAAGGGCTACAGGGCTCAGATAACAAGCAGCTTGCGAGTATTGTCTATTTATGTAAAGGCATTTAGTTGGCGAACACGGAGCGCACCTGCCCGAAGAATTTCGCCACTTTTTCGCGAGGATCGCCGGCGCCCAGCGTCTCGATGGGCGGGAAGCCGCGATACCCCACCTTATCGATGGCGGCCTTCACTTTGCGCAGATCGGTGGGCACTTCCCTGGTTCCGTACCAGATGCTCTAAATCGGCGGCCATCCAGGGGAGCACGCTTTCAAAGGTATGCCCCTCCGGCACTTTGGCGGCGGAGAAGACGCGAATCACGGGTGCGCCCAACTTGGCGGCGACTACCGTCCAGTCCTTGACCGGCGTGCGCAACGATTTCAGCCTGCCCGACCCCGCGCGCCGCAAGCCGGAGGTGCAACTGGTGGGGAGGGATGATGCGGCCGCAATGGATTCCGGTGATCGCCGATGGCCGATTCGATGCCATTTCCGGCGTAGAGCCGAAATTCAGGTGGGGACCAGAATTGTGCGGGGGCGGGAAGAGGGAGTGGCTGGGACGCAGGGATTCGAACCCCGATACGCAGCTCCAGAGGCTGCAGTCTTACCGTTAGACGACGTCCCAATAAAACCGAAGCCCTATTTTACCAGACCCGGCCCCGCGAATCCACCACGCCGCGCATAGTAGACTGAAAGTTCAAGATGAAGAACTGGTTGCGGGTGAGCGTGCTGGTTGGCCTGTTCGCCTCGGCTGGCGAGGCAGTCGATTGGACGGCCCTCAAGCCGCAAGGCTACGTCAGCGATTTCGCCGGTGTGATCGACCCCGCCAGCAAGGCCCAACTCGAAGGTTACTGCGCCACGGTGGAGGGCTCCACCGGCGCGCAGATGGCCCTGGTGACCATTGCTACGCTGGAAGGCGAGCCGATCGACGACGTCGCCAACACCATCTATCGCGCCTGGGGCGTCGGCCAAAAAGGCAAGAACGAAGGCGTACTGCTACTGCTGGTGATTGGCGACCGCCGCAATCGACTCGAAATCGGCTACGGGCTTGAACCCAGCCTCCCGGATGGGTTTACCGGCTCCGTGCTCCGCGAAATGCGCCCCGCCTTGCGCCAGCAGCACTACGGCGAAGCGCTGATGGCCGCCGCGGAAACCATTGGCGCTACGGTGGCTAAGGCGAAGAACGTCACTCTCACCGCGCAGCTTCCCCGCCGCATCCGCGGCACACCCAGCGATTCCATTCCGTGGCCCGCGGTGATCGGCGGCATCTTCCTGCTTCTGTTTCTCTTTCGCGCCGGGGGGCCGCGCGGCTACGGGGGCGGCGGGGGCGGCGGGTTCCTGACCGGGATGATTCTGGGTAACGTATTGTCTCGGGGCTCCTGGGGCGGTCGCGGTTCCGGCGGATTCGGCGGCCCGGATTCCGGGGATGGCGGATTCGGCGGTTTTGGCGGCGGCGATTCCGGCGGCGGCGGCGCCTCGAGCGATTGGTAAGCACCCTATGGACAAGCTACTCACGCAACTCATCGGGAAACTCCAGAAGGCGTACGGCGAGCGCCTGGTCTCCGTGATCCTGTACGGTTCGGCTGCTACCGGCGACCACCACGCCGACTTCTCCGACATCAACATTCTGTGCGTGTTAAGCGAAATTGCGCCCCGCGAACTGGCCAGTGGCGAGGAGATCTTCCGCTGGTGGCGCGAGCAGGGCAGCCCTTCCCCGCTTCTTCTCACTGAGCGGGAACTGGTCGCCTCCGCCGACTGCTTCGCCATAGAGTTCCACGATATCCAGCGGCAGCACCGCCTGCTGCACGGTAAGGATGTCATCAGCTCTCTGGCCATCGACGATTCCTTTTACCGGGCACAGGTGGAGCACGATCTGCGCGCCAAGCTTCTCCGGGTCCGCCAGAAGGCCGGCGGGATGCTCTCCAATCCCGACCTGCTGCGCCGCATGCTGCTCGATTCCGTCTCCACCTTCTGCGTGCTCTTCCGCCACGCGCTGATCCTTAGCGGCGGGGACGCACCCGCTTTGAAACGCGACGTCATCCAGCGCGCGAGGGAAGTCTTCGCGATTGACGCCACGCCCTTCGAAAAACTCCTCGACGTTCGCGAAGGCCGCCTCAAACGCCGCGACATCGACCCGGTGCCGCTGCTGGCCTCATACCTGAAAGAAATCTCGCAAGTCATCGACGCTGTCGACAAAATCGAAAGATAAGGAGAAGTCTCTTGAAAATTGCTCTGATCGTCATCGCTGTTCTGCTGGTCCTGGGGATGGGCGCTTGCAGCAAGTTCGTCGACGTGCGCAACGACCTTGTGACACAGCGCGAAGCCGTCACCGCATCCTGGAGCGGCGTGGATGTCGCCCTGCAGCGCCGCGCCGACCTGATCCCCAATTTGGTGGAGACCGTGAAAGGCTTCGCCTCCCATGAAACTGAAGTCTTCAAGAACATCGGGGACGCCCGTGCCGCACTCGGCGGAGCCCGCACTCCGGCGGATAAACTCGCCGCCAACGATCAGTTGTCCGGCGCGCTATCCCGTCTGCTGGTGATCAGCGAGAACTACCCGCAGCTCCGCTCCAACGAAAACTTTTTGCGCCTCCAGGACGAGCTGGCGGGGACTGAAAACCGCATCGCCGTGGAGCGCCGTAAGTACAACGATGTCCTCCAGCGATATAACGTGGCCATCGAAGTTTTCCCGAACAACATTGTTGCCGGCCTCAGCGGCTTCACCCGCAACGATGCCTATTTTAAGACCGAGCCCGGCGCCCGGACCAACCCTAAGGTGCAATTCTAATGTTCGGAAACTATATCAACGGCGAGTGGATATCTACCGGCGCCACTTTTGAGAACCGCAACCCGGCCAACACCGGGGAAGTGGTCGGTACCTTCGTCAAGGGTACCGCCGCCGATATCGATGCCGCAGCGGCGGCCGCTAGCGCCGCGTTCCCTGGCTGGAGCGCCACGCCCGGACCCGCGCGCGGCAACATTCTTTATAAGGCGGCGGACATCCTGGACAAGAGCTTCGAAGCCGTCGCCGCGGATATGACCCGCGAGGAAGGCAAGACGCTGCCCGAAGCCAAGGGCGAGGTGCGCCGCGCCATCAACATCTTCCGCTACTTCGCCGGCGAAGGCTCGCGCCTGCCCGGTATGCTGGTGCCGAGCGAGCGCGACCGCGTCCACATGTTCGCGCTGCGCAAGCCTATCGGCGTGGTGGGCCTCATCACCCCGTGGAACTTCCCCTCGGCCATCCCGGCCTGGAAGCTGGCGCCGGCGCTGATCTGCGGGAACACGGTGGTCGTCAAGCCGGCGTCCGCCGCCCCACTGAGCGCGTGGCGCATCGTGGAAGCTCTCCATCAGGCCGGCATCCCCAAAGGCGTGGTCAACTTCGTGGCCGGCTCCGGGGGCGAATTGGGCGGCGCCCTGGTCAACGCCGCGGGACTGAAAGCCATCTCCTTTACCGGCTCCTGCGAAATCGGCGATTGGCTGCACGCCGAGGCCAGCAAGCGCCGCCTGCGGATCCAGCTGGAAATGGGCGGCAAGAACCCGACCATCGTGCTCGCCGACGCCGATTTCAACTCCGCTGTGGAGAACGTGGTCAACGCCGCCTTCTTCTCCACCGGGCAGAAATGCACCGCTACCAGCCGCGCGATTGTGGAGGACGCGATCTACGATAAGTTCGTCGCCGCCGTGGTGGAGCGCACCCGTAAACTGAAGGTCGGCGACGGCATGCGGCCCGGCATTGACATGGGCCCCTGCGTCGATCAGTCGCAGATGGAGACCGTCCTTCGCTACATCGAGATGGGCCGCCAGGAATGCGGAGAGCCGGCCTGCGGAGGCCGCCGCCTCACCGAAGGCGAGCTGGCCAACGGCTACTTCGTCGAGCCTACCGTGTTCGCCGGCGTCACCGAAGCGCACACCATTGCGCGAGAAGAGATCTTCGGACCCGTGCTCGCCATCATGCGCGCTTCTGGTTTCGAAGATGCCATGCGGATTGCCAACGCCATCCCGTTTGGGCTGTCCTCTTCCATCCAGACCACCAACCTCTCGCGCGCCTTCGACTTCATCTATCGCGCCGAAGCCGGCCTGCTCACCGTCAATTTGCCCAGCGCGGGCGTGGAATACCAACTCCCGTTCGGCGGCACCAAGGATTCCAGCTTCGGTCCTAAGGAACAGGGCCCGGCCGCGCTGGAATTTTATAGCGATTACAAAACCGTCTATCTTAAATACTAAAATGAGACTCGGACAAACTCGCGTCAACGGCGCCGTCACGGCGGCCCTCTTTGAAATTGGCGGAACCCGCATCATTGCGGGACACAGCGCGCTCGACGTGATCCTCGATCCATCGCTCGCCGCCCGCGCCTCCTTGCCCGTGGCGGGGGCCGAGCCCATTATCCCGATCCATCCGCCCGAAGTGTGGGGCTGTGGCTGCACTTACGAAACCAGCGCCAGCTTCCGCGATGCGGAGCACGGCACCCGCGAAGGCATGTACGCCCACGTCTATCGCGAGGCGCGCCCCGAGGTCTTCTTCAAGGGCACGGCCCGCCACTGCGTGGGCAGCGGCGACGCCATCGGCATCCGCCCCGATTCACGTTTCACCGCGCCTGAGCCGGAACTCGCGATCGTGCTGGGCCCCGGCCACAGCATCTTCGGCTTCACCCTTGCGAACGACGTCTCCGCTTGGGACATCGAGCGCGAGAACGCCCTCTACCTTACGCAATCCAAGGTCTACGACCGCTGCTGCGCCCTGGGTCCGGTGATCGTCACCGCGGCCGATATCCCCGACCCCTACCGCTTACAGATGACGTGCACCGTCACGCGGTCGGGAAAGGTGCTCTACCATGGGGAGGTCAACACCGCCAAACTCAACCGCCGCCTGGAAACCCTGGTCGAATATCTGACGCGCGCCAACAACGCACCAACGGGCACCGTCGTGATGACCGGCACGGGCATCATAGTCCCCCAGGAGGCCGCGCTGGCCCCAGGCGACATAGTTACTATCGGGGTCGCGGAGATAGGCGAACTTACGAACACGGTAGTTATACTCAGTTAGCCATGCCGGATAAAGAGCGCCTCACTCAACTCGCAGCGGGCGTGAGTATTCCGACCATTCAGCGCCATATCTTCCTTTGCGCCGAGCAGACCAAGCCTAAGTGCTGCTCGATGGAGGCCGGCATTGCGTCCTGGGAATACCTAAAGCGCCGCCTTATCGAACTGGGACTACTCGACCGTGTCTTCCGCTCCAAAGCCAACTGCCTGCGGATATGCGAAAGCGGCCCCATCGCCGTCGTTTACCCCGAAGGTGTCTGGTATCACTCCGCCACCCCCGAAGTGCTGGAGCGTATCATCCAGGAGCACCTGATCGGCGGCCGGGTTGTGGAGGAATTCTGCTTCGCCAAAAGTGGCGGGGCGTAAGTTGCGCATCAGACAAACACCCACTAAGAAGCTGTGAAAGAATCGGCTGGCAGGCGAAAGCGCCTGCCCCACAAAGCACAAGCTCTTGCGCAGCAACGTGGGACAGAACGCTACTCTTCGGTCTCTTCCGGCGGCTCAAAGCTATCCAATAGCTGGGGATTTTTGGCGAACTTCTTCAGCACGCGGATGATCTCCCCGGTGCGGAACCCGGCCCGCAACAATCGCCGGTAGGCCGAGGCGAGATCCTTGTCCTCTTGAAACAATCCCTCCCGCGGACTGGCCCGGTACTTGCGCCGGATCCACTCCTCGATCAGCGCCGATTCATCGATATCCTGGTATACCGCATCGACCGTCTTTTCGGCCAGCGCCGGAGCCACCCGGCGATGCCGCAGATCCAGAAGCACGCGCGTCTTGCCGAACCTCTCGTTGGCAAGCCGGGCCGAGGCATACGCCTCGGCGAACTGGCGGTCGTCGAGGTATTTGCTCTGTTTCAAGCGTGCGAGGACGCTCTCCACGTCCTCCGCTTTTTCCGCGCGCCGGCCCAGTTTTTCGCGCATTTCGCCCGTGGAATGGGCTCGGCCGCCCAGTGCCCTTAGTGCGTAATTCCACAAATCTTCGCTGTTCAGGTGTCGCGGCGTACGTTCGTCCATGTGAAGCGTTCCTATCGCGGAGTATACTGGAAATTGGCTGCGGCCGAAGGAGAAAATTTATGGAAAAGAATGGACTTTCGAACTTTTTGCTTGGGTTGGGTGTGGGAGTCGGAATCGGAATGCTGTTCGCGCCGAAGTCGGGTCAGGAAACGCGCGAGATGATCAAGAATAAGGCCGGCGAGGGCAGCGATTTCATCAAGCAGCGCACCTCCGAACTCAAGGATACTGCGTCCGAGTGGGTTGATAAGGGTAAGGAGGCCGCTGGCCGCCAGAAGGAAACTCTGACCGACGCGGTGGAAGCCGGCAAGCAGGCCTATCGCGACGCCGTAAGCTAACTCTCAGTTCGGGGAGGTGAACGTGTATGTCTGAAGAAACCTTTCGGATTGTAGTGGCGGGAGCGGTATTGATCGCCTGTCTGGCCTTCCTGGTGCAGGCCGGCATCGTATTCGCTTTGTTTCGCCTAACCCGGACGATGCAGAGCAAGACCGCCGGGTTTATGGAACGCACGGAACCTGTGCTGGCCAAGGTGGCACCAGTACTGGAGAAGGCCGGTCCGGCGATCGAAAAAATCGGACCGGCCCTTGATGCCATCAAAGCCACGGTGACAAAACTCGGTCCCGCCATCGACCGGTTCCTCCCCGTTGCAGACAAGACCGTCGTAGTGGTCGAACGTGTCGGCGTGCTGATCCAGAAGGTCAACCAAGTTGCCGCTACTGCGAACCAGATCATGCAGGATGCCCGCCCCCGGATCGCGGATATCTCTGAGGAAACCGTCGCCATCGTCCGTTCGGGGCGCGAACAGGTGGAACGCGCGGGCGACCTGCTGCACGACGCGGGCGACCGGGCCCGTATCCGTCTAGAGCAGATCGATCACGCTGTGGAGAGCACCGTCAATCAAATTGAAAACGCCTCCGGCGTGGTGAAAAGCGCCGTGCTGCGCCCCGTCCGCGAAGTCAACGGCCTTGCCGCAGGCATCTCGGCCGCAGTTTCCACCATAGTGCGGGGTTCGCGGAAAAGCAGCGTCGACTCCGCCACACAGGACGAGGAAATGTTCATCTAGTGGTCTGCGGCAAGCAAGGTAGCGACTAAGCACTTGACAGTGAAGGGGCCAACGCAGGCGGCAGCTACGGAGCACGCAAGCGCGCGCTTTGCGGGAAAAAGGCGCTTGAAAGGCGGCTGCAGGCAAGATTTCCCGCCCCACAAAACCGTCAGGCGCCGCCGGCAGACTTGCGCGCGACCACCAGATGTTGGGTCAGGATCTGCGGCCAGAGGGTCTTGCGGTAGAGGATTTCGCCCCTCTCGCGAATCGACGTGAGGACTTCGTCCGGTAGTAGCGGCCGTTCATCGGGGAACTTCCACATGCCGCAAATCTCGATCAACTTCCTGGTGACTCGATAGAGAAGTGTGGGAGTGGGAAAAGTGATAATGAGGGTGCCGCCAGGACGCAGCACATCGAAGTGCGCCAGGATGGCCTTCCGAGTGTCAGGGGGCGCGAAGTGCTCCACCAGGCCCACGCTGAAAACAAGATCGGCCTTCCGCTGGTACGAAAGATCCAGCACGTTTTGGCGGAACAGGCCAACCGGCGGGGTGTCGCCGAAACGCCGGGCCAGCAGGGACAGACCAAATTCGTTAGTGTCGATTACGTCATAGAGGCGCGTCCCGATTGCGGCCAGGATCGGATCGATAAAGCAACTGTTGGCGCCGCCGATCTCCACAATCGACAAGCCAGGCGTCTCCGATGCAACCCCGTATCGCCGGATCATGGAGACCAGCATCGCGGCCGTGTATTTCCTGGTGACCGTCGCAGTGGCCGGAATGTTCCGGTAGTATTGGTTCCAGTCGGTTACCTGGCTGGCCGGTTGACGCTGTTTGAACAAGCAAACCCCTCAGCAATCAGCTTAGCCGAAAACGCGCATTGGGCGGACCACTGCGGGGGGCGCGGTTTCCAGCATCTGGCGCACGCTGCGATGCGACACGGGATGCCTCAGGTCTGGCGCCAACTCGGCCAGCGGCGCCAGCACGAAGCGCCGCTCCGCGATCCGGGGATGCGGAATCTCGAGGCGCGCCGTCTCCACTACCGCCGCGCCATAAAAGAGGATGTCGATGTCGATCGTCCGCGGTCCCTGGCGCACCGTGCGCGTGCGTCCCAGTTCCCGCTCGACCCGGCCGATGCGCGTCAACAACTGCATCGGGAACAGGGCCGTTTCGGCTTCCACCACCTGGTTCAGGAACCACGCCTGGCCGGTGTAGTCCACGGGCTCGGTCTCGTAAATCCGCGAAGTGTGGAGCACGCGGACATCCCACGATGCCAGGCGCTCCAGCGCCTTCCGCAAATTGGCCTCACGGTCGCCGATATTCGAGCCGAGACTGAGATAGATCCGTTTCAAGAGAACAATGCCGGCTGCTCGCCATCCTGGCGCTTGCGCTTTACCTTGAAGTACTCGTAGGCCAGCTCGGTGGCCACGCGGCCCCGCGGCGTGCGATTGAGGAAACCAAGCTGAATCAGGTAGGGCTCGTAGACTTCTTCAATGGTCTCCGCTTCCTCGGAAATGGAGGCGGCGATGGTACCCACGCCCACCGGCCCGCCCCGGTACTTTTCAAGGATCGTCATCATGATTTTCTGATCGATCTCGTCCAGCCCGTAGCGGTCCACGTCCAGCAGATCCAGCGCCTTCTGGGCCACCGTTTTCGTAATGCGGCCGTCCGCCCGCACCTCGGCGTAATCGCGCACGCGGCGCAGCAGACGGTTGGCGATGCGCGGTGTCCCGCGGCAACGCCGGGCCAATTCCTGTCCCGCGCCGTCTTCGATCTCCACGTTCAACAGCTTTGCGGAGCGCTTCACGATGGTCTCCAGCTCCGCCACCGAGTACGGGTCCAGCCGCAGCACCAAGCCGAACCGGCCGCGCAGCGGCGCGCTCACCAGCCCCTGCCGCGTGGTGGCGCCAATCGCCGTGTATTTGGGCATGGGCAGCGAGTGCGTCCGCGCCCCCGGCCCCACGCCGACCAGGATGTCCACTCGGAAATCTTCCAGCGCCGAGTAGAGCATCTCCTCCACGTCCGGTTGCAGCCGGTGAATCTCGTCGATGAAGAAAACCTGGTGGAGACGGATATTGCTGAGGATGCCGGTCAGGTCGAGTTTCTTTTGCAGGACGGGTCCGGACGTGGTGGTGAACTGGACGCCGAGTTCCTCGGCGATGATGGACGCCAGGGTGGTCTTGCCGAGTCCCGGAGGTCCGTACAATAGGACGTGATCCATCGCCTCGCCGCGCTTGCGGGCGGCCTGAATGGCAATTTCGAGGTTCTCTTTCAGCTTGCTCTGTCCGGTGAAATCGGCCAGCCGCCGGGGGCGGAGCCCCACTTCAAATTGCAGATCCTCGGCTTGGCGATTGCCGGAAACCAGTTCCCGGTCGGGCATGTGTTACCAGCTTACCGTACCAGTTCCAAAGCGCGCCGGAAAAGGGGTTCAAACTCCAGCACCGCTCCGCCGGTTTTGGCCTTGCGCACGGCCGCTTCGGCATGCGCCCGCGCACAGCCCAAATTCAACAGCGCCGAGAGCACGTCCTGGTCGACGGGCGAAAGCGTTTCGGCCTGCGGCGTGCCGGGTTCGTCGCCGCCGGGGGCGGGCAGTTTGTCGCGCAATTCCAGCACCATGCGCTCGGCGGTCTTCTTGCCGACGCCCGGCACCTTCACCAGTTTTTCCACTTCGCCGCGGCGGATCGACAGAATCAGATCTGGCGCGGCGAGGCCCGAGAGAATCTTCACCGCCAGCGTCGGCCCGATGCCGCTGACCGAGATCAACTTCTCAAACAGCGCTTTCTCGTCCTGCGTCAGGAATCCGTAAAGCGCCAGCGCATCCTCGCGGACGTGGGTGTGAATCCGCAGCCGCACCTCCGTGCCGGCTTCAGGCAGTTTGGTAAACGTGGATACTGGAATGGTAACGTCGTACCCCACGCCGCCCGCCTCCACGATGGCTTGGTTCGGATGTTTCTCCAGCAAGACGCCGCGCAGCAAAGCAATCATGAATAGATGGTGGCATACGGCTCCACCTTGTGCATCTGAGGGGGGAGAGAGCGGGGGCCTTTGTGGCATATCAAGGCCGGTCTGGCTGGAAACGAGAGAGGGACAGACGACAGAAGGCGATCGTCTGTCCAACCAAGTAGTTATGGATCCTGATATCCTATACTTTTGGAGGTAGTATCATGACTCGTTCCCGACGCAATTTTCTGGCCACCGGGCTCGCCTTGCCCGTGGTCGCCTCCGCTACTCGCTCCGAACCGGAGCCGCAGACGCCCGCCAGGCCGCAGAGCCCGGTCAAGGCGTTCGCCTCTGGCCCCGAGTTTCGCTACAAGGTGCTGGGGAAAACCGGCCTGAAAGTGACCACGGTCGGATTCGGCTGCATGATTACTTCGGATGGCAGCGTGGTCGAACGCGCCGCCGATATCGGGATTACTTATTTCGATACCGCGCGCGGCTACCAGAGCGGCAATAACGAGCGCATGGTGGGCGCGGCGCTCAAAAAGAAACGCAAGGACATCGTCCTCTCGAGCAAGACGGCCGGCAAGACGAAGACGGAAGCGCTCGCGCACTTGGATACCAGCCTCAAAGAACTCGGCACGGATTTCCTGGACATCTGGTATCTGCACGCCAAGGACAAGCCCGCCGATGTCACCGACGACCTCATTGAGGCCCAGCAGATCGCCAAGAAGGCGGGCAAGATCCGCTTCGCCGGCGTCAGCACGCACGCGGGGCAGAAGGAACTGATTCCCTTCCTCGCCGCAAACCGGAACATCGACGTGATTCTGACGCAGTATAACTTCTCCATGGAACCGTTCATGAACGAGGCGATCGATCAGGCAACCAAGGCGGGGAAGGGAATTGTGGCGATGAAGGTGATGGCCGGCGGGTTCCGCCGTCCGATACCGGGCAACGTGGTCCAGGAGAAGCTGAAACGGGAGGGCGCCATGCTGGCCGCGCTCAAATGGGTGCTGCGCAACCCCAACGTCCACACCACCATCCCGAGCATGACCGACATGGACCAGTTGGACGACAACCTCAAGGCATGCGCCAACCCGTTCTCCGCGGCCGATGAAAAACTGCTCGCTTTGCAGATGGACCATATCCGTCCCATGTACTGCCGCATGTGCGGCGAATGCGCCGGCCAGTGTCGGCAGGGCCTGCCGGTGGCCGATGTGCTTCGCTTCCTCACGTACGCCGATGGCTACGGCCAGTTCGCGTTGGGGCGCGAGCGATTCCTGGAAATGGACACCGAGCATGCCGCGGTGCGCTGCGGTGAGTGTCCGGGCTGCACCGTGAAATGCCCATACGGTGTAGAAGTGGCTCAGCGGCTCATCCGCGCGCAGGATCTATTCGCGTGCTAAAAGTTGTGTGCGGGATTGGCTTGTTTGCCGGCGTTCTGGCAGCCGCCAATCCCGCCTGCAACCTGGTGCCGGGCTGGGCGCCGCAAGGTGAAGCGCGCAGCTTTGTATCCGACAATTTATTCGAATACATGGACGGGAACGCGGAAGGCTACCTGCTCTATGGCTTCCAGACCATGCACGGGGTGAGTTGCGTCAAGGGCGGCGTCACGCTGGTCATCGACATCTCCGATTTTGGCGATGCCGATTCCGCGTACGGCATGTTCTGCGCGAATCGCGACCTGCGGCAGCCGCCCGCGAAACTCGGCATGGGCGGCCAGATTGTGCCGCGGCGCGCGATTTTCGCCAAGGGCCAGTATTACGTGGAAGTGGCCGCGGATCCCGAGGGCGACCACACCGCGACCCTCCAGGCGTGGACCAGCGCGCTTGAGAAAATAGCGCCCGGCAGCAACACCCCTCCCGTGGCGCTCTCCTGGTTCCCGGCGGCGGGACAGCAATCGCTCCGACTGGTGCCGGAGAGCGTCCTGGGCATCCGTCTGTTGAAACGCGGTTATGTGGCGCAGTACGATATCGGCAAAGCGTTCGTGATCACCGAAGCTTCGGTGGATTCGGCCGCCGCCGTGATGCAGAAGCTGCGCGAGCGCTTCGGCGAGACTGTCAAAGCGCCCATCGCCGACGACGCATTTCAGGTGACGGACAAGTACCTGGGCCGGGTGTGTATTGTCCGTAAGGGACGCTACGTTGCCGGGTACGGGAACCTGGCCGACGGGCAGGATGCGGTGAAACTGGTTACGGTTCTGGCCTCGCGCCTGCCTTGAAGGTGGCATCCCGGCCTGTGGTTGTGGCACGGTGACGGCGCAACTCGTTAACGCGGGGACAGGCCAGGAGGCATGTCCCCGCGTCCACGCGACTAGCCGAGCTTGACGGGAAGGTCTTTCATTTCGCCCATCCACTGAAGTTCGCGCTCAATGTCCGCGTGCATCTGGTACTTCTTCTGCACGTCGGCAATTTTGGCGCCGATCACATCGATCTTGGCAATGTCGTAATTGCCCAGCCCTAACTGGCCGCAGTAGTTCAGGTAGCCCGGCCACGCCGGATTGATCCCCATGCATTCCACCCCCACGCGATCCGCCGCAATGAAATCGGTGGACGCGATCGCAATACGCGAAGGGACCGGTGTGCCGGAGCTGGGTCCGTTGCCTTCCATGCCTTCGTAGCCGTCCAGCAGCGCCAGACCCCAATAGGGGCGCATTTTCTGTGCGGTGAGCAGCATATTGTAGTGGGTCTGCCGAATGCCGGTGTGGTACTTGCGCTTGTCATTCCAGCGCGGCGTTTCCTTCGGAGCCTGGTGCAGCGGAGCCCCCAGCACCATGTTCTTGACAGAGAGCGTGGCCACCACGGTGTTGTGCGTCTTCAACATGCACGCGCAGATGACGTAGGCGTCCGGATCCAGCAGACGCGCGGCCAGGCGCACCGGCTGCAGGTGCAGGTCGTAATCGATCAGCGGGATCACCTGATATTTGGCTTCTTCATTCAAATCCACCAGCGAGACGTTGCGTGCCGCGCTGTCGGCGGCCAGTTTCGCGTAGCCAAAGTTTTGGAACCCCGTCATGGTATCGCCGGCGGAGGATTCCACGATGCGCACCGGCAACTTGAATTTGGGCTGCAGGTAGTCCAGAATTCCCCAGATGGTGTCGGCATGGGTGGCTGCCAGTTGATTCGTCGTGGAGACGTTGTTCACCTTGATGATGACGTATTTCTTGCGCTGGATGACCGGCCGGATCTGGTGGTCGAGGGCATTCAGCGCTTCGCTAACCATCTTGCGCCGCACGTCTCCTTTGACGACAGCGACGGTGGACCTAGTGGCTGCTTCCTGGGTAAAGGTGAGCGGCGGCGTGTTCGGTCCGGCCACCTGTGCCCGAAGTGCGGCTAAGCCGCCAGCGCCGGCCACTGCCTGAAAGAAACTTCTGCGGGAGAAATTCATGTTGGATCTCCAAAATTTCAAAGCATACTATCAGGCCGTATTATAACCACATGCGCTGTGCGGGTGCGCGGCGGGGCAAGCGGAAAGAGCACTGAAACCGGGGGCGATGTCCGCTATTTCACTTCCGGCTTGATGGCGTAGTAGCCCTTGCGGGCCTGCGCCTTCAAATCCTTGTTTCCCAGCCGGACCTCCAGGTGCCGGTATGCGCCGTCCTTCACTTCGTTGGTCGGCGTAAACGCGATTGAGTATTGGCTCCGCATTTCGTCCTGTAGCTCTTTGAATACCAGATCGAGCGTGTGCCTGCGATCTACCTTGTACACTCGCCCGCCGGTCTCATCGCTCATCTTCCGCAATTCGCCTTCTCCGCCGCCGCCGCCGCCCATTCCGAATGGTCCGTACGCCCGCGGGTCCGAGTAGTCAATGCTGTAAATGACCGCGTCGGATTTCTGCGCCGCTTCGATGGCCTGGTTCCGCGTCATCCGGCTGCCCTGGTCCACCCCGTCGGTGATCACCACGATCACCTTGCGCCCCACCTCGCCCTTCAGCTTCTCATTCGCCGCCAGGTAAACCGCGTCGTAGAGCACCGTGCCCCGCGGCCCGCCCATGGTCGGCACCGGTCCCGGATGGATGCCGCCCACGCCGGACGATACCCGTAACTGGCTGAGCCCCTCGGTCAGCAGTCGCGCGCTCCCGGTGTAATCCTGCAGCAGTTCGTTCTCTTCCCCAAAGCTGATCAGGAACGCCAGATCCTTCTTGCGCAGCACCTCGCGGAAGAACTGCGACGCCGCGCTGCGTTCGATATCGATGAGGTTCCGTTGGCTGCCGCTGACGTCCACCAGCAGCCCGATGGTCAGCGGCAAATCGGTCTCTTTCGTGAAATACTTGATGGGCTGGGCTTTGCCATCCTCCAGAATCGTGAAATCCTCCTTCTGCAGGCTGGGGATCAGAGCCCCCTTTTTATCTCGGACGCTGGTCAGAATGTTAACCAGATCCACATCGACCTTAATGGAGGGCAACTGGTCCTGCGCAAGCAGTACGCTGCCGATAGTGAGCACGGTAAGTATTCGCATCCGGGTACAATGGGGTGGACGCGCCGCGGCGCGCCCGTGTTTCACCGTGAAGCAAGCCATACACCACCTCCGCACCAGCGACCCGGTGCTAGCCGCTATTATCCAACGGGTTGGCGCCTATGGTATGCAATTTCGGCTGCCGGATTTCGAGACCCTGGTCAAATCTATCGTCTTCCAGCAGCTGAGCGGACGCGTCGCTAGTGTCATCTTCGGCCGTCTCTCGGCCGCCGTCAAGGGCATCGTCACGCCCGCGACCATCCTCAAACTCCGCCCCTCCCGAATGCGTTCCCTGGGGCTCTCGGGCCAAAAGACGGCCTACATCCGCGACCTCGCCCGCCACACCCGCGCGGGCACAGTCGTCTTCGAGGATCTCCCCGCCCTGCCAGACGATGAGGTCATCCTCCGCCTCACCCAGGTCAAAGGCGTGGGCGTGTGGACCGCTCACATGTTCCTGATCTTCGCCCTGCAGCGGACCGATATTCTTCCCACGGGCGACTTGGGTATCCGCAACGCCATCCGTAAAGCGTACAATCTGGAAGCCCTCCCCAGCCCTGACGAAATGGAGCGGATGGCGCAACGTTGGCGCCCCTATTGCTCAGTGGCCAGTTGGTACCTGTGGCGCAGCCTGGAAGGCGACGCCAACCTGTAGCGCCCGCATGAACGAGGTTTAATTTCCACAGGCAGTTGAAAATCACCGCACCAGCTCTATAATTAGCTCAGGATATTGAGACTCCCGATGCCTTTAGTCCGAATGAGGAGATTATGATGCGCGCAATGAAACTAGTGCTGCCGGCAGCGTTTCTGATAACCGGATTCCTGGTCTGCACCACCGCCAGTTACGGCACACAGGAATACGCCAAGAAGGAAAAGAAGGCCTGCACCTTCTGCCACGGCAAGATCGAAGCCAAAGAGGCCATGCCGAAGAATTTGAACGACGCCGGCACTTATTACAAAGCCCACGATCACAAACTGGACGGCTACGTTCCTAAGAAGTAGTGGTCACGGGTCAACCGGGAAGGTGGGTAGCCGGGCAGACGGCCGCCGTTCGCCGACTGGCGGACCCACCTACGCCGAATACTTCTGCTTCCACTTAGCCAGTTCCGCCGACAGGGCGGCCTTGACTGTCATGAACTGCGGGTTGTCATACTGGTTCACCTTCTCGCGTGCGTCCACCCTGTCGTCGTATAGCTCCCCGGGCCACTGGGCCTCATTGCGCACGGTCAGCTTGTAGCGATCGCTGCGCGCCATCGCCGTATCGCCAAACTGCGCGAATACGGTGGTCCGCCACGGCTGCTTCTTGGGCAGCGGCTTGCCGCTGGCCAGCGCCAGATAACTGCGCCCGCAGAGATTGCGCTCCGGCAGTTTGGCGGGGGTGATATCGCAGACGGTGGGCACCAGGTCGTAGGCGCTCACCATCTCGGGCCGCGTGGCCAGCGGCACCACATGCCCCAGCCAACTCCAAAGCATCGGCGTCGCGATGGTTTCCTCGTACATGTTGACAGGGTCCGACGCATCGCCCGAGGCCCACAAACCGTGCCGTCCGAACAAAGATCCGCAGGGGGACGTGAAGACGATCAGCGTATTATCCAGCAGCTTCTTCTGTGTGACCTTAGCCACCAGCGCGCCAATTTCGAAATCGAGCGCCGTGGTTGCCGCCGCCACCCGCCGCAGGTTGGGCAGCAGCAGCGGCCCCAGCATCTCCTTGCCGCGCGCCGCATTCCTGGCGGCGGCCTCCTGCGCGAACGTGTCGAGCTTGGCCTGCGCGTAGGCACCCGCGTCCGGCAGGGTGGCGTAGGGCAAAAAGCCGGCCGTGAGGAAAAATGGCTTGGCGGCGCTCTGCGCGTCGAGGAAGGTTGCGGCCTCCGTACCGCCGGCGGTGGCGCCGCACGCGTACCCGACCCCGCCCAGCAGCTTTTCCAGCGTGACCTCGCCCGCGTCCTTGAGCTGCATGGTGGTGCGCCCGGTAAGCAGGGTGGCGCGGGCCTTGGCGGCCACGGGGGCGCAGGCGTAGTGGTTGAGGAACCGCGTGCCGGTCTGTGCGAGCCGGTCGATATGCGGCGTGCGCACTTCCCGGTTGCCGTAGCAGCCGAGCATCCAGGAGGGCAGCCCGTCCACCAGAACCAGCAGGACATTGGGTTGTTCGCCGAGCGGCTTCTGAGCGGCGAACGCGGGCAGTGCAAGACTGCCGAGGAAAAAATGGCGGCGCGATAGATTCATGGGCGAAATATAAGTATAAGACGCCGCGGACAAACCTGAACTGTGCGCCACTCTCTTGATATAGTTGGTTTGGGCGATGAATCTTCCGAATGCGCTGACCATTCTCCGGATCTTCTTCGTGCCGCTACTGGTGGCAGCGCTGGTCCAGGAGACCGTCGGCTTCCAGGTGGGAGACGTGAGGGTGACCAACGACTGGTTGTCGCTGGCCATTTTCCTCATCGCCGCGGGCACCGATTTGCTCGACGGCTACCTGGCGCGGTGCTGGAAGCAAGTCACCACCATCGGCACGCTGCTGGACCCCATCGCCGACAAGCTGTTGATCTCCGCGGCCCTGATTTCGCTGGTGCAGATACGCTCGCTTCCCGGCTGGATGGCCGTATTGATCATCAGCCGCGAGTTCGCAGTTTCCGGATTGCGCAGCATCGCCGCAGCCGAAGGCTACACGATCAAGGCCAGCGATCTGGGTAAGACCAAGATGTTCTGCCAGGTGGTTGCCATCGCGGTGATGCTGCCCAGCGTGCGCCACCCGGCCCTCAGACCAATCGGCCTGGCGTTGATGTGGGGCGTAGTTTTCTTCGCTTTGGTTTCGGCGGTCAGCTACTTCGCCAAGTTCTGGCACAAAGTGGATGAGAGCATCAAGCATCGCCGCCGCCGCGAACTGTTGACGCTGGAACGCAAGCGGCAGCGCACCGTGCGGCGTCAGGGCCGGTCGAGCGGCGCGGAAGGCGGTTTGGCCGGCACAATCTGGAAGCCGCCCGAAGTGAACTGAATCGTCCGCACCTGCCCCTTGGGTCCGGCCGGGCCGATGGGTTTACCATTCATGGAAATCGTCACCCCGCCGGCGTTGCCCAAGCGCAGCGTCACTTCCTTCACGCCTTCCACGGTGCGCGTGGTGTGCGCATCCATGGTGGCGGAGAAAGCGTACTTGCCGTCGGCGCGGACCAGGATCCACACCGCTTCATCCGCCGTGATCTCGAGATGCACGGTGGCATCGGGATTGGGCGGCGACACACGGGCTACCGCGGGCGCGGGTTTTTGCTCCACCGGTTTTTGCTCTACGGGGGGCTGCTCCATCGCGGGCGCGGGCGAGGGTGCGGCGGCGGGTTCCACGGACAACGGGGTTGGCGCGGTCGCAGTGGGCGGCGGAGCGGGCTGCGCCGCAACGGGGGTGCTCTGGACTGCGCTTGGGACTGGGGGATTGGCCTGCGTGGGCACCGGCGATTTCGGGCGCTGCATCCAGGTGTAGACCGCCGAACAGACCAGCATCACCGCGACCAGCACCACGGCGGAAGACCAGCCGGACCAGCGGAACCGCTGGTCGCCGACCATCTCCCATTTTTCTACGCGAGGCACCTGAATCGGCGCGGAGCCGACCGCCTTCGATTTCTGGGCAAACGGCGAGACTTCCAGCGCAGGTCCCAGGGTTTGTTGCAGCTGGCTGGCGACCGTTGCCTCATCGAGACCGAGTAGCCGGGCGTACTGGACCACCCAGCTCTTAGCGAAAACTCCGCCGGGGAGCTTGTCGTACTGATCGTCTTCAATCGCCTGGAGGAAGCGCTTGGAGATCTTGAGTTCGGCGGAGATCTCCTCCAACTCGAGATTGCGCTTCAGTCGTTCGCGGCGCAAGGTCTCGCCAACGGGTGTCATAAGGAGCAGTTCCCAACTCTAAACTCATAATATAACAGTGAATACGCACCGCGATGCAGGAAGGGGGCCGCCGCGCGAATTCTTCCGCCAAGGGCGACGCTTGCGGCGGCTGACGCCTGTTAGCATAAATAGTTGATCTCCGTCGTGGTGGTGAACTGGAACCGGAAGGAATTGTTGCGCGCGTGCCTGGTCTCGCTCGCCTGCCAGAACAACGTCGATTTCGAAACCATCGTGGTGGACAACGGGTCCGGCGACGGATCTCCGGAGATGGCGGAACGCGAGTTCGGCGCGCGGGTGATTCGGAACCAGGAGAACCGCGGGTTCTGTGCGGCCAACAACCAGGGGATCGCCGTGGCGCGCGGCGAGTTCGTCGCCCTGCTGAATAACGACGCGGAGGCGGAGCCGGAGTGGCTCGCCGAACTGGAGCGCGCCTGCGCCTCGCGGCCCCAGGTGGGGATGGCAGCCAGCAAGGTGCTGGTGTGGGAAGACCCGTCGCGGATCGACAAAGCGGGGCACCTGATGTTTCCCGACGGGCAGAATCGCGGGCGGGGCAGCGGCGCGCTCGATTGCGGCCAGTTCGACCGCGAAGAGGAAGTCCTCTGGCCGGACGGTTGCGCGGCCATGTACCGCAAACCGATGCTGGACCAGATCGGCGGCTTCGACGAAGACTTCTTCGCTTATGGCGACGATGCGGAACTCGGCCTGCGCGCGCGGATCGCGGGGTGGTTGTGCCTCTATGCGCCGCGAGCGGTGGTGCGGCACCATCGCGGATCTACGCTGGGCAAGGATTCGGGGCGGCGGCTCGAACTGATCGAACGCAACCGCGTCCTGCTGGCGGTGAAGCTGTTTCCCTGGAGCCTGCTCGCGCTCAATCCGTTTTACTACGCCGCGCGCCTGGTGGCGGGTGCGATGCTGTCGCGCCGCAACCAGGGCGATACGGCGCACTTTCCCGGAGTCGCCGGCAAGCTGACGATTGTGCGTGCGCTGGCCGCGGGCGATTTCGCGGCGCTCCGTCTGATTCCGCGCATGCTGGGCAAACGCGCGCAGATCCGCGGCATCCGGCGGCTGACGCCCGGCCAGGTGCGGCGACTGCTGTTGGCGCACCGCTTGAGCCTCAGGGAGGTGGCATGAGCGCTTGTCTGATGTGCGGATGCGGGCAATCCACCGCGCTGTTCCACGGCTCGGACCGTTTGTATCACACCACCACCAAACAGTTCTCCGTGGTGCGCTGCGACGAGTGTGGATTGATGCGCCTGGACCCGACACCGCCCGCGGAAGAATTGAAGCGCTACTATCCGGACAACTATTGGTTCGCACCCGACCAGAGCGCGGCCAGCCGTCTGGAAGAAGCCTATCGGCGTCTGGTGCTGCGGGATCACGTGCAGTTTGTGGGGCAGGCGCTGGCCAGTTCCACGGCGCGCGGCCCGCTGCTGGACGTGGGCTGCGGCGGCGGCTTGTTCCTCGGCATGATGCGCGAGCGCGGCGTGCGCGTGGTGGGTCTGGATTTTTCGCGCGAGGCGGCCGGCATCGCCTGGCGGCGGCAGCAGGTTCCGGCGCTGGCGGGGGATCTGGAGCGTGCTCCGCTGCGCGCCGGAAGTTTCGCGGGCCTCACCATGTTCCACGTGATGGAGCATCTCTACGACCCGCGCGCCTACCTGCGAGCGGCGCGCGAATTGCTGGCGCCGGACGGCCGGCTGGTGGTGCAGGTGCCCAATGCCGACTCCTGGCAGGCGCACCTGCTGGGCCGCGCCTGGAACGGCGCCGACATCCCGCGCCACCTGACGGATTTCCGCGGGCGCGACCTGGAAAAGATGGTGGAGAGCGCCGGCTTCGAAGTGCTCCGCCGCAAGTATTTTTCGCTGCGCGATAATCCGGCGGGACTAGCGAGCAGCCTGGCCCCGTCGCTGGACCCGATGGCGCGGCGTGTGCGGCGCGTCGAAGAATCGGGCGGCGCACGGCTGGCGAAAGATCTCACCTACTTCGCGCTGGTGGTGGCGTCGCTGCCGTTCACCGTCGCCGAAGCGGCGTGCGGGGCGGGGTCTACCGTGATGCTGGAGGCGCGGCCGCGATGAGGGAAGCGCATTCACCGCAGAGACGCAGAGACGCAGAGAAAAGCGCAGAGAAAAGCCAGCCAAGCCAAGGGCGCCATCGAACTGGTGTGACCTCCGCGCGCGGCCCGGAGAGCGGACAACTCCCGCGCCTACCCTCGAACTTGTTTTTGCGTTTGTTTTTCTCTGCGCTTCCTCTGCACTCTCTGCGTCTCTGCGTTGAATGGGCCTTCTCGTCTGGAACAGAGGCGCGGCCGCGATGAACTACACCGGAATCGCCTACCGGCTGCCGCGGCCGTTGCGGCGCCACATCCTGCATTTCGAAAGCCAGATTGAAGACGCGGTGGCGGCCTTCGCGCGCGCCTTGCCGGCGGGAGTGCGGGTGCTGGATGCGGGCTCGGGCGAGGGACAGTACCGGCATCACTTCGCGCACCAGCGCTATTGCGGAGTGGATCTGGCGGTGGGCGACGCGGCCTGGGATTACAGCCGGACGGATGCGCTGGCCGATCTCACGGCGCTGCCCTTCCGCGCGGGAAGCTTCGACGCCGCGGTACACATTGTCACCATCGAGCATCTGAAGGAGCCGGGGCGCGCCCTGGCCGAGATTTCGCGCACGCTGGCGCCGGGCGGCACGCTATTGATCGCGGCGCCGCACGAATGGGAAGTCCACCAGGCGCCGCACGATTATTTCCGCTACACGCGCTACGGGCTGACGTACCTGCTGGAGCAGAGCGGCTTCGAGGTGGGCGAGATGCACGCCGCCGGCGGCTACTTCCGCCTGCTGGCCCGGCGGCTGCTCAACGGGCTACAATTCTTCACAGGTGGCGTCCGCTGGCTGTTGTTCCTTCCGGCCGCGATGCTGCTGATTCCCCCGGCGCTGATTCTGCCGCTGCTGGACGCTCTCGACCGGGACCGCAATTTCACGCTCGGCTACCTCTGCACGGCGCGCAAACGCGCCCAGTGACGGCCGCAAGAGGACAACATTGGACGGAGTCATCGTAATCGACAAGCCCGAGGGCTGGACCTCGCACGACGTAGTGAACAAGGTCCGCCGCATCGCGCAGACGAAAAAGGTGGGCCATCTGGGAACGCTGGACCCCATCGCCACCGGCGTGCTGCCGCTGGTGATTGAACGCGCCACGCGCCTGGCGCAGTTCTACACGCGCAGCGACAAAATTTACGAAGGCGTGGTGCGCTTCGGCTGGTCCACCAGCAGCTACGACCGCGCGGGCGAACCGACCAGCGAGAAAGTGGAAGTCCATTTGACCGCCGGGGAACTGGAGGCGGCGCTGGAGCCATTTCGCGGCGAGAGTGAGCAGCGCCCGCCGGCGGTATCGGCCAAGAAGGTGGCGGGGCGGCGCTCCTACGAACTGGCGCGCAAGAACATCGCGGTGGAACTGGCGCTGGTCCACATCCATGTTTACGAACTGACTCTGCTGGAACTGAACGGCAGCGACGCGCGCTTGCGCGTACACTGTTCGGGCGGCACCTACATGCGGTCGATTGCGCACGACCTGGGGCAGGCGCTGGGCACGGGTGCGCACCTCACCGAACTGCGCAGGCTGGCCTCTGGCGAGTTCGAGATCGACCAGGCGCGGACGCTGGAGCAACTGGAATTGCTGGCCGCCGAAGAGCGCCTGGTGGACGCGTTCGTGCCGACGGAGAAATTGCTACCGGGTTTCCCCAGCGTGTTCATCGACGAACTGACGGCGGCGCACGTGCGCAACGGGCGCAATTTTCCGGCGTCTCCGTTCCGCGCGGGGCCGCCCTCGAAATATGTAAAGGCGGTGACGCGGGCAGGCACTCTGGTGGCGATCGGCGAAGCCGTGCTGCCGAATCTGTACCATCCGGTGGTGGTGCTGTAGGCCGGCAGGCCCGGCCTACAGTTCCACGTCCAAACCCCAGCGAGCCGTACGCGCCGACGCGGCGCTATTTACCAGCACGTCGATGCGGAGCGGACCGAAGCATCGTCATCAACGTCCATGGGGAGCACCGGGATGGACAGTTTCCCGGCCTCCGCGATGGTCCGGATATCCCCCGCCCCGCCGGCCGGATGGCGCATGATGGCATAGACGGTGTGCCCGCCTCGCGCCACGGTGACCGCGGCCGCCAGACCGATGCCCGTGCCGGTGCCGGCGACCAATGCAATTGCCACGAATCCCTCCTTCAGCCGGTGTACCGCGCGTCGAAGTTGCGCACGATTCCGTATGGGTGGTTCCATTGACGATAACCGCTCGCCGGGAATGGGCAGGGGGTAAGATGCCAACCATCCCGGCCTGAAGTGTGCGAAGCAGCATCTCCCTGTGAAAGAATGAGGTCATGAAGCGACCATTCGCGGCGACAGTTTGGCGTGAAGGGAAGTGGTACGTCTCCCAGTGCTTGGAACTCGACGTCGCCAGCCAAGGCGAGACCGAGGAAGAGGCTCTTGCCAATCTGACAGAAGCGCTGGAACTGCACTTCGA
>JANYAH010000267.1 GCA_025361425.1 Candidatus Solibacter sp. | reverse complement strand
TGCCGCGCCACATTTATAATGGTTCTTGGCTAACATATTCGCTTTCCAACCCTACCGCTATGCTGCGCAGGCGGGACCTTTAAAAAACCTTGTCACCCAGCCGTACGACAAGATCTCGCCGGCCATGCAGCGCCACTACCTCGAGGTGAGCCCGTACAACCTGGTGCGCGTCATCCTGGGAGAGCGCCAGCCGGATGACACCGAAACCGGGAACGTCTACACCCGGGCCGCCCGAACGATGGAGGAGTGGATCTCCGGCGGCGTGTGGGCGCGCGACGCCAAACCCGGCATGTTCGCGTACTTCCAGGAATTCACTGTACCCGATACCGGCGAGCGCCTGGTCCGCAAGGGCTTCATCGCGCTTGGCCAGGTGGAAGAGTACGCATCTGGCATCGTCTTCCGCCACGAGCAGACGCTCAGCGGTCCCAAAAAGGACCGCATGGAACTGCTCAAGCACACCCACACGCAGTTCGAACCGATCTTCATGCTGTACCCCGACCCCGCGGGCGCCATCGATGGCCTGCTCGACGTGGCTGCTCTCGCGCCGCCCATCGCCGAAGTGACCGACGAGGACGGCGCGATCCACCGCATGTGGAAGGTCGGCGCCGGGGCGCAAATTCAGCAACTAATGGCGGATAAGAAGCTGCTCATCGCCGACGGCCACCATCGGTACGAGACCGCCATGGCGTTCCAGCGCGAACACCCGCACCTGCCCGGCGCCAGCCGCATGATCATGGCCTTTGTCAACATGCACTCGGCGGGCTTGAAGATTCTGGCCACCCACCGCCTGGTGAACGGTATCAATACGGAGGGATTCCTGGCCGCCGCCGGACGCGATTTCGACGTACGGGAAACGCCCGCGCTGGACGACATCAAGGCTGCGTGGGCGGCAAGCGGCGACCGCAGCATCATCGGCGCCGCCATCGGAGACAAGCTCTACTTGTTGGAAGACCGCACGGCGCGCGGCGCTCTGGATGTGCGGATTCTGCACGAGGGGTTGCTCGGGAAGGCGCTCGGCATCGGCGAAGAGGCGGTGCGCGACGAGAAGCATCTGCGCTACATCCGCGGCATCGATCTGGCAGTGGAAGAGGTGCGCAAGGGTGCGGCACAAATCGCCTTCCTGCTCAAGCCCACCAGCGTGCAGCAGGTGGCCGACACCAGCTTCAGCGGCGGCGTGATGCCGCAGAAATCCACCGACTTCTACCCCAAGCTGCTTTCCGGCATGGTGATGTACAAGTTGGATTAGCAGGTTAACACTGCGGCCCCAGGCGGCGTCTTTCCGTCAGATTGGACCTAATCGATGCGAAAGACAATCGTGACTGAGATGCTGGCCTGAAATGGTATTAGTTGGTTCCAATTGTTAGGGCGAAACCCCCAAAGTGTGGTACGCTAATCAATCAAGTGGAAAGTGGGCGAGGAACTGGCTGATGTAGAAGTCCAGTTGCGTTCTTCGGTACACTTGGGTTAATATTGAAGAGTTTCGCGAGAAGAAGCTTTCTGCTCTTGTGCTACCACCCGTCTGTTGGCGGGTCCGGCCGAGGGTGAGGCCCCGAGGTTAACCAGGATTTACTCCTGGTTTGAACATGGGCCTGTCCATAAAAGCAAGGTAATCCTCGCAGTTGCGACCTGTAGTTTGGTGATTCTCTGGGATTCGCGTGCGGATCCTGGTCGTAGTGGGTTGCTCCACTCAAAATTTTTGATTTACTTCGCGTAGAGGAAATCGTGCCAACGTTTAATCAACTTGTGCGTAATGGGCGGAAACCGCCACGCTGGAAGACTTCGAGCCCGGCGCTGGAAAGCTGCCCGCAAAAGCGTGGAGTTTGCACGCGTGTATACACTTCGACACCCAAGAAGCCGAATTCGGCGCTGCGGAAAGTGGCGCGTGTGCGGCTGACCAACGGGATCGAAGTGACAACCTACATTCCGGGAGTCGGACACAACCTGCAGGAGCACTCGATCGTGCTCATCCGCGGGGGCCGTGTGAAGGATCTACCGGGTGTGCGATATCACGTGATCCGCGGCGCGCTGGATACAGCCGGCGTGGCCAATCGCAAACAGAGCCGTTCGAAGTACGGGGCCAAGAGGCCAAAATCCTAGGTTAAAGTATGCCACGCAGACGAAGAGCTGAAATTCGTGAAGTAGCGCCGGATGCGGTCTACAACTCCACCCTGGTCGAGAAGTTTGTGAACTCCTTGATGTGGGAAGGCAAGAAGAACACCGCACAGGGAATCTTCTACGCCGCCATGGAAAAGATCAAGGAACGCACCAGCGACGATCCGCTAAAGGCGTTCAAGAAGGCCGTTGAGAACGCCAAGCCGATGCTGGAAGTGAAGACGCGGCGGGTGGGCGGCGCCAACTACCAGGTGCCGATCGAAGTGCCGCAGAACCGGCGGACTTCATTGGCCATGCGCTGGATCATCACCAACGCCCGCACGCGTCCCGAGAAGGGGATGGCGGAAAAGCTGGCTAATGAACTCAACGACGCCGCGAATTTGCGCGGCGGGGCGATCAAGAAACGCGACGATGTCCACCGCATGGCCGAGGCCAATAAGGCCTTCGCGCACTACCGGTGGTAGCGATTTGGACAACAGGAGCTAATTTTAAACCGCATGGCTAGAACCACCCCGCTCGAAAGGATGAGAAATATCGGCATCGCGGCTCATATCGATGCCGGTAAGACCACCACGACTGAGCGGATTCTGTATTACACGGGCAAGTCCCACAAACTGGGCGAAGTTCATGAAGGCACCGCCGTCATGGACTGGATGGAACAGGAACAGGAACGCGGCATCACGATCACATCGGCCGCGACCACCTGCGAGTGGCGCGATATCCAGATCAACATTATCGATACGCCCGGGCACGTCGATTTCACCGCCGAAGTGGAGCGCAGCCTGCGCGTGCTGGACGGCGCGGTGGCAGTATTCGACGCCGTAGCCGGGGTGCAGCCGCAATCGGAAACGGTATGGCGGCAGGCGGACAAGTATTCGGTTCCGCGGATTTGCTTTATCAATAAGATGGACCGCGTGGGCGCGGATTTTTATCACTCGGTGCAGACCATCATCGACCGGCTGAAATGCCGCCCGGTGGTGATTCAGCTTCCGATCGGCGCGGAAGAGAAATTTCTGGGCGTGGTGGACCTGGTGGAGATGCGCGGCATTGTGTGGCGCGACGAGACCCTGGGTTCGCAGTACGACGTGGTGGAGATTCCGGAAGACCTGAAGGAAAAGGCCAAGGAATACCGCGAGCACATGATCGAGGCGATCAGCGAGCACGACGAAGCGCTGATGCACAAATTCATCGAGGGCGAAGCCATCACCAACGATGAAATCCGCGCGGGCATCCGCAAGGCGACCATCGCATTGCAGATTTTCCCGGTGATCTGCGGCACGGCTTTCAAGAACAAGGGTGTCCAGACCATGCTGGACGCCGTAGTGGATTATTTGCCCTCTCCGCTGGACGTTCCGGCTATTGAGGGCCTGGACATCGAGCACCCCGAAACGACGCTGATCCGCCACGCATCCGACAGCGAACCGTTCGCGGCGCTGGTGTTCAAGATCATGACCGACCCGTACGTCGGCCAATTGGCATTTTTCCGGGTTTACTCAGGCACGCTGAAGAGCGGCGAATTCGTCTTCAATGTGGCCAAGAGCCGCAAAGAGCGTGTGGGGCGCCTCTTGCGCATGCACGCCAACAAGCGCGAAGAAATACAGGAGATCGTGGCCGGCGACATCTGCGCCGCCGTCGGCTTAAAGACGGTATCGACGGGCGATACGATTTGCGACGACGAGCACCCGATCGTGCTCGAAAACATCGATTTCCCGATGCCGGTGATCCAACTGGCAGTGGAGCCGAAGACCAAGGCTGACCAGGAAAAGATGGGTCTGGCGATTCAAAAGCTGGCGCAGGAAGACCCCACTTTCCGAGTGAATACGGATCCGGAAACCGGCCAGACGATTCTTTCCGGGATGGGCGAACTCCACCTGGAAATCATCGTGGACCGCATGATGCGCGAGTTCGGTGTGGGCGCTAACGTCGGTAAACCGCAGGTGGCGTACCGCGAGACCATCCGCAAGAAAGCCGAAGCCGAAGGCCGCCACATCAAGCAGACCGGCGGACACGGACAGTACGGCCACGTAAAGATCCGAGTGGAGCCTTTGCCTTCCGGGAGCGGGTTCGAGTTCGAGAATGACGTCACGGGCGGCAGGGTCCCGAAAGAGTATATTAACCCCACGGAAATGGGCATCAAGGAAGCGCTCGAGGGCGGAATTCTCGCCGGCTATCCGATGTCGGATATCAAGGTAACGCTGTACGACGGCAGCTACCACGATGTCGATTCTTCGGAAATGGCCTTTAAAATCGCCGGTTCCATGGCGATCAAGGAAGCGGCGAAGCGCGCCAAACCGGTTCTGCTGGAACCCATCATGGCAGTGGAAGTGGTGGTTCCGGAAGATTACATGGGTGACGTGATCGGCGACTTGTATTCCCGCCGTGGCCGCATCGAAGCCACGGAGTTGCGCGGAACCACCCGCATTATTAAGGCAATGGTGCCTCTGTCGGCGATGTTCGGGTACGCCACCGAACTGCGGTCGCGGACGCAAGGGCGCGGCAGTTTCACGATGCATTTTGGCAAGTACGAGGAAGTCCCCGCCGCGCAATCCGAAGAAATCATCAGCAAGGTGCAGGGCAAAACTACGAGATAAGGAGCTCATTCTCTCTCATGGCAAAAGAAAAATTTGACCGCAGTAAGCCGCACATCAACATCGGGACGATCGGACACATCGATCACGGCAAGACGACGCTGACGGCGGCGATCACGAAGGTGCTGGGCAAGCACAATCCGAAGAACAAGTTCCGGAGC
>JANYAH010000260.1 GCA_025361425.1 Candidatus Solibacter sp. | reverse complement strand
ATACTTTTCCCAGTAAAGGACAGTCTGCATTGATGGTGGGGCGGACCCTCCGTCGGCTTGCTGCCGTGTGTATGAGCTGATTTCATTGGCGAAAAGCGGGTCCGGGGGGACCCGCGCGGACCAGGGGGTCCGCCCCACAATTTTTGCAGGATTCGCCGATTTTGCAAAAAGTACGCGGCATTGGGCAAGATTGCTCGTCCCACAAAACCGGCCGCAATACACTAATTTTGGCGTTTATTGCTGGTTTTGGCGGTGTGGCCTATGCGCGTGGGCTCGATGGCCGCACCGGCGGCGAACGTGCCCGGGACAGGCGCGATCGAGGTGCCCGCCATCCGGGCCATGACATACGCCGGCATATCCTCGTCGTCCTTGAAGAAGGTGAGGGCGCCAAGCGCCGGATTGAAATCTACGCGCAGCAGGTCTCCACCGCGCACCTGACCAGTGGCGATCAGGTTGGACACGGGGTGAACCAGCTTGCGGTCCACCGCGCGCTTGAGGTGACGGGCGCCGTATTTCAGGTCGGTGCCCTCCCGCAGCAGGAAGTCCTTGGCCTCTTCGGTGAGCGTGAAGACGAACGGTGCTGCGCTGGCGGTGTTGAAGATGCGCTGCTGCACCACATTCAGCTCGATCGTGAGAATTTTGCGCAATTCCGCCGCACCGAGCGGGTGAAAGACTACAGTTTTGTCGATCCGGTTCATGAATTCCGGCGAAAACTTGCGCCGCGCCGCTTCCAGGCCGGCGCGCATGACCTTGCCCCCCAGAGATTCATCGACGATGCCCGCGGCGTGGTTACGCTCGCTTTCGCCGGCGGCGAAGCCAAGGTTGGGGCGGAGGATGGCGCCCATCTCGGCGGCACCCAGGTTGCTCGTCATAAAAATCAGCGCCCGGGAGAAATCCACGCGGCGGTTGTCGCCCAGGGTCAACGTGGCCTTGTCCAGAATTCCCAGGAGGAGATTCCACAAGGAGTCGCTGGCCTTCTCGATCTCGTCGAACAGGACGAAGCTCAATTGAATCTTATCGTTGTGGTAGTGGTTTAGCACTTCCTGGCTAAGCAGGGGATGGGTTTCGCGATGCCCGAGGTATCCGGGGGGCGAACCGATCAGCTTGGCGATCTCGTGGCTATGCTGGAACTCCGCGCAATCGATTTTGATGACCGCGCGCGGGTCGCCCGCCAGGCTTTCGGCGGTGGCCTCCACCAGGCGCGTCTTACCCGAACCGGTCGGTCCCAGGAAAAGCAGATTGCCGATCGGCCGTCCGGGGCTGGACATGCCTGCCAGGTAGGTTTGATAAACGTCAACGATCTGCTGGATGGCCTCATCCTGGCCCACAACACGCTTCCGCAGATCCGCGTCCAGCTTCTCAGCATCCAATCCGGTTTGCGCGGGATTGAGTTCTTGGTTCAGGCGCCCCATTTGTAATTCTCCCTTCACAACTAGGGACGTAGCACGTTTAATGCCAGATGCGAGACTTATGTAAATTGCTTGTAACTGCGAGAGTTGAGGTACGGATTGTCACTTGGCCGGCCGCGAAGGGCGAATTTCCACCCGGCTCACCATCGTACGGGCCGGCATGCGTAACACCATGGAAACGGCTTCGGCGATGTCTTCGGGGGCAATCATCCAACTGGTATCGGCAGGTCGGGATCCCCCCGGAGTACCGGAAAATTCTGTATCGACGCTGCCGGGCATGATGGAACTTACGCGCACGTTATCGTGGCGGTGATCCAGCATTAACGCTTCGGTGAAACCGTTGAGCCCAAATTTCGACGCGTTATAGCCGGCGCCGCCGCTGAAGGCATTGCGCCCGGCCAAACTGGAGATGTTCACGATGAATCCGCCGCCGCGGGTGGCGAAGCGCGCCAGCGCCTCGTGCGCGCAATAGAAAGCGCCATTGAGATTGAGATCGATATTGGCGTGCCACTCCTCCGGCGTCATATCGCCTACCTTTTTGTAGCGGCCCTGCCCGGCGTTGTTGATCAGGATGTCGAGTCCGCCGAACTCGCCGTCCACCGCGGCGAACAGCGCGCGGGCGCCTCCGACTTTGCTGACATCGGCGACCGTTCCGAAGATTCTGCCGAGAGGTTGCATTTCGGTAACCGCCCGATCCACCGATGCCTGGGTGCGCCCGCAGATGGCGACACCGGCCCCGTCGCGCAGCAGGCGTTCGGCGATCGCTCTCCCGATGCCGCGTGTCCCACCGGTGACGATGGCGTTCTTACCTTTGAGTGAGTCCATGCCTATATTCTATCTCGCTCTCCTTTGAGTGCAGTCTGAACCCCGTGTTATAGTGTTGCCATGCCAAGCAGCTATATCCCAATTTTCATTTTTTTGGCAATTGCGATCTGCTTCCCGGTGGTCCTCATCCTGGCTGCGAAACTGATCCGTCCTTCGGCGCCCTCCGCGGTCAAACTCGAGGCCTACGAATGCGGCATCAAGGCGGCGTCGGATTCGCGCGGCCGGTATACCGTCCGTTTTTACATCATCGCCATCCTCTTTGTGATCTTCGACGTGGAGACTGTCTTCTTATTCCCCTGGGCCGTCAGATACCGCCAGTTGCAATGGTTCGGCGTGGCCGAAGTGGCCGTGTTCCTGTTCATCCTGGCCGTCGGCTACATCTGGGCGTATAAGAAGGGGGCTTTCGACTGGGTCTGATCCATAAAGGTGCCGCGGCCCTTGGGGGCGGCTCATCGGCAACGTCCACGTGACCCTCGCATACAGCAATTCGCCGAGCCGATCTTGATTCAGTAGTGGCGCGGGCTCGCCGCCACCCACTACCCTTAGAGCTGATTTCCGTGAAACCATACTCATCTCAGTGGCGTGAGGTCTACCTGTGCGTCGCTCTCACCACCATGGCGACCCTGCTATTGGAGCTCGCCCTGACGCGTATTTTCTCCGTAGTCTTTTACTACCACTTCGCTTTCCTCGCCATTTCCATCGCGCTCTTCGGCCTCGGATTGGGCGGTGTGTTTTCCTACGTCGTGGCCACCTGGAAGGCTCCGCTGTTCACCCGCCTGGGGCGTCTCAGCGTCGTCAATAGTCTGCTGGTTATTGTGGCGCTGGTGGTCCTCCTCGCCCAGGGAGATAATCTCTCTAACTGGGATCTGGCACTGGTCTACTTCACCACCGCGCTGCCATTCTTCACCGCCGGCGCCATCGTGTCGCTGGCTATCGGCGAAACTATCCAGCAGGTCCACCGCGTCTATTTTTTCGACCTTGCCGGCGCCGCCGTGGGATGCCTCCTGCTTCTGCCGTTGCTGAAACTGGTCGGCGGCCCCGACACGGTGATCGCCGCCGCCGTCACCTTCGCCGCCGCCGCCGCCATCTGGCACAGCCTGGCGGGGTCGGTCACCGGGCGTGCCGGCAGTGTGGCCCTCGCCCTCGCCCTGGTCGCCTTTTTGGTCTACAACCACAAGCACCCCGTGCTCACCATCCGCCACGCCAAAGGGCAGACCATCGCCAATGAGATATTCACTACGTGGAACGATCTTTCGCGCATCGGCGTGGTCCGCCAGCCCGATGGCAGCCATAGCATCGTCATCGATGCCGATGCCGCCACCGCCATCGCCAATTTCGATCTCGCCAACCTCACCCCCGCGAACCGCCGCGACCTCACCCTGCAAGGCCCCGCCCTCCCCTACGCCGTCCGCCCCGGCGCCAAAACCCTTATCATCGGTCCCGGCGGCGGCTGGGACGTGGCCCGCGCCCTCTATAGCGGCAGCACCGATGTCACCGCCGTCGAGATCAACGGCATCATCGCCGATACCATCATGCGCGAGCGCTTTGCCGGGCTCAGCAACAACCTCTATTTGCGCCCCGAAGTACACCTTTTCGTGGAGGACGGCCGCAGCTTCGTGCGCCGCAGCGACGATAAATATCAGGTGCTGCAAGCCACCCTCGTCGATACCTGGGCCGCCACCGCCGCCGGCGCTTTCTCGCTCTCCGAAAACAACCTCTATACCAGCGACGCCTTCCGCGATTACCTCCTCCACCTTACCGACGACGGCCTGCTCGCCATCACTCGTTGGGGCTTCGATCCGCCCCGCGAATCCCTGCGCCTGATCTCGCTCGCCATCGACGCGCTCGGCCAGATCGGCGAACAAGACCCCTGGCGTCATGTCATCGTCTCCCGCCAGGGCTCCACCCAGGGCTACGGCGCACTCGATACCGTGCTGATTGCCCGCAAGCCGTTCAGCCCCGCCGATATCGCCCGCGCCCAAGCCATCTTCGCTGCTGGCGTCCAGCAGCCCATCTACTATCCCGGCAGCCAACTGCCCAACCAGTTCCGCGATCTGCTGCTCAGCCCCGACCCCGCCGCCTACCAACGCAATTACACCTTCGACATCACTCCGGTAACCGACGACCGTCCGTTCTTCTTCTACACCGTGCAACCCCGCGACCTGTGGGCCTTCATGAAAGGCGGCGCCGAGACTGCCGACCGCAAGATCAACAAGGCTGTGCCACTGCTGTTCGGCCTGATGGCCATCAGCCTGGTGGCCACCCTGCTGATTCTGGTGGCCCCTCCCCTGGTGCTGGGTGCCCGCCTGCCCAGCCACCGGGGCGTGCGCGGCTTCCTGGTCTACTTCCTGTTTATCGGCACCGGCTATATCCTCATTGAGGTCGGCCTGATTCAGAAGTTCGTGCTTTTCCTGGGACACCCTACGTACGCGCTCACCGTGGTCATTTTCTCGATGCTGGTTTCGAGCGGCATCGGCAGTTTCGTCAGCAGCCGCCTGCTGGGCCGCGATGAAGGCCGCCTGATCAAAGTCCTCGGCTTGATCGCACTGCTCACCGCGCTGCTCGCCATCGTCGTGTCTTCGCTGCTTTCCTCGCTAGCCTGGCTGCCGTGGGCTCTGAAGGTGGTGTTGACGGTGGCGTTGATCGCCCCGCTTGGCTTCGCCATGGGCATGCCGTTCCCCACCGGCCTCAAACGCCTGGAGGAGTGGCACGCACCCAGCGTCCGCTGGGCGTGGTCGCTCAACGCCGCATCCAGCGTGTTGGGCTCGGTAGGCGCGCTGATCTGCGCCATCTATCTCGGGTTAGTCCAGACGCTGATGGTCGGGGGCCTGTTCTATCTCATGGCCCTGGCCATCATCGCGCGCGTCCACACCAGCGGCGCCCCACCGCCCGAACCCACCCCCGGCCGCGTCGTGCTGGCGCAGTGACGAGGTAGAATGATGTCATGTGCACGGCTCGTTACGTCCACTGGCAAGATGGCGGCATGTGGCTCGGCTATTTTGAAGAGTTCCCCGATTACCTGACCCAAGGCGAGACGCTTCCGAAATTGGAGGAGAACCTCCGCGACCTCTTCCGGGACCTGACCAGCGGCGAGATTCCGGGCATCCGCAGAGTCGCTGAGCTCGCCGTTGGATGAAGCAGACCGACCTGATTCGCAAGCTCGAAACACTAGGGTGCTCGCTGGTTCGCCACGGTGGGAAGCACGATTGGTATCGCAACCCGAAAACCGGAGTGTCTCAACCGGTGCCCCGGCACAAGGAAGTGAACGAAATCGTCGCCAGGCACATCCTGAAGAAGCTCACCGACTAAGGACCGCACCGCCCGTCTCCCCGCCACTCACATGCTAACGTGAATTCTTGGAATCCCCGCTCCGCAATCGATTGCTCCTCATCTCCGCCGCCCTACTCTTCTCCACCGGAGGCGCCGTCTTCAAGGCTGCCAGTCTTACCGGCTGGCAGGTGGCCAGTTTTCGCTCTGGACTGGCGGCCCTGGTGCTGCTGGCCGCCCTCCCGAACGCGCGCCGCCACTGGCACTGGCGCATGCTTCCCGTGGCCGCCACCTATGCCGCCACCCTCATCCTCTTCGTCCTCGCCAACCGCCTCACCACTTCAGCCAACGCAATCTTTCTTCAGGCCACCGCTCCGCTCTACGTGCTCCTCCTTGGCCCGATTCTGCTGCACGAACGCATCCGCCGCGCCGACCTGTTCTACATTTTGGCCGTGGCCGCCGGCCTGGCTCTCTTTTTCGTCGGCCGCGACCCCGTGGCCGCCACCGCGCCAGACCCCCCACGCGGCAACCTGCTGGCCCTCGCCAGCGGTGTCACCTTCGCCTTGATGCTGGTCGGTTTGCGCTGGCACGGACGCCAGGGCGGCGCGGATTCCGGCATTGCCACCGTGGCCGCCGGCAACCTGCTCGCCTTCGTGGCCGCACTCCCCATGGCGCTGCCCCTGCACACGTTCGCCGTCCGCGATGCGGCCGTGATTCTCTACCTCGGCACCGCCCAGGTCGGACTGGCCTACTGGTGTCTCACCCGCGCCATCCGTCACGTGCCGGCTTTCGAAGCCACCACCATGCTGCAACTGGAACCCGCGATGAGCCCGGTCTGGACCTGGCTCGCCCATGGCGAACGTCCTACCACGTGGGCCCTCGCCGGGGGCGCCGTGATCGTCTCCGCCACCCTGCTCAATACCTGGTGGGGCCGACGCCGCCCCTCTACGTAATGTGCTACAACGGAATCAAGGGTGAGTTTAAAAATCGTGCCATTCCCGCGTCGTGTGTCTGTATGAGGGCAGTGAGCTGGCTGCTGGCTCTTGGCCTGAGCGCAGCTACCGGCAGAGTCATCAACTTCGATAACGGTCCGTTGGGCAAGACTCCGCCCGAATGGACAGTCGCCATGACCAACCACGGGCGCGCACCGCAGTGGGAGATCGTCAAGGACTTATCCGCCGCCACCCAGCCCTACGTATTCGCGCAGGTCTCCGCCGACCCGGCGCGCGACCGTTTTCCCCTGGCCCTCTTGAACGGCGTCACCTTCCGCGATGGCGATGTCAGCGTGCGCATCAAACCGGTCTCCGGGCGCGAAGTGCAGGCTGGCGGACTGGTCTGGCGATACCGCGACGAAAATAATTACTATCTGGCACGCGCCAACGCCCTCGCAAAGAACGTGCAGGTGTTCAAAGTGGAAAACGGCACCCGGGTGCCCCTCATGGCTGGCGTCCGCCACGAGATCCCTACCAACGCCTGGAGCATCCTCAAGGTCTCCGTGCGCGGCAACCGTTTTCAGGTCTACATGGACCACCGCCGTATTCTTCAGGGTTGGGACAACACCTTCAGGAGCGGCGGCAAAGTCGGCCTCTGGACCGTCGCCGACTCCGTCACCTACTTCGACGATTTCCGCGTCAACCCCAAGTAGGACAGGCTCCCGGCCTGTTGGGATGGGCCTTCAGCCCGCGAAATCCCATGAAGAACCGGCCGAGCCCCGGGGGATTCTCCGATGGGCGGGGTGGATTGAAATGCCGGTGTCTTGCAAGCCCGGCCTTCTCCACTATAAGAACTACCGGTTGTGCCCGCGAATCGATAGCTCGCACGCTTTGGCACACTCCCCTTACAATAGTGTCCTGGATGCCTGAATTCGACGTCGTTGGAGTGGGCCTCAATGCCACGGATACCTTGCTCATCGTCCCGCACTTCCCGGCCTATGCCGGCAAGGTGCCCTTCGAGGAAGAGCACCTCAGCCCCGGCGGGCAGGTGGCCAGCGCCCTGGTCGCCTGCGCCCGCCTCGGCCTGCGCACCAAATACATCGGCGCCGTCGGCGACGATCTCCGGGGCCGCATCCAGGTGGAAAGCCTCCAGGCGACCGGCATCAACCTCGATCATTTAATGGTCCGCCAGGGCTGTCCCAATCAATCCGCCTACATCATCATCGACCGTACGACCGGCGAGCGCACCGTCCTCTGGCGTCGCCACGATTGCCTCAAGGTGCTACCCGAAGAGATCACCGAGGAGATGATTTCCGGCGCCCGCCTGCTGCACATCGACGGTCACGATACGCCCGCTGTCGCCCGCGCCGCCGAAATCGCCCGCCGCCACGGCATCCCCGTCACCGTCGACGTCGATACCATTTATCATGGTTTCGACCGCGTCCTCCCCAATGTCGATTACCTCATCGCCTCCAGCGAGTTTCCCACCGCGTGGACTGGGGAGACCGATCCCTTCAAAGCCCTCGAAACCATCCAGAAGCAGTACGGCATCCGCGTGGCCGCCATGACCTTGGGTGCGCACGGCTCTCTTGCCCGCGAGAACGGCAAGTTCTATTACGCGCCGGCTTTTGTCGTCAATTGTGTGGATACCACCGGTGCCGGCGACGTCTTTCACGGGGCGTTCTGCTATGCTGTTTTGCAGGCCATGCCGATGCAGAAAGCTCTCGATTTCTCTAATGCCATGGCGGCACTCAACTGCACCGCGCTTGGCGCCCGCGGCGGCATTCGCGGCCTGGACGACGTGTCTTCCCTGATGCGCCGTGCCGAGCGCCGCTCCCACCCCGATTACGTGCTCCGCGCCGTCCGAGGCGCCCTCTACGAATAAATGTTTCCCCTACGCGACACACAACCGAGCTACTCGAAGCCAGTCGTCACGGTGCTCCTGATCGTCGTCAACATCCTGGTTTTCCTGTTCGAGGTGTCACTCGATCCCTATTCCACCAACGAGTTTATCGCCACCTACGGCCTCGTGCCGGATCACTTCACTTTTCAAGCCGTGCTCACCTCCATGTTCCTCCACGGCGGTTGGATGCACCTGCTCGGCAACATGTGGTTCCTGTGGATTTTCGGCGACAACATCGAGGACATTCTGGGCTCCGCCAAGTACCTGATGTTTTACCTGTTGTGCGGCGCCGCTGCCGCCATGGCCCAGTTCTTCGCCAACCCAGATTCCCGTATCCCCATGGTCGGCGCATCTGGCGCCATCGCCGGCGTGATGGGCGCCTACCTGGTCAAGTTTCCCCATTCCCGCATCGTTGCCCTCGTCACCATCATTATCTTCTTCACCACCGTCGAAGTCCCAGCCTGGCTAATGTTGATCTGGTGGTTCTTCATCCAGTTCTTTAATGGCGTGGGCTCGATTGGCCATTCCAGCGCCTCCCAGGGCGGCGGCGTCGCCTTCCTCGCTCATGTCGGAGGCTTCCTGGCGGGTATCGCTCTGATCTACCTGCTGGTGCCCCGCCAGCGCTTTACCAAGAGGCAGGATGTTCACTGGTAAAGGGATATGCCATCCAATCAAGTAGCCCGCGTGGGTGGAGCCATGTGGGGCGGGACCGCCCCAGCAAGCCGATGGAGGGGCGATTACCGGAGTCAAGTGCATACACAACCACTGGTAAATGAAACCTCAGGTGACACTTTACACCCGTGCCGGTTGCTGCCTCTGCGATGACGCCAAACACGTGATCGCCGCTGCCCGCCAACACGCCGATTTTGAGTACGCCGAAATCGATATCGATATCGACGCCGACCCAGACCTTGTCCGGCTGTATGACCACGAAGTCCCTGTCATCACCATCAATCGCAGGAAGGCATTTAAGTACAAAGTGAACATGAATGATTTGTTGAAGAAACTGGCGGCAAGTATATGAATTTGGATGTTTTATCTATCGCGGCACACCCCGATGATGTGGAACAGACCTGTGGGGGTACTCTGGTCAAAATGGCTGAAATGGGCTACCGCACCGGTGTTCTGGATCTCACCGCCGGCGATATGGGTACCCGCGGTTCGCCAGAGCAGCGCGTCGCCGAATCCGACGTCGCCGGCAAGCATATGCTTTTGAAGTGGCGTGGCAACCTCCACTTCCCGGACGCCCGGCTGGAAAACACCCTCGCCGCGCGCATGACCCTGGCCGTCAAGATCCGCGAGATCAAACCGCGCGTCGTCATCCTGCCCTTTTGGGATGCCCGCCACCCCGACCATTACCGGGCCAGCGAAATCGGCTTCGAAGCTTGTTTCCTCGCCGGACTCCGTAAGCTGGACGAATACTCCGAACCCCACCGCCCCTTTAAGATTCTTTATGCCAGTGTCTATGCCGAGGTCAAACCCTCTTTCATCGTCGATATCAGCGCCCAGTTCGAGCGGCGCATGACCGCCCTGCTGAGCTATACCTCGCAGTACGGCGAAGCGATTGAGGGCGGCGCCCTCTTTCCCAACGAGCACGAGATTCGCGAGCGCCTCGGCGCCGTCGCCCGCTTCTACGGCAACCTCATCGGCGTTAAATACGGCGAGCCCTTCGTTGTCAAGGAAGCCATGCAAATCGACGACATCGTCTCCATGGGTTCCCGCTCGATTTAGGACGCAAACCACGGTGATGGGCCATTTGGAATTCCTTATCCTCCCGTCGCGCTAAGACTTTACTTTACAAAATCTATGTAATCTGCTGTACTCAAACAGCTTATTCGCGTCGCTAGGGCCTGGCAGCTCAGAAATTCAACCTAACGTCAGAAGTAGAATGGACTTGGGGAGCGTCCCGCGCTCTTGCTGTCGATGGAAATTAACTCCCTTATTTTCAACAATTCCATTTTTTTCGCCGAGACATCCGTGTCTCACTCTAGCCTCGCGCGCGTCCACCTGTTATATTTCTAGTGCCCCATGTCCGACCCCAAGAATCCTCTGGACCGCCTCGACCGGCAAGAACTGCACTGGTTGACTGGCATTTTGAAGGACGCCTGCCGTGAGCGGCTGGAGAAAAACCTGGTCAGCCAGGCGTTCGAAGAGCGGCTCTACCAGCGAGGTCCGGTGGAAGGCCGTCTCGACCCGCGCCCGTTTCTCAAAATCTGGGAACCCCGCTACCGCAAGTTCCTTGAAGTCGCCGGGGAGTTGTACGCCCGCATGGAAGGCGAGGACGCCCGCGCCGCTGCCGCGAGCCTGCGCGGGCAATTCGCCGCCGCTCCCTCCATCACCCGCCACGGACCGGCATCTTCCCACGTTATGATTGAGAAGAATGCCGCGAATCCTCGACGGAAATCGCGTACGCGATGACATCAAGAGCGAACTGAAGCCGCGCGTCGATGCGCTGGCCGGCCAGGGCCGTCCGCCCGGGTTGGCCGTGATTTTGGTCGGCCACAATCCGGCTTCCGAAATCTATGTACGCAATAAAATTAAGACCTGCCAGGACCTGGGGATTTATTCCGAATCCATCACGCCGCCCGACTCCATTTCCACCGCCGAACTGCTAGCCCTTATCGAGGGGTTGAACGTGCGCCCCGAAATCGACGGCATCCTGGTGCAGTTGCCCCTCCCGTCGCAGGTCGATACCAAGCGGATTCTGATGGCCGTGGCGCCAGCTAAGGACGTAGACGGTTTCCATCCGTGCAACGTCGGTGCCCTGGTGGCCGGGCTGCCCGCGCCGCGAGCCTGCACCCCGGCGGGGATCATCGAGCTGTTGAAGCGCGGCGGCATTGCTATCGCCGGGCGGCGCGCCGTAATCGTGGGGCGCAGCGATATCGTCGGCAAGCCCGCCGCCATGCTGCTTCTGCATGAGCACGCCACGGTGACCATCTGCCATTCCAGGACGCCTGATTTGGCCGCCGTGTGCCGCGAGGCGGATATCCTGGTGGCGGCCATCGGGCGGCCCGCCATGATCACGCGGGATTTCATCCGCGAGGGCGCCACGGTCATCGATGTGGGCACTAATCACATCAAGGATCGCGACCTGGCGGCGCGGATTTTCCGCAACTCGCTGGAAAAACTGGCATCTTTCGATCGAAGGGGGAGTTTGCTGGTGGGCGACGTGGACCCCATCGACGTGGTGGAGCGGGCTGGAGCGTATACCCCGGTTCCGGGCGGCGTGGGGCCGCTGACAATCGCGATGCTGATGGTCAATACTGTGGCTTCGGCCGAGCGCCGCTTGGGCGTATGCTGAAAGTAGGGTTGACTGGCGGCATCGCCAGCGGCAAATCGTTTGTGGGCGAGGCGCTGGCCGGCTACGGATGTCTACTGATCCAGGCGGATGAACTGGGGCATGCGACACTCGTGTCCGGAGGAGAGGCTTACCAACCGGTGGTACAGGAATTCGGCCGCCAGATTCTGACCAGCGACGGGGCCATCGACCGGCACGCCTTGGCTGCGCTGGTTTTTGCCCACCCGGAACGGCTCGCACGCTTGAACGCACTGGTACACCCGGCGGTAATCCGGCGCAAAGACGAGTTGATCGCCGCCTTTGGCGCGCGGCATCCCGGCGGGATCGCGGTTGTGGAGGCCGCCATTCTCATCGAAACCGGGAGCTACTCAAGTTTCGACAAGCTGATTCTGGTTACCTGCGACGAGCAACAGCAGGTGGAACGCGCCCTGCGGCGCGAAGGCGCGCTGGAGAGCGATATCCGGGCGCGCATTAGCCGGCAAATGCCGCTGGCCGAGAAACTAAAGTATGCGGATTTCGTCATAGATACATCCGGGGAAAAGGAAGAGACGCTGCGGCAGACCCGGGCGGTGTACGACGTTTTACGGAGGATTGAACCATGAGAGTGCTGCGAACCTTATTCGGGGCTGCCGTACTGGCTGCCGGTTTTGTCTACATCACCGGGGTAACCAACTGGGATTTGGGCCGCGTGCTGCGGCCCGTGCGGAATGCCGGCCGCATGTGGAGCGAACCTGCCGGGGCGTCGTCGGCCGGTTTTTCCACGGACGAGCAGAACAATATCGACATTTACAAATCGACCCGCGATGCGACGGTATTTATCACGTCGACCGTGTATACGCGCAGCTTTTTCGGAGTATATCCGGAAAAAGGAACGGGCACGGGGTTCGTGATCAGTCCCGAAGGGGAGATTCTCACCAATAATCATGTGGCGGGCGGCGGCTCGCAACTTACGGTGACGCTGTCCGACAAAAAAGTGTACAAAGCGCGCGTGCTGGGTTTCGATCCGCGCAACGACTTGGCGCTGATCAAAATCGACGTCGGGCGCAAGCTGCCCACCATGCGGCTGGGCGATAGCGCCCACCTGGTGGTGGGGCAAAAGGTGCTTGCCATCGGCAACCCGTTTCAGTTCGAAGGCACGCTGACAACGGGGATTGTCAGCTCGCTCGACCGGACCATTGAGACCGAGGAAAAGAAACTCGAAGGCATGATCCAGACGGATGCGGCGATCAATCCGGGCAATAGCGGTGGTCCGCTACTCGATTCGCACGGCAGCGTAATCGGTATCAACACGGCGATTTACGGGTCGCAGGGCAGTATCGGGATCGGCTTTGCCATGCCCATCTCGCGCGCCAAGGCTATGCTCGAGGAATACCAGACGCGCGGCAAAATCTCGCGGCCCTGGCTCGGCCTGTCCACGGTCCCGGTGGCCGGCGACCTGGCGGAGATGCTGCAACTGCCGGCTTCCGGCGGTCTGCTGATTCAGGAAGTGGAGCGCGGTTCACCGGCCGAAACGGCGGGCTTGCGCGGACCCACGCGGGTGGTGATTGTGAGCAATTTTCGCCTGGGCATCGGCGGCGACCTGATTACGGCGGGCGACGGCCAGCCGATTCAGGATAAGGAGTCGCTCAAGCGCCTGATGGATAAGAAGCACGGCGGCGACATGTTGGAGTTGACCGTCTACCGCGGGGGGCGCAGCGAGAAAATCAGATTGAAACTGGGAGAAGCCCCGCAGCAGTTTTAGAAAAAGCAGGGTAATCCCCAAATACGAAGGGCCGGTCATCCGCTGGGAATGACTGGCCCTTTCGATTGGTTTAACTAATGCGCGGTGGCGCCGGCGACATTGGATGGCGCGGGGCCCTGCACTTTATTCTTGCTGCCCGGCGGCCGGCCCCGACGCTTGGGAGCTGTGGCATCGGTCATCCAGCTTGGGGGGCGTCCCGGGCCGCGGGTGCGGCCGCGCGCCAAGCGTTCGAGACTGACAATTGCTTCTTCGATTTGTTCCCGTTCCGCCTTCAATTCGGCGAGAATTTTACTGACATCCATCACAATAACCCTCCCGGTCTACCCAGCTCCGCTTTTTGCCACAGGCGAGACTACAAAGGAACAGTGCTTCCGACTCGACTATACTCTCAGATTTTCACTCGAATTCGTTGACTTTACAAGGCATAAATTCAAATCTGGCGGTTACAATTCGAAATATGAAAAGTACCGGTCAGCCTAGATCGTACTGGGTGGCGAGGTTGTTATTAGGCTTTCCGCCTCTTCCAATAATAGTAAAACGGAAGGCCCATGGCCATCAATCCCAGGCCCATGGCAGATTCGCGCGGACGCTCCAATGCTGTTGAAAACAATAGCACTCCAGCACCGATCAGGAAAAGTATGGGAACCACTGGATAGCCCAGGGTCCGGTAGGGGCGGACCAGGTCCGGGCGCTTCTTGCGGAGCACCAGGACCGCCGCCGCGGTCATACCGTACAAAATCCAACTAGCAAAAATAACAAGATTGAATAAATCGTCGTATTTCCCGGAAAGTACCAAAAAGCACGCCCATAGATTGAGCACGATAATCGAAACCCCGGGGGTGTGGTGGCGCGGATGCACGCGGCCGATGGCGTGGAAGAAGTAGCCGTCGCGGGCGGCGGCATAGGGCACGCGGGATCCCGAGAGGATGGAGCCGTTCAGTGCCGCGAAAATGCTGATCATGGCGGCGATGGAGACCGCCGCGGCGCCCGGCGCCTGGAAGATCTTGCGCATCATTTCGGCGGCGACGCGCGTGCTGCCGGCGACTTCCGAGGGTGCCAGGACGTGAAAGTACGCGGCATTGGCCAGCATATAGATGGCAATGACGCACAGGGTTCCGCCGATTAAAGCTCGCGGCAGGTTCTTCCGCGGATCTTTGATTTCCGAGGACACCATGCTGACATTGTTCCAGCCGTCATAGGCCCAGAGCGCCGCCACCAGCGCCGCAATGAAGCCGGAGAAGGTGAGCGTCGCCACCGGAGCGGTTTCCGGCGCGTGGGCCTGGCCAAGCGCCAAACCGGCCAGGATGATGGCCGCGATCAGCGCCACTTTCAGGAAAGTTACCGCCACCTGGACATTGCCGCCCAGCTTGACTCCGTAATAATTCAGCCAGCCCAGGGAAAGAATCAGGGCGATCGCAAATAATTGTCCGTATTGGATTTCGAGCGGGCCGCCGTTAGGGCCGATGGGCAGCGGTACCGTGTAGATCACACCTTTTAACGGCTCGAAAAAGGTGGTGAGGTAGAGGAAGAACCCGGTGGCCAAGGTGGCAATGGAGCCGCTTTTTGCCACCCATAGCTGGGTCCAGCTATAGAGAAATCCCCAAAGTGGTCCGTAGGCCTCGCGCAGGAAGGCGTATTCGCCTCCGGCCTCGGGCATGGCGGCGGCGAGTTCCGCATAACTGAGGGCGCCGGCCAGGGAGAGCAATCCGCCGACCACCCACACGGCGAAGACGGCTTCCACCGTGCCGACCTTCTGGATCATGGTCCTGGGCACCAGAAAAATGCCGCTGCCGATGACGGTGCCGACTACGATGGACGTTGCAGCCCAGGGTCCCAGGACGCGCTTCAGTTCCGTGCGGGGTGTTTTTTCCATTGGCGGATTATTCCTCGGGGTTGGCGTGACGGTATGGAAGATGAGGTAAGTGTGGGATAGGTTCGGGGACGGCGGCCGTCTCTAGTGGAAGCGGTGGCGGCGGGCCTTGGAAGAGCGAGGCGAGCAGGCCGACTCCAAAGGTGGTAAGGGTCCCGATGAGCACGTACCAGGTCCAGGCGATGGGGGTGTAGAAGTGGATGCCGACGACGATGGAGAGGCCCGCGGCCACGCCGGCGATGGCGGCCCCTTCGCGCGGTTTGCGGGTGAGCACGCCGAGCAGGAAGACGCCGAGCAGCGCGCCCATGGGAATGGAGCCGATGGTGAGGCCGGCCTCGAGGACCGATTTCGAATGGCGAGCCCAGATGGCGATGGTCAATAGCACCACTCCCCAGGCCACGGTTGCCAGGCGGGCGATTTTGAGTGCGGCCGCGTCGGACACGGATTTGGCGCGTGCGCGATAGAAATCCACCACGGTGGTGGAAGCCAGGGAATTCAGCGCGGCGCTCAGGTTGGCCATGGCCGCCGCCAGAATCGCCGCGATGATCAGGCCGGCCATGCCCGGCGGCAGATGGTTCCAGACGAACTCGGGATAAAGACGGTCCTTCTGAGCGGGTGCGGTGAGGTGCAGATCGGCGTAATAGACGTAGAGCAGCACGCCGATCAACAGGAACAGGGTGAACTGCACCAGGATCACCACCCAGCTTGTCATCAAGGCGGTGCGGCTCTGGCGCTCGTCGCGGGCGCTTAAGAGGCGCTGCACCATGAGTTGATCGGTGCCGTGGGTGGCGGTGGTGAGAAAACAGCCGCCTGCAATGCCGGCCCAAAAGCTGTAGGTCCGCGAGAAAAATTCCATATCGGGGGAGAAGCGGAAATCGAAAATGGTGAATTTGTGAGCCGCCCCCGCCACCAGCGCCACATGCTCCCAGCCGCCGGGAATTTTGCCGAGAATGATGACGAAGCTGGCGATGGCGCCGGCCACGTAGAGCGTCATCTGCACCACGTCGGTCCAGATCACCGCCGTCATGCCGCCTTCAAAAGTGTAAAAAAGCGTGAGCAGCACGATGAGGACGATGGATGCGATTTCACCGGTGCCCAAGACAATCGAGATCACCAGTGAGATGGCGAATACGCGCACGCCTTCGGCGAGGGCGCGGGTGATTAGGAAGATGGAAGCGGTGAGTTTGCGAACGCGTTCGCCGAAGCGCCGCCGCATCAGTTCGTAGGCGGTGAACATTTCGCCGCGGAAGTATTGCGGCAGAAAGAGAAAAGAGATTACGATGCGCGCTAGCAGGTAGCCGAGGACAATCTGGAGGAACCCCAGGTTGCCGCCGAAGGCCAGTGCCGGGGTGCCGACGATGGTCAGGGTGCTGGTTTCAGCCGATACGATGGAAAGGCTGATGGCCCACCAGGGCGCCGTGCGGCCGCCCAGGAAATAGTCCTTCAGGTTCTTCTGGCCGCTGCGGAAGCGGGCGCCGAAGATTGTGATCGCCACCAGGTAGACGAGAATAATCGCCAGATCGAAATAATGCATGAGTGCGAATCGATTTCCTAGGATACCGTTCCGCGGGGGCCAATGCCGGTGTGCGCCGGTTTTTTTCGCTGGTCGCGAAAACGTGACGCAATCCTTACTGTTCCGGGAGCGTATAACGACACTCGGCGCATAAGCTATGACTGGGGCGGCCCTGGACGGTCCGGCATGCGCCCCTATCCGAGGGATCATCTGCTATCATTTTGGATTCGGAACCGGAAACGGAGTCCAGCCGGTTGCACCATGAAAATGGTTCGGCTATACTCCGCAAGTGTCCACCGGTAGCGGGTGGCTCAGTGGACGCGGGGCCAGTTTGCGCGGGTAGATTGGCCGCCCGTGAGTTAAGTTAAGAGCGGAAAACAGGCAGGAGGCACACGTTGCATAATTTTTATCGGACCTACCACAGAGTCGCGGCCGTCGCCATAATGGGTGCCGTGATTCTCACGGGAACTGCACAGTTCGCCCAGGCGCAGGCCCCGGCCGAGAAGAAGGTCAAAGACCAGGGCGAATACGATATCTACAACCAGACGCTGAAGGACGCTGCGAACCCGGCGGCGCAGATCAAGGATCTGGACACCTGGACGCAGAAGTATCCTGAATCGGATTATAAGGACGACCGGTTGTACTACTACGTCCAGGCCTACAACGCAACCAACCAGCCTGCCAAAGTCTTGGAGGTGGGGACGCAGTTGATAGCGCGCGATCTGAAGAAAGTCTATGCCGACCCCAAGAGCGGACCGCAGCTAATCTTGTCGATTCTCTACCAAATGTCGGTAAATGTTCAGAAGCTGCCTACGGCTAGCGCGGAACAGATGGCGGCCGGCGAGAAGGCGGCGCGCGAGTTGCAGGAGTTCGTCCCGAACTTTTTCACTGCCGCCAACAAGCCTGCCGCCGCCACGGATGCCGCATGGACCGAGGCGCGCACCGCCAGTGAAAATTTGGCTAAGGGCACGTTGATGTACTTGGCGACCAAGCCTGGGGCCGACGCGATGAACCGCTACACCGCCAGCAAAGACGCGAAGGAATGCGTGACTGCCGAAGCCGGCTACAAGAAAGCGTTGGAGCAGTACCCGGAGAGCGCGCTGATGGCCTATCAATTGGGTAGGGCGTTGCGCTGCCAGCAGATGGCCGGCCCCGAGAAGGTGGTGCAGGCGCTCTACGAATTCGCGCGTGCGGCGGCACTCGACCCGACGCTGGGCGGCACGATGGATCCCAAGGCTCTCAACACCTACCTGGAGAGCGCGTATAACTCGTTCCACGGGGGCCTGGACGGGTTGGATCAATTGAAGACGATGGCGAAGGCTTCGCCGCTTCCGCCGGCGGATCTGAAGATTGAGACAGCGTCGGCGATCGCCCTAAGGAAGCAAGCCGAATTTGAACAGAGCAATCCGCAACTGGCGCTGTGGATGAGGATCAAAGGCGCTCTGGCGGATACCAACGGCGTGCAGTATTTCGAGAACGAGTTGAAGGATTCGGCAGTGCCGCCGATGAAGGGCACGCTGCTCGAAGGCAAGCCGGCGTGCAAGTCCAAGGAGTTGCTGGTGGCGATTCCATTGCCCGACCAGCAAGGCAATCCGGTGGCGGAAATCACCCTGAAGCTGGATACTCCGTTGGCGGGCAAGCCCGAAGCGGGGGGGACCATTCAGTGGACCGGGGTGCCGAAGGCGTTCACCAAGGACCCGTTCATGCTGACCATGGAGACGGAGAAGGCGAAGGTGGAGAATTTAAAGACCTCCCCGTGCGCCGTGGCTCCGGCCAAGAAGGCAGCGCCGAGGAAGAAGTAGCGAAAGTAGAGAAGGGGCGGACAGCATACGTCCGCCCCCCGGAACTTGGCAGGCGAAAGCGCCTGCCCCACCTCCGTGCGAAGGCATGCACGGAGTCCTCAACCCCACGCGGGGCTCAAACTCCAAAGCCATCAGATCAATTGGGACTAGGTGCGGCCGGCGCGGGGGGCGCAGGAATTTGCGGCTGCGGTGGGGGGCTTGGAATTGGATAGGACCAGGCTGAAGACAAAGCGCTCAATCGGGCTCATCGAATCGGCCTTCTTCAAATCCCCGAAACTCCGCTGGAAACTGCGCACAGAGGAGACGGCCCGCCCATAAGCGGGCGAGTTCGGGACGGTGGCCGCGGTGAGCAGGATCGCCAGGATTGCGAGGATGGTTGCTTTTCGTCTCACACCGATAAGACGGAGCGTCGGGGGGAAAAGTTAGCCGGGCAGGGGTGCTTGACAAAACTTAACGTTGGCGGGTGATTTTAGCTCATCTGTTACAATCAAAGTAGATTGAGAGGGTTCAGCAAGAAAGAACATGCCACTTTACGATTACCGATGCCACCAGTGTGGTGAAACTTTCGAGGTCAAGCAGAGATTCGCGGACGCGGTCCTGACGGTCCACGAAAGCTGCGGAGGAGAGTTGGAACGGCTGATTTCGCTCCCGGCCCTCCAATTTAAGGGAACCGGCTGGTACGTGACCGATTACGGCCGTAACGGCAAGAGACCGGTGGCGGACTCCAATGGAAAATCGGAGACGAAATCCGCTTCCCACGGCGAATCGAAGAGCGAATCGAAGAACGAGAGCAAGAGCGAATCGAAGAGCGAGAGCAAGTCCGAAACCAAGAGCGAGAGCAAGGCCGAGAGTAAGCCGGCCCCCGCCTCGACGTCCAACAGCAAGTAGCGGACCCAGAGGGTACCCCGGCGCCTCTTAAACGCCTGCCATGCTGGTCTTGAAGGCCTCCTTGCGCATCCCAACCGCCCAGCGCTGGAGCATGCCGTCGCCACGGGTTGTGGCGGACGCCTGGATAGAGCGCGCCTGGGTGCGGAACTCATACTTATCGATGGTGCAGACGGCTCTGAGCCCGGAGCTTCGCAAGACCCGTCCAAAGACGACGAAGCGCATGGGGCAAGATTCACCGAGCAGCACGGGCCAACTGATGGACAACTCCACAAAACTACCGGGTGTGAGTGGCTTTTCGGTGACAAAAGCAACGCCGCCGCTGCCCAGATTGATCGTCTGGCCGGAGCCGGCCGCCACCACCACTCCGTCCTCGGCTATTTTGTAGTGCACGTCGCGCTCGATGGCGAAACGGAATTTGCTTCGTCTTTCGTTTTCTCTTCTCATGAAATCCATGGCTGGGTTCCTCCGGCGATGCTCGGCTCAGGATGTGCATTTTCGTGTCCGAATCGGGAGCATCGAAGAATCAGTGTGTTACGGGCACAGGCGACGTGGACTGTACAGCAACTGTACGGTTCGATCCGGAACATGTCGTACACGCCGCTTACACCTTTTATGCAATCAGGGGGGTGAGGGTCGCAAGGGATTGCGTGATAACCTGAAAAATCGTGATCCCATGAAAAAAGTCTTACTGTGTGCACTGGCGGCTGCTTGCCTGGCGGGTGCGGCGCCGAAAAAACCCAAACTGGTGCTGACGATTGTGGTGGACCAGTTCCGCTACGATTACCTCACCCGTTTCCAGAGCGAATATAACGGCGGTCTGGCGCGCCTTCTGACCAAAGGCGCGGTGTTCACCAACGCCAGCTACATCCAAGTCCCGGCCATTACCGCCGTGGGGCACAGCACGATTCTGACGGGCGCAACGCCCTCGATCAGCGGGATTGTAGGTAACGACTGGTACGACCGCGACGAGGCAGTGCGAGTTAGCAGCGTGAGCGACGCGAAGACGCAATTGCTGGGCGGCAGCGGGCCGGGTTCTTCGCCCCATCGGCTGCTGGTAAGCACAGTCGGCGACGAGTTGAAGATTGCCGGAGGGGGCAAGCCGCGGGTAATTGGCGTGTCGCTGAAGGACCGGGGGGCGATTCTACCGGCTGGACACATGGCGGACGGCGCGTTCTGGTTCGACCCGAAGACCGGCAACTTCGTGAGCAGCACCTTCTACTACAGGGAACTGCCGGGGTGGGCCAAGCAGTTCAACGCACCGCGCCCGGGGGACAAATACCGCGGGGCGACGTGGCTGGGGCACAAGATGCCGGAGGACAGCGCCAAGCTGTTCCCGGCGCTGGAAGCCACCTCGTTCGGCAACGAACTGGTGGAGGCCTTCACCGAACAGGTGCTAGCGGCCGAACAACTGGGTACGCGCGAGTTCACCGACCTACTGACGGTGAGTTTCTCTTCGAACGATTACGTGGGCCACACCTACGGGCCGGATTCACCGGAAGTACACGAGGTGGCGCTGTCCACCGACCGCCTGCTGGAGAAGCTGTTGCTGGCGGTGGAGCGGCAGGTGGGTGCCGGCAACTATCTGGTGGTGTTCACCGCCGACCATGGGGTGGCGCCGGTGCCGGAGGTCAACGTGGCGCGCAGAATGCCGGGTGGGCGGATCGATCCGGCGTCGATCAAGGCGGCGGTGCAAGGCGCGCTGGTGAAGAAGTACGGGGCGGGGGAGTGGGTGGCCGGCCACTATGATCTGGCGGTGTATCTGAACCAGGGACTGATCGCGCAGTTGAAGCTCGATCTGGCCGAGGTCGAGAGGGAGGCGGCACGGGCGATTCAGGCGCTGCCGCACATCTCCCGGGTGTACACGATGGAACAAATGATGCAGGGCGGGGGGCTGAGAGATACGGTGAGCCAAAAGGTGGCTAACGGCTTCCATATGCGGCGGAGCCCGGATGTCGAGTTGATCCCGGACCCCTACTGGATGTTGGGCACGGGCAAGGGCACCGGGCACGCGTCGCCGTATAGCTACGACACGCACGTGCCGGTGATCTTCCTAGGCGCGGGCATTCGACCGGGACAGTATCACGGAGTGATCGCGGTGAACGATATAGCTCCCACGCTGGCCACGATGCTGGAAATCGAGACGCCGAGCGGATCCATCGGGCGGGTACTGACGGAGATCTTGGTCAATTAGGGGAGTGCCTGTATACTTAGGGCATGGATTTACGTCCCTTGCATGACCGTGTGATGGTGAAGCGTCTGGATGAAGGCGAACAGGTACAGGGTGGAATCATCATTCCCGATACCGCCAAGGAAAAGCCGCAACAGGCGCTAGTGAAGGCTGTTGGTAACGGCAAACTGCTGGAGACCGGAGAGCGCGTGGCGCTCGACGTGAAGGCAGGCGACCGCATCCTGTTTGGCAAGTACTCGGGTGCGGAAATCAAAATTGAAGGTGAGGAGTATCTTATCCTGAAAGAAGACGAGATCCTCGGGGTCTTGGAATAGGCTGTGCTAGTCTAAAAGACTACACACCAAATCAGGAGTTGTTTTCATGTCTTTCCGGATGGCGCTCAGGCCGTTGATGGTCTCGACCGCCCTTTTCGTGTTCGGCCATGTAGCGGTCGCCCAGAGCAAAGTGGCCGTGATCAACCTTCAGAAGGCGGTCTTGGAATCGGCGGAGATCAAAGCCGCTTCCGCCGCCATGGAGGCGCGCTTTAAACCCCGGGTGACGCAGATCGAGCAGCTCGATAAAGAGATTGCAACGATCTCGCAGAACCTTCAAACCAACGCGGGCAAATTGACGGCGCAGGCGGAGGCCGATTTGAACGCGCAGGGCACCAAGAAACAGCGCGACGAGCAGCGGCTGAAGGACGATCTACAGGTCGATGTGGACCGGGATCGCAACGAGATTCTGCAGAAGACCGCGATTAAGATGACGGACGTCCTGAAGAAGCTGGCGGAAGAGAAGGGCTACGACATGGTGGTGGACGCCCCGTATGCCCCCTATTTCAAGGCGGCGCTGGACATTACGGGCGATCTGATCGCGGCGTTCGACAAGACATACCCGGCGGCTGTTCCGGCACCCAAGAAGTGAGCCCTAATCGTACCAATGGCCGGCTATCTGGATCAATACGGCGCAGGTGAAGAGCGACGCGGGAAGATCATCAAGATTGTGGTGATCTCGCTGGTTGCGTTGGTCGTAATCGGCGGTGCTCTTCTCTTCACTTTCCACAATTTCCGCGAAGAGCGGCAGGTGAACCAGCTTCTGAGTAACCTGGGAGCCCGGGATTACAAGGCAGCGTATGCCTTGTTCGGCTGCACGGACGCGAAGCCGTGCCGTTACTATCCGTTCGACAAGTTCATGGAAGATTGGGGCCCGGCGAGCGGGCACGCCAGTTTCGGCGAAGCGCGGATCACGCGCAGCCGTTCGTGCGGGTCTGGAGTTCTTCTGACGGTGGAGTACGGCAAGAATCAGCAGGAGAAACTCTGGGTGGAGCGGCGAGATATGAGCATCGGATTTCCGCCTGTCCAAGGCTGCCCAGCGGGGCAGTGAGGTCACACCTGGTTCACGGAGAGAGCGCTACATGGGAACACCTACGGCGGGGTTGGAAGGCGTCATCGCGGGCGAGAGCGAGATTTGTTACATCGACGGGTACGCCGGGGTTCTGAGCTATCGCGGATACAACATTCACACGCTTGCCGACAATGCGAATTTCGAGGAAGTGATCTTCCTGCTTTGGAACGGATGGCTGCCCAAGCAGGGCGAGCTGGACCAGTTGAAGAAAGAACTGGCGGCGGAGCGGGAACTCCCCCCCGCGGTGGTGGATTTCCTGAAGACGGTTCCGCAATCCAACACCATGGATGTGTTGCGCACGGCGGTTTCCATGCTGAGCCTGTACGACCCAGCGGCGCAGGACATGTCGGCGGAGGCGAACCACCGCAAGGCGGTCCGGCTGATGTCCCTGACGGCGACCATTGTAAGCACCTACGACCGCTTGCGCAACGGCAAGGCGGTGATTGATGCCAACCCGAACCTGGGCTTCGCGGCGAACTTTCTGTACACGCTGACGGGCAAGGTTCCGGACGAAATCATGGAGCGCGCTTTCGACGTGGCGATGACGCTGCATGCCGACCACGAACTGAACGCTTCCACTTTTGCGGCGCGAGTGGTGGCTGCCACGTTGTCGGATATTTACTCGGCGGTGACGGCGGGCATCGGTGCGCTCAAGGGTCCGCTGCATGGCGGGGCCAACCAGGACGTGATCCGATGGCTGCTGGGCCTGGGCGATGAAGACGCGGCGGCGGAGGCAGTCAAAGGCACGCTGGCGCGCAAGGTCAAAATTCCAGGCTTCGGCCACCGGGTGTACCGCACCGAAGATCCGCGGGCCACGCACCTGCGCGTGCTGAGCGAGGAACTGGGCAAGCGCACCGGCCACGAGCAGCTGTACCGGCTCTCCAAGCGAATGGAAGAGACGGTGAAGGCGATCAAAGGGCTGGACCCGAACGTGGACTTCTATTCGGCTTCCGCATACTATTCGCTGGGCATTCCGATTGATCTCTACACCCCCATATTTGCGGTGAGCCGGATGTCGGGATGGACGGCGCACGTGCAGGAGCAATACCGCAACAACCGTCTGATTCGTCCGCGGGCCGAATACAAGGGCAACCCGGACGGCCAGACGTGGATCCCGATAGGGGAACGCTAACCATGGACGAACGCGCGTATTACTCGGAATCGCAGACCACCAAGCCGGCGGTGTTGAACTGCCCATACTGCCGTAGCGCGGAAAGCTACGAGCTGAGGTGGATGGTGCGCAAGAAGAAAGATCGCCTGCCGGGGGGCGGGGACGAACGCGACCGGGCGAAGTTCGCCAAGGCGCAGAGCTACATGGTGCTGCTGGATGATAAGGCATCGTGCAAGAATCTGCGATGCAGGCGGCCGTTCGATATCTCGGGCGTGAAGACGATGGCGTTCATTTAGCGGATTCGTGTCGACTCTGCACAAACAGTTCCTGGGATCTCAGCCGAGTGGCAAGTATTCGATCCTCCCAGACCACTCTTCCTGGGATGTTGCTGTGGCGATCAAGACCAGATCCTCCACCATCTGACCGATGGTGACCCGAAGTTGGTGCGCGTAGACAACGCCCGAGAAGCCTTCGCCCTCGCGTAATCGTCGCGCGCCTTCGCGCAGCAGATCCTCGTCTTGCGAAACCAGGACGCGGCCAAGTTCCATCGCCCTTTCCAGCAATCGATCATCGGCCACTTGCGCCGCTCCGTCCTCCTGCGCTGTCAGGACATCAATTGACCGCAGGCGCAAGGCCGTCGTGACGGCCCGTGGCACATGCACATCCATGTAGTATGCGAGGCTCAAAGCGGCTGCTTGAAATTGGTCAACTTGCGGCGGAAATCCACATCGGAGACTTGGGAAGCGATCTTGGCCGATTCGCCCGACCCATGCCGGATCTGCGCGTCCAGTTGGCTCTGGTTCTCGTAGTAGTACGTCAACGCGCCATGGATTTGAGCCAATGACAGATGCGGATGTTGGAAATGGATCTCCTCGGGACTCCAGCCATAGGCGATCTTGTCGAGCACCACTTCGGTGACCTTCACTTTTGTGCCGCCAATCCAGGCGATGTCCCGGCCATCAAGTTCAATATGTGTGGCGAAGACGGCAGTCACTGGTTCTCCCTGACACTAGTATACGCGAAGGAAGAACGTCTCGTAGAAAACTCTTACTAAGCACCACAATAACGTTGTGTACACTCTCGTGCTTGGCGGTACACTCTGGGGTGGGAGGCTTAAATGTCCGATCAGAAACGTCCTGAGGGGGTAGTGCGGCCACGGACGGCGGTGCTCACGCTGGGGTTCGATCCCACGCTTTCGGTTGGGTCGGCCCGGCCGGCGGTTTTTCGCAGTTCGACTTACGTATTTCCGAGTCCCGAGGACGCGGAACACGCATTCGACATCACCACGGGGAAGATTCAACCGGAGGACGGAGGCCGTGCGGACCTGATCTACTCGCGATTCTCGCATCCCAACGCGGAAATTCTGGAAGACCAGATCGTGCCGCTGGATGCGGGCGGATGCTACGCGGCGGTATTCAATTCGGGTATGGCGGCGATCATGACGGCGTTTTTCGCCTATGCGCGGCCGGACAGCACGATGGTGTACACGACGCCGCTGTATGGCGGCACGACGGGCCTGATCCACCGGTTCCTAAAGCCGCTGGGCGTGACCGGAATTCCGGTGGCTTCGGGACAGGGTGACGCAATCGAAGAGGCTATCCGAGGGGCGAAGAACTGCTGCATGGTGTACCTGGAAACGCCGGCCAACCCCACCATGATCATGACGGATATCGAGCGCGCGGCGGAAGCGGCGGCGCGGCATCCGGACCGACCGATGGTGATGGTGGACAACACGTTTCTGGGGCCGACGTTCCAGCATCCGCTGATTCTTGGGGCGAATCTCACGCTGTACTCGGCGACGAAGTATCTGTCGGGCTACAGCGACATGCTAGGCGGTGTGGCGATCACGGACAGTTCGGCGATGATTCAGAAGATCCGCGGGGTGCGCAGCATGTTCGGCAACATCATGCAGCCCGACGAGTGCTGGATGCTGGACGGGCGCCTCTCCACGGTGGCGCTGCGCATGAACCGGCAGAGCAAGAACGCGCAGCGCATCGCGGAGGCGCTTCACGGGCACAAGCTGCTGAGCCGGGTGATTTATCCGACGCTGTTCACGGATCCCGAACAGAAGCGGATTTTCGAGAAGCAGTGCGATTTTCCGGGCGGGATGTTCTCCATCGAGTTCCTGGGCGGGAAAGAGGCGGCGTTCGAATTTCTACGGCACGTGCGGATTGCGCGCAATGCGGTTTCGCTGGGCAGTGTGGAATCGCTGACGTGCCATCCGAAATCGACCACGCATTCCGGGATGTCGCCGGCGGAACTGGAAGAGAGCGGAGTGACGGACGGGCTGGTACGGATTTCGGTGGGGATTGAGGACTGGCGCGATCTGCTGGCCGATTTCGAGCAGGCGCTGGCGGCGGTGGGGCAGCGGTAGGGCGGTTGTGGGGCGGACCCTTTGGAGCCAGGCCGGCGGGGGCGCCGGCCGCGGAGCAGGGGGTGCGCCACAAATGAGCTGCATGCCACGGGCTTCGCTACAATTGAAGCTAGTCCACCACAATTAAGGAATCTCCGTGACAGGTCACGAAATCAGACAGCGTTTTCTCGACTTTTTCTCCGAGCGGGGGCATGCGCAAGTCCGCAGCTCTTCGCTGGTGCCGGCCAACGACCCGACCCTGCTGTTCACCAATGCAGGGATGAACCAGTTCAAGGATGTTTTTCTAGGACGGGAGAAGCGCGCGTATTCGCGGGCGGCGAGCTCGCAAAAATGCGTGCGTGCCGGCGGGAAGCACAACGATCTGGAGAACGTCGGGTACACGCGCCGGCATCACACATTTTTCGAGATGCTGGGCAATTTCTCCTTTGGCGATTACTTCAAGGCGGAGGCGATCGAGTTCGCCTGGGACCTGATCACCAAGGATTACGGGCTGCCCAAGGACAAGCTGTACGTGACGGTTTTCCGCGAGGACAACGAGGCGGAAGAGCTGTGGCAGAAGGTGACCGGCATATCCAAGAGCCGGATCTTCCGGCTGGACGAGAAAGATAATTTCTGGCAGATGGGCGAGACCGGGCCGTGCGGGCCGTGCTCGGAGATTCATTACGATCTGGGTGCGGAGACGGCCGACGCGGGACGGGAGCACGAAGAGTTTCCGAGCGATGCGGGCGGGCGGTTCGTGGAAATCTGGAACCTGGTGTTCATGCAGTACGACCGCGATGTGTCGGGCAAGCTGACACCGCTGCCGCGGCCCTCGATCGATACCGGCATGGGCCTGGAGCGCATCGCGGCCGTGATGCAAGGCAAGACTTCGAATTACGAGACCGACCTGATTTCCCCCATCATCGAGTACGCGGCGCGGACATTCGGAGTGACGCCGGGCGAGGATGCACGGGTGGACACGGTGCTGCGTATCGCGGCCGACCATGCCCGGGCGGCGGCGTTCCTGGTGCATGACGGGGTGACGCCCTCGAATGAAGGGCGGGGCTATGTGCTGCGCAAGATCATGCGGCGTGCGCTGCGCAACGTGCGCATGATCGGGGTGGAAGACCCTTTCCTCTACAAGATGACCGGTTTTGTGGCGGAGTTGATGCAAGGGCCGTATCCCGAAATGCTGGAGAGCGTGCAGCGGGTGGCGCGCGTGGTGAAAGACGAAGAGCACCGCTATGCCACGACGTTTCTGGTGGCGGAGCGCGTGTTCAACGAGGCGATCAAGGGCCTGGCTGGGCAGGGCATTCCGGGTGCGCTTTCCTTCAAGCTTTACGACACGTACGGCCTGGCGGTGGACGAGCAGGAGGATATGGCACGGGAGCACGGCTTGGCGATTGACCGGGCGGCTTTCGAGAGTGAGATGGAACTGCAGCGCACGCGCGCGCGAGCCAGTTGGAAGGGTGGGGAGAAGGGCGCGGTGGTGCCAGCTTACCAGGCGCTGGTGGAGCGTGGGCGCACGAAATTCTTAGGCTATAGCGAGGTGGAGGCCACGTCGCGGGTGGTCGGGCTAATGGTGGACAAGCAGCCGGTGGACCAAGTGGCGGCGGGCAGCAAGGCGGAGCTGGTGCTCGATCAGACGCCGTTCTACGCGGAATCTGGCGGCCAGGTGGGCGACCGCGGCGCGCTATACGCGGCGGCGGGCGAGAAGGTGGCGGATGTGGAGGGGGCGTTCCCGGGGCTTCCGGGCCTGGCGGTGCACCGCATCGTGGCGCAGGCGGCGTTCGCGGTGGGCGACACGCTACGCGCGGAGGTGGCGGTTCCGCTGCGCGATGCGACACGGCGCAACCACACGGCGACCCATCTACTGCACGCTTCGCTGCGGCAGGTGCTGGGGACGCACGTCAAGCAGGCGGGGTCTGTGGTGGACGCGGAACGCCTGCGTTTCGATTTCACGCATTACGCGGGGCTGGATCGCGCCGAAATAGAGGAAGTGGAGCGGCTGACGAATCAGCAGATTTTGAAAAACACCGCAGTGCGGACGGACATCCTGCCGCTGGATCAAGCGATCGCCACAGGGGCGATGGCGCTGTTCGGCGAAAAGTACGGCGAGGAGGTTCGGGTGGTCTCGGTGCCGGGCTTCAGCCGCGAACTGTGCGGCGGCACGCACGTGCAGCGCACGGGCGATATCGGGGTGTGCAAGATTGTTTACGAGGGCTCTATCGCGGCAGGGGTGCGGCGGATCGAGGCGGTGACGGGGGAAGGCGCGCTGCGGCAGTATCAGGAGACGAGCGGCGCGGTGCGGCGGATCGCGGAGATGGTGCAGGCGGGCGAGCCGGATTTGGTGGAGCACGTGGAGAAGCTGCTGGCCACGGAGCATGCGCTAGAAAAGCAGGTGGAGCAGCTGAAGAACAAGCTGGCGCAAGCGGCGGTGGGACAGGTGGAGGCGCAGGCGCGCAGCTTCGGCCCGGTGAAAGTGGTGGCGGCGCGGCTGGACGGGATGGATCGTCCGCAGATGCGCGCGCTGGCCGATGCGCTGCGCAATCGGTGGAAATCCGCGGTGGTGGTGCTGGCCGGGGCGGAGGACGGCAATGTGTCGATCGTTTCGGCGGTAACGAAAGATCTGACGGCCAAGGTTCACGCCGGGAAATTGGCGAGTGCGGTGGCGCTGGCGGTTGGCGGAAAAGGCGGTGGGCGTCCCGACATGGCGGAGGCGGGCGGCAAGAATGCGGCGGCGTTGGATGCGGCGCTGGAAGCGGTGTACCGGGACGTGGAAGGGAAGTTGTAGGTGAGACAGACGATCGGTTTTTGTAGCCTGCCGCGCGATGCAGCGGTTTGCCACGGCACGGCAGACCACGAAGAACGATGGTCTGTCCCACCGAGGTTCACAAATCAGGCGAGAGGAAATTGTGACGGAACGGTTTGATGCGGTGGTGGTTGGGGCGGGACCGACGGGGCTGGCGTGCGGGATCGAACTCCAGCAGCGCGGGGTTAAGACGGTTCTGATCGAGAAGGGGTGCGTGGTGAATTCGATCTATCACTATCCCACCAATATGTCCTT
>JANYAH010000243.1 GCA_025361425.1 Candidatus Solibacter sp. | reverse complement strand
AGCCGGCAAGGCGTTCCACTATTACTTCAATTTCTCGGCGGCGGCGCAGCGGGTGGTGTATGCGTACGCCGGCGGTACGGAACTGCTCTCTAACCATCCGGTGGCCAAAGGCGGGGCGCTGGCGCTGGATCCCTGGGGCGTTGCCATCGTAGAGCAGGAGGAGCCGTAGGGTCGCATTTCTCTAACGACAAAGCGCCGTTTCGAGAACGACTCTTGCGACATTCTCGTACGCATCCTCCGTTGAAGGCGGTCCTTCACATCTCGTTATCGTCGCAGGTGACGGGAGTTCGGGGGATCTAACTCAATATCCGGCTTCGCGTCCGTGGCGGACCGCCAAAATCACAACCTGTTTCCCGTCGTAATGATACAGGGCGATGTAGGCCCCCTGCCCGAATTCAATCACCCATTCCCGGAACTCTGGCGGCAACTCTTCTACAGGACGGCCAATCTCCGGGTACCTGCCGAGTGCCTTCACACCCTGCCTGATCGTCTTGACGGCGCGTTGTGCGGCATCCCGGCTCTTGGGAGCCAGAAACTGATGGAGACGGGCCACATCCAGCAGGGCCGGCTGCGACCACCTCAGACGTGGCATTTAGGGATAACAGCGCGTTTGCCGGCTTGGAGTTTGGCCAGCCAGGAGTCGGCTTCCTGGGCCGTGACGTGCAGGCCGGTGGTCTGATAGTCGGCCCAAGCAGCAAGCGCGTCCTGCCGGAGTTGCTCGCGCTTCTCCTCGCGTTCCACATACTGCTCCACGGCTTCGCGCATGACCCAGTGCGGCGAACGGCGACGCGCCGAGGCGAGCCGATGTACCCTTTCCTTCATCGCGCTATCGAGCTTCAGGCTGGTGGTAGAAAGTGTCGCCATCGCGAGTGCTCCAAGGTGTTACCTGGTAGCACTATAGCACAACCGCGCTGGCGCTCGAACCCGGGCGCGTGGCCATCGCAGGTGCAGGTCGTCAGCGCGGGATTCCTGACGCGGAGACACGGAGGAACGAAGTCCGTGATGCGCCCGGATGGACAGGCCAGGAGGCCAGTCCTACTCGTATCTTAGTGCGTCGATGGGGTTGATGCGGCTGGCTTTTACGGCGGGGTAGAGGCCGAAGACGATGCCGACGGCGACGGAGACGCCGAAGGCGACGACCACGGAAGACGAGGTGACGATGGTTTTCCATTCGGCGGTGCGGGCGATCAGCCAGGCGAGGAAGAAGCCGAAGGCAATACCCAGGAGGCCGCCGCCGACGGAGATGAGGACGGATTCGGTGAGGAACTGGCGGACGATATCGAAGCGGCGGGCGCCGATGGAGCGGCGGATGCCGATTTCGCGGGTGCGCTCCATGACGGTGGCGAGGACGATGTTCATGATGCCGATGCCGCCAACGAGCAGAGAGATGGCGGCGATGGCGACCATGACGTAGGTGAAGATGGTTTGGGTGCGCTGCTGCTGGGCGAGTAGGGCGGCGGGAATGGTGACGCTGAAATCCTGCATACCATGATGGGTGGAGTTGAGTACGGCGGTGACGACTTTGGCGACCTCGATGCTATCAGCGCCGGTTTGGAGGCGGAGGTCGATGCCGTCGAGTTCGTCCTTCATGTTGCTGCCCTGGTCCCAGAAGCGGTATTGCAGGGTGTTGAGGGGGATATAGACGATGTTGTTGACGTCGAGCATACCGGGGCCGCTATTTTGGGCGCCCGCCATGACCTGCTCGCTGAGGACGCCGACGACTTCCATCCAGGAATCGTTGACCTTGACGAATTTGCCGATGGCGGGAGCGTAGCCGAGGAGGTTGACCTTGGCGCCTTCGCCAAGGACGCAGACGGTGGCGCTGGAGGCGTCGTCGGCCTCATCGAAGAACTTGCCTTCGGCGAGGTGGAGGCTGTGGATGATGCTGTAAGAGGGCTCGACGCCATAAAGCTCGGGGATGTCGCGGGCGGGCTTGGGGAGGACGCGGGCGGGGTGAAGGGCTTTGCGGGCGGAGAGGGTTTCGAGGGCTTCGATATTGGCTTTGAGGATACGGACGTCGCGCTCTGAGAGACCGGGGGAAGAGCGGCGGCGCTGTTGGAATTCCTCCTGGCTGGTGGCGGGGCGGGATTCGACCAGGACGTTGCGGACGCCGAGCTGCTCAATGAAGCGGAGCGATTCCTCGCGCGCGCCGGAGCCGATGGCGAGCATGCCAATGACGCTGCCGACGCCGAAGACTATGCCGAGGGCGGTGAGCAGGGTACGGGTCTTCTGGGCGCGCAGGTTGGCGCAGGCCTGGCTAATGTCGGAGAAAATGATCATTTGGAGAGAGCCTTCATGGCGCCGCTGGATGGGGCTGCGCCGGTTTTGAGCTGTTGGTCCGGGTTGGACATGGCGACGGTTTCGCCTTCTTTGATGCCGGTGAGGACGGCCTGACTGTCACTGCGCCGGACGAGAGTGACATCGTGGGGGACGAAGCCGTTAGGGCCGCGGGCGCAGACGAAGGTGCGGCCGTCGCTTTCGAAGAGGGCCTGGGAGGGAATCCAGAGGACGTTGTCGAGGGTTTCGACGGTGATGACCATATTGGAGGTCATGCCAGGGCGGAGTTCGGCAGCGGCCTGGTCGAGAGAGATGCGGCATTCAAAGCGGCGGTCCCAGGGGGGGCCGGTGGTGCCGCCGATGTTCTTGACTTTGCCTGTGAACTCCCGGCCGGCGAGGGCGACGACGCGGATGGTGACCTTTTGACCGACGCTGAGGTGGCCGCGGTCGAGTTCGCCGACGTTGGCGCTGACTTCCCAACTCTTGAGATCTGGGATTTGGGCGACAGCCATGCCGGCACGGGCGGTGTCGCCGAGTTGGAAGGAGGGCAACTGCATGCCCCAATACATCATGTTCTGGTTGGTATTCGGCTGGACGTTGACATAGCCGCCGGTCTTGGCCTTGAGGGTCATGTTCTCGATGTTCTTGCGGGCGAGGTCGGCCAACACCTTGGCTTTGTTCTCCTGGGCCTTCTGGATGGCGATACCGGCGGTGGAGGTGGTCTTCTTGTTGGCAAAGTCCTGGGTGGACTGGCGCTGGCGATTGCGTGCGGCTTCGAGGAGGATTTCGTTCTGGCGGGCGGTGATGGCGGCGATGAGCGGGTTTTTGCGGACTTCGAGTTCGGCCAGCTTCACCTCGGACTGGGCGTTGAGCATAGCGTACTGGGATTCTTCCGCGGTGGCGAGAGAATCGGATTCAGCCTTAATGACCAGTTGCTGGGCTTCGTCGAGATCGGCTTCGGCCTCCTTGAGCTTGAACTCCTGCTCGGTAGTGTCGAACTGGACAACGATATCGCCGGGGTTGACGAGTTCGCCGGGCTCACGGAGGGAGGTGATGGCCATATCGGTACCGCCGACCATGGGGGCGGTGAGCATTTCGGAATTGCCGCCCTGGAGTTCGCCGCGGGCGGCCACGGTGAGGGTGACGCGGCCCTGTTTGACCTTAGTGGTGGGGAGCTCGAGGGCGGTGGCGGCGGTAGTGGCGCGGACGACGCGGATGGCGCCCCAGGCGAGGGCGCCGACTGCGGCGAGGACGAGGAGGAGAAGCAGGAGGCTGCGGAGCTTCATTTTTTTGCGTCCTTCTTTTCAGGATCGACCAAAGTGACCAGGGCGCCGGGGCGAATGCCAGTGACGGCGATTTCGTCGGGATTGCGCGCCAGGACTTCTACGGCGACGGCGCGGTAGCGGCCATGTTCGGCGACGTAGACGATGGGCTTGCCGGCGTGGGTGAAGAGGGCCTTAGAGGGAATGCTGATGGCGTTGGGGATGCGGTTGACGATGATATCCATGCCGCCGTTCATGCCGGGGCGGAGTCGGGGGTCGGGCTTGGGAATGGCGGCGTAAGCGCGGAAGTTGCGGATGGGGGGGTATTCGTTGTTGGCTTCGGCCAGGAGGGAGATTTGGCGAATGGAGGCGTTGAGGGTGAGCTCAGGGAGGGAATCGACGCGCACCTTGACTTCCTGGTTGGCGGCAATGCGGCCGCGATCGATCTCTTCGACCTTGGCGTCCATGCGGAGAGTTGCGAGGTCGGGCATTTCAGCCAGGACCATGCCGGCGTAGACGTTGTCGCCAACTTTGAAAGGCTTGGCGTTGATCCAGCCCTGGGAGTAGTTGGACTGGAAGATGAGGAAGCCGGCGAGGGGAGACTTGAGTTCCATTTGGCCGATGCGGGCCTTGGTGATATCGACGTCGGACTGGGCCTGATCGCGCTGGCGGGTTAGGGAGGCGATGCGGGAGCGGTCGGAGGTGGCGTGCAGGTCTACGGTGGCCTGCTGGACTTTTAGTTTCTGCTGGGCGAGGCCGTAATCGATCTTGGATACCTCGCCCTGGAGGCGGCTGACGATCTCTTGTTTGGAGGCTTCGAGGCGGGCGCGTTCGACGGTGAAATTGGCGTCGGCGAGTTCGGTCTTGTCCTGTTCGGAGGTGATTTTGGATTGGGCGAGGGCTTGGTCGAGGGTGGCCAGGGCTTGGCGGAGGGCGGCATCCTTCTGCATGAGCGTCTGCTGAGCGCTGGAGGAATCGAATTTGACGATCGTGTCGGCTTGCTTCACGGTCGCTCCGGGAGGGGTCATCCAAGCGATTCTGAGGTTGGGGACCATGGGTGCGGAAATCGCTACGGAGCGCTCAGCCTGGAGTTCGCCGCGGCAGCGGATGAGGACGAGGAAATCGCCCTGACGGGCGGGAGCGGCGGGGAGAACGGCGGCAGGTTGGGATTGGCGGTAGCGGTAGATGGCGAAGGCTGCTCCGGCGACGAGGGCAAGGAAGAGGAGGAAACCGGCCCAGAAGCGTAGGCGGGCGCGGGATCCGAGACGAGGGGTAGCGGTTGGGGAGGCGGGTTGAGGGATGTCTGGTTGGCGGATGGCGGCATCGCTCATTGCTGAATGGTCTCCTTAGCGGAGGGAGCTTCGACGACGACGGCGGCGGAGAGATCGGGCATGAGGTGGGGGTCGGATTTGTCGAGCTTGAAGACGGCGGTAAAGCTCTTGATGGGGCTGCCGAGGGCGGAAGAGGCGACCGGGCTGGCGAATTCGAAGTGGGCGGGGATGGCGAGATCCGGATAAGCGTCGAAGTAGACGGTTGCCTTGCTGCCGGGGACGAGAGCGGCACCATCGGGTTCGCCGACGGCGCAGCGGACCAGCATTTCGGCGGGGTCGAAGATGCTGACGATGGGCTGACCGCGGTAGAGCTGATCGCCTTCCTGGGCGTGGCCCATGGAATTGTTGCGGTAGAGATTCTGGTGGGCGACCATGCCGGCAAGAGGGGTGTGGACTTCGAGTTTGGCCATGTTGGATTGGGTGCGTTCGAGCATGACCTTCTGGCGATCGCGTTGGAGTTCGAGGATGCGTAGGGAGGCTGCATCGCCCTTGTCGCGGGTGGCGTTGGACTTGATGAGGCTATCAACGTGGATGCGGGCACTTTGGAGGCGAACCTCGGCCTTGAGGCGGTCGATTTCGGTGAGCACGGGGCCCTTTTGGAGCTCGATTGCGGCTTTGGCGAGATCGGCCTCGGCCTGGCGGAGGTCGGAGGTGCGCTTCTCGGCATCGGCGCGATTCTGGGCGCGTTTTTGTTCCACCTGATGGCCGAGGTCGTCGAATTTGGCCTGGGCATCGCGGGCGAGATCGATCTGCTGGGTGCTATCGAAGATAGCGACTATGTCGCCTTCCTTGACCTTGGAGCCGTTGGGGATGAGTTTGGTGAGGGTCATGGGGCCGCCCTGACTGAAGATTTGGGGGACAAGGATTTTGGAGGAGTGGACGGCTTCGACGACGCCGGTGACGCGGACTTCGCGTTTGGCGCGAGGGGTATCGGGAGGGGAGGCGTGGGTGATAGGTGGGGTGGAGGGGGAACAGGAGGCGAGGAGAAGGAGCGGAAGCGCGGCGGACAGCGATGACGTCATAGGTCTGGTCTCGGCTATTAGACGGCGGGAGGGGGGTAAATGTTTAGCGGCATTTCGGATATATTTTGCGTGAATTTGAGGCACAGTGGGCGAAGCCAGAACGATTGCCGAGTACGTCGTGGCCGCCTTGGCGCCGCCGGCGCGCGCCGCAGACGCAGAATCCCAACGCGACGAGCGAAGTTGCGGAGTTGGTCCGTCCGAAGATTCGCGCCGCGCGGCCGCGAAGCTGAGGGCGACCAGGCCGAGGGTGGCGGCGGCGTAGAAGACCCAGAGGACGATTAGCACGGATGGCGGGAGCAGCGGCGATTTGAAGGCGGCGAGACGGGCGAGGAATTCGGGAAAGCTTGCGGCGGCGGGGTGGAAGGCAGCGACCGGCCGCCGGGGCGATGCGCGATAAGGCCGGTGTAATAAGGCAGGGCGACCATGTGGAGGGTATAGAGGTCGAACAGTGCGAAAAGCGCCACGCCGGCAGGCGCGACAAAGCGGCGGGCGGAGCGGGGCGAGAGGGCACGCAGGCCGGCGACGCAGAGGGTCACTTCGGCGGCGCCGACGGCGTAGAGGTAGCAGCCTAAAGATGTCGCTATTCCCCACACCATGAAGAGCAGGGCGGCGTGATAGAGCTGGCCCAGCCAGAAGGTGAGGTAGAAAGCGGCGAGAATGCGAATGGTGCTGGAGGGCCTGCGCAACGCCAGTCCCAGCATAGCGAGAGAGATCAGTAGGTAGAAGAGGTGGTACATCCAACTGCGCACGGTGAGGGTGCTCCATGCGCCAAGCCACAGGTGGGAGAACAGAATGGAATCGATGGTGGCGAGCCAAGGGATACGGGTGGCTTGGTGGAGCAGAGCGCCGCCCGTGGCACTGGGCTGGACGGCGGATTCCCACATGCCCGAAAGAGTGCCGGTGGTGAGGAGATTGCGCAGGTACCACCATCCCGCGATGGCGAGGGTGACGAGGGGCACAAGGAGGGCACGCGGGCGGCGGCATTTCCAGAGGAGCAGCAGGGCGACGGGAGGGATGGCGGTGAGGAAGTAGGCTTTGGCCAGGAGGCCGAGGCCGAGCACGGCGCCGAGCGCGAGGACGCGGGGGCGGGAGAGTTCCTGCACCGCAAGCCAGAGAAGGAGCGTGAAGAGCACCACGGCGACGCACTCGTTGGAGACGCGCGCGATGCCAATCAGGAAGCCGGGCATGGCGGCGAAGATCGCGGCGCAGGCGAGCGCGGTGCCGTCGTGGCGGAAGACGCAACGGGCGGTGAGGAAGGTCAGGGGGATGACCAGGGAAAGCATCAGCACGGAGAACCAGCGCAGCAGCAGGACCTGGGTGGAAAGATGAGCGTGGCTAGCGGAGAGGAGAACGGGGGTCATGATCCAGGCGGCCAGGGGGGCTTGCAGACCTTCGTAGGTCTTGAGGCTGCCGGTGGAATCCTGCCGCGCCCAGGCGGAAGGAATGGTGCGGAACTCGGATTCGCGGCGCGCGCGTTCGGCGGGCGGGAGGCGCCAGAAACCGTCGTAAGTGGCGGAGGGCGGCGGGAGATAGCGGCACTCCCAGGCGACGGGCGCGAGTTGGAGGGAGGCGGCGACGTCGCGTGGAATAGGGCGATCGCGAGAGACGAGGGGTTCGCCGCGAAAGGCCATGCGCTGCACCACGGCGAAGTGGGACCATTCGTCGTAGCCTTCCCAGAGAGGGAGCGCGGCGCAATAGAAGAATGCGCGGGCGAGGAAACAAAGCCAAATGGCCAGGAGCCAGCGGGACGCGCGCATTGGACTACAATTATCGCTGATAGCTTCTTCCCATGCATGAAATCCTGAGGAGTCTGCCCGCGGGCGCCTGGGTGCTGGACCTGGGATGCCAGGCAGGCAGCTTCCCCGGAGAGTGGACGAAGGCGAGGGGGGTGCGGCTGGACCGGCAGGCGCCGCGCCGGTGCGGCGCGGACTTCGTGCAGGGGGACGCGGGACTGCTGCCGTTCGCCGAGGGGAGTTTCGCGGCGGTGATCGCCAACCCCAGCCTGGAGCACTTCGACGATCTGGAGGGCGCGCTGCGGGAGGCGCGGCCATGCCGGGACTGAGGGTGTACCGCTGCCCGCGGTGTGGAGCGAAGAATCCGTTGTGCCCGGCGTAAGGCGGACAAGTCGCGGAATCCGCTCCCAGACCCGGCGAAGCCGGGGATTCATGCCAGACTGGAGAGGAATGCGCGTTGTGATTGACGCCACACCGCTGCTGGTGCGCAGCGCGGGGGTCAAGAACTACCTTTATCATTGGATACTGCATCTGCGGCGCGCCGCGGGCAGCGCGGCCGTGGGCACGTTCCCGCGGCTGGAGCAGGTTCGCCCGCTGAACCACGAGGCTTCGGTGGCGGACCCGCTGCGCACGTGGACCGGGCTGGCCGCACTGGCGGTCTCCAACTACTGCGGGGCATCTTTGCTGGATTGGCTGACGCGCGGCGCGGACGTGTTCCACGCCAGCGTGCTGGTGCGGCATCCCCCTTCGCGGGTGCGATTGACCGCCACGATCCACGATCTGACGGGGTTTCTGATGCCGGAACTGCATCCACGCTCGAATCTGATGGCGGAGCGGAGTTTCGCTCAACTGGCGCGCCGTGCGGACCGGCTGATCGCGGTATCGGAGTGCACGCGGCAGGATGCGGTGCGCACGCTGGGCATTGCGCCGGAGAAGATTTGCACGATCCACTCCGGGGTGGCGGAGGCGTTTTTCGACCCTCCGGCGGCGCTGGTGAACGAGGTGCGGAGGCGCTACGGTTTGGAACGCCCGTTTGTGCTATTTGTGGGCACGATTGAGCCGCGGAAGAATGTGGATCTGCTGCTGGATGCCTTCGAAGCGCTGCCGGCATCGCTGCGCGAGCAGTACCAACTGGTGGTGGCTGGTCCGGTAGGTTGGGCGGCGGAGTCCACGGTGGCGCGGCTGCGGTCGGTGCGCTATCTGGGGTATATTTCAGAGCGGGATCTGGCACCGTTGACCGCCGCAGCGGACGTGTTTGTGTACCCGTCGTTGTACGAGGGCTTTGGATTTCCGGTGGCACAAGCCATGGCCGCGGGGGTAGCGGTGATCACGTCAAACGTCTCTTCGCTACCGGAGGTGGCTGGAAATGCGGCCCTTTTAGTGGACCCGCGGAGCCAGAGCGAACTACGGGCGGCGCTGGTCCGGATGTTGGGGTCGGCCGACCTGCGGCGTGCTCTGGGGCTGGCCGGGCGGGAACGGGCGCGCGAATTCCGCTGGGAAGTGTGCGCCGCGAAGTCGCTGGAGTTCTTCCGCCAGGTGGCCGGAGAATAACCTCCGATAGGGCCGATGTAGGCCCAGTACGTCTATGGGACCATGATTCCGACAGAGGACTTGCCCCCGGCCCGGTGAGTTGATTTACTCGGTTCTGTGGCAGAGAATTGTCATGATGAGGACCTAAAAATATGCCGTTGACCGACACGAGAACGCTGGCCCAGTGCCTGAGCGAAGGGCGACTGCCGGTAGCGGAGGCATTGCGGTACGCCATCCAACTGGCGGATAGCCTCCGCAAGCTTCACGATGCGGGAGAGACGCATGGCGCGGTAACTCCGTCTAACCTGATGCTGGTGGCGGGAGGGCTGGAACTGCTACCCGCGGGAGAGGGATCGGCCGCGGACATCACGCCATACACGGCTCCGGAGGTGGTTCAGGGCCGCCCGGCGGACGCACGGAGCGACGTCTTTAGCTTCGGCGCCATTCTGTTTGAAATGTTAACCGGCCGCCGGGCGTTCGCTGGCGAAAGCCACAGCACGCTGGCGGCCAATCTCACCGGGACACCGACACCCGCGTCGGGAAGCCCGGCGGTGGATCGCCTGGTGGGTTCGTGCCTGCATAAGAACCCGGATGCGCGGAGTTCCCGCATGCAAAAGGTCATGATGGAGCTGAAACTGTTGAGCGTGGCGGCCCGCCGCGCCGAGACGGTTTCGGGCGGAGCGCTGCGCTGCGAAATGGCCGTGAATTCCGCGGCCGTCCGGGCGGAGATGCAGGAACTGAAAACGGCGCTGGCAGCGCGTTTTGAGGTCCACGAGGATACCGTCTCCGCAATGCACCGCTCGGCAGGCGAAGGGATCGGTTCCCTGGAGTTGCGGATGGCGGCCATGAATAGAGAACTGGCCGCTAATCGCCAGCACTCTGGCGAACTGGACGAAGCGGCGAGCGCGGTCATCCTCTCCTTGGTCAAGCAGCGCTTCGAAGTGCTGAACGCGCGCATCGCCCAGGTCGAGAGCACCGTGGAAGAGATACGCCGCAGTGTTTCGCAGTTCGAGCTCGGCGTGACGGCGGACCTGGTGGATATTCGACAGAGCATTGAGATGCAATCCGCCTCGATCGAATCGACGCGCACGGCGATGTCGCAAACCGACGATCTGGTGGAGCGCGTGGTGGAAGCGTTGGAATCGCTGCAAACGGCAGTGCTGGAGCAGGCCGACGACGGCGAACGTTCCAGTTTCGCGGTGAACTAGCGGGGGGCCTGCGAAGTGTGGCGGACCGTGTTCAGCCGCCCGGTCTGGCGATCCGCTCCAGAATGCCGGGGATCTCAAACACGGCGCGGTTCTCTAAACGCCCTGTGGCGTCGCGGAAACGTTGGTAGGCTACCGGTTCCAGCAACTCTTCCACCGCCCGGCCAATCCCGCGGAAATTGGGCAGTACCGTCCCCACCCCCATCTGGCAAATCCATTCCGCGTTATAGCGCTCCTGCGGCAGCGTCCACGCGTTGCGTTCCACGATCACGGGGAGGCGCATCGCCACCGCCTCGCTGATGCTGCCCGGCCCCGGCTTCCCGATGAAGTAATCCGCAAGCTGCATGTAACGCGGCACCTCTTTGGTAAACCCTTCCACGAACATCGGCGCGCCGTGCGGCAGCGCTTGCAACTGGTCGCGCAGCTTTGCGTTGTTCCCGCAGATGAGCAGCAACTGGCGGTCCGGTAGCAAGCGCGCGATCTCGCGCATCACGGCCGAGCCCTCACCCCCAAACAGCACCAGTCCCACAGGCTTCTCGGAGTTAAAGCCTAACTTCACGCGGGCCGCTGCCCGCTCTTCGGCGGAAAGCGGAGCAATCTCGTAAAATCGCGGATTCAGAATCATGCCCGAAACGCGATGCACCTTGTCTTCGGCATGCCCCATGGCACGCGCCTGCTCCACTGCCTTCGCCGAGCCGCAGATGAAATGCTGCGCCTGTTCCTCGATCCAGAAGTGCGGCGGGTAATCGGCTATATCGGTCAGGATGGTGACAAACGGCGCGCCCGGCAGCGCCCGGGCCAAACTTTCGCACAGCGCCCGGTCCAGATTCGGCACCAGCGAGACCACCATGTCCGGACGGTGCTCCCGCCAGAACCCTTCCAGCAGAGCCACGGTTTTGGAGTGAAAGAGGCGGATCACCCAATGCATGGGCACCATCAGTTGCGGTGAACCGAGCGTCCACCCCTTCTTCAGCATCAGGTTATAGATATCCTGCAGGCGCAGGCCGGTCACCTTGCGGAAAACGTCCATGGCATCCAACACTTCCTGCAGATTGACCAGGCGGATCTCTAACGGACGCCCCTGCTGCTCCATCACCTGGCGCAAGGCAGTCGCCGCCGCCCGGTGGCCGCCGCCCGCGTCGAAATAGATGAAATCCACCTTCATTCCCTGTCACCCGGCGCTATGGCTAAATCGCCCTTACAACACCGCCGAATCATTCCCCAGCAATGCCCGGCGCACGATCTTGATCGGCGGATATCCCTGCCCCAGGAACGCATCGTGGAAGCCCTGCAACGTATACTGACCACCCTTCATCTTCTTGTAATCATCCCGTAACTTCAAGATCTCCAACTTACCGAGCGTATACACAAGATAAGTCGGATCGCTGGTGCCGCGTTTGGCTTCCTTCTCCGCCACCGGCCGAACCTGGTAGCCGTCCTTGACAAAGAACTCCACTGCTTCCCGCACCGTCATCTTTCCGGTGTGCATCTGTATGCCCGCGATGAAGCGCGCATTCCGCAACAGCGCGTCCTGCAACTGCCCCAGCCGCAGCTTCAGATCGCCCTTGCCGTAGCCTTCATCGAGCATCATCTGCTCCGTGTAGTGCGCCCAACCTTCCGCGTTGGACGCGCAGCCAAGCAACTTGCGGACCTTGGTCGGCGCAAGCGCGATCCACACGAACTGCGTGTAGTGTCCCGGATAGACCTCATGCACCGCCGTGCTGATGATGGTCCCGCGATTGAAGCCTTGTAAATACTCCTCGGTCTGCTTCGCGTCCCACGTCTTCTCGGGAAGCGTGACGTTGAAGAACGCCTCTTTGGCAATTTTCTCGAACGGCCCGGGGGTATCCATCGACGCGGTGGTCAGCGCCCGCATGAAGGGCGGCGTCTCCTCCACAATCGGCGGTACCTTCGAAGGAATCGTGACGATCTTGTTCTTCTCGATGAACTCGCGCAGCCCGCTCAGCACGTCGCGAAAACTCTGCATCAGTTTCCCCGCCGCCGGATGGTCCAACAACGTTTCGTTCAGAATCTGCTGCGCGGTCCGCGATTTGTCTACCAGCGCAGCCACCCGCGTGAACTCCTCCTGGTTGCGGCGCAGGTTTTCCCTGCCGATCTCGAGCAGCCGCTCCAGCGGGATATCCACCATCTCGTCGTACAGCAGCTTCTTGCGGTAGGTCTCGGCGCCGATCCGGAACTCACCCTGCGAGCGTGCCAACAGGTCCGTCTTCAGGAACGCCCGATAGCCGTTGAGGGCGTCGATCACGGCACGATTAACCTCCTGGAATTCCGCCAGGAGGGGGGCGTCGCTGACATCCTTAAACGCCGCGGGTACGTCGTTCTGGAAGAAGCTGACGATGCCCGGCATCTGCTCCAGTGCAATTTCGGTATAAATCCGCGGTGGATTCTTCAGGTTCTCACGCGCCGATTGAAATAACCGCGGAACCAGTTTTTCCCTCGCGATCACGGATTTCAGCCGCTCCGCCGCCGGCGCGAAGTTCCGGCTCATAATCACGAACACGGCGTTGGAAACACCAGAGGAGTAGATATCGGGATTCTTTTCCCACGGCCGGACCACTTCCAGCGTCAGCAACTGCCCGCGAATCTGTGCCAGCATCAGTTCCCGATCGGCTGCCGCGACCGGCGAAAGTCCGCGCGCATCTAAACGGTCCACTTTCTGTTCGAACTTGTGGAGCGCCGCCGTCTGCGCCTCGATATCTGCGCGCGACCCGGACGCCAGCATCGCATCGTATTGATGGAACCCTGCCTGAGTACCGAGCACGGGATCGTAGCGGAACACCACCTCGTCAAAAATGCGGTCGGCCAGCTTGTTAAACTCAGTGTCGCGCTTTTGAGCGAGGCACACCCCGGCCAGCAGGAAAATCAAAACCCATCGCGAACCTTTCATAAAGTCGATTATAGCGATGCGTTCCGGCGTGAGCCCCAACAGCCTCAAATCTCTGCAACTTCTCGCTGTTTCTTTCGTCTAGATAAGTAGGAGATCAGGGCTATGAGCAACGCGGTAAACAGATTGAAGCTCGCCGAGGCAGTTATGGCCCTCATCGAGCAAAAGCGCGCGGAGACCGGCGATGAGTTTCTTGGAGACGCCATCGAGCGGGTCATCCTGGACACCCAATTCCGAGAACTCGAAGCCGAAATCCTCGAAAATCCCGGCGCTATCGAACCGTGGCTGATCCGGAATCGTCGCGCGGGCAATTGACGCAACCTTGTAGCCGAAAGATGTCGCCTGAGACAGTGGGGGCTGGCTAGCTTCCGACCCGATCTTCGCCGGCGTCCAGATGTTAAACTAGCGGCTTGTCCCCACAGCTCTCGCGCACCGGAGAGTGGTTCCTACGCTCCGGAATTCAACAACCTGACGGCGGCGTGGCCCGCTACTACCTAGTGGATGCCTGCCGGTATCTCCCGGCCTCCACCGAGATCACCGCTTACGCGGTCAGCGCCCTCGTCTATCTGCACTCCGTCACCCACGACGCCCGCTACCTCGACCGCGCGCTCTCTGGCGCCCGCTTCCTCATCCGCGCCTGGGACCCCGCATCGCAGACCATGCCGTTCGAAATCGCACCCGCCGCGTTCACCTACTTCTTCGATTGCGGCATCATCGTGCGCGGCCTGCTCTCCGTTTGGCGCGCCACCGGCGAGCAGGAATTCCTCGACGCCGCCGTGGCCACGGGCGATTCCATGGCGCGCGATTTTGAGAGCCCAGCGGGCGATTTCCACCCCATCCTCGCCCTCCCCGCCCGCACGCCCCTGCCGCGCGATCCCCTACGCTGGTCCCGCACCGCTACCTGCTACCAGTTGAAATCCGCCATGGCCTGGTGGGATCTCTACGAGGCCACGCACGACGGGCGCTTCATCGAACCTTACGAGCGCGTCCTCGAAGCCTCCCTGCGCACCTACACCGATTTTCTCCCCGGCCATCCCGAACGCCCCAAGGTCATGGACCGCCTCCACGCCTTTTCCTATTTTCTGGAAGGCCTGCTGCCTCGCGCCGGCGATTCGCGCTGCGCCGCCGCCCTACGCGACGGCATCGGCCGCGCCGCCTGGCACCTTCGCGCCATCGCCCCCGAATTCGAACGCTCCGACGTGTACGCCCAGTTGCTGCGCGTCCGCATCTATGCCGATTGGCTCGGCGCCGTGCCCCTCGACCGCCCCGCCGCGCAATTCGAGGCTACCCAACTGGCCGCCTTCCAGGTGGCCGATGCCGAATTGCGCGGCACGCCGATGGATGGGGGATACTGGTTCGGACGCAAGAACGCCGAGCCCCTGCCGTTCATCAATCCGGTCTCGGCCGCCTTCGCCTGCCAGGCCCTGGAATTGTGGGAGACCAGCCGCGCGGGCAGCGCACAGGCGCACCGCCACCTGCTGATTTGACGTTGAACCCGAAGATCAAGATCGCCTTCGCCTCCGGCACCGGCCACCTCAACCGGCGCCTCATCGAACATCTGCGCGCCCTCTATCCCGAATTGCCGCTGTGGGTGGTCTCCGATTTTCCGCCCGAAGATCCCGCCCTCAAGTGGATCCGCTACCGCGGCAACCGCAGCTTCGCCGAGAACCTCCGCAACTGCCGTGAAGAGTTGCGCGGCCACACCATCCGCCTCGCCGGCGTCATGCTGGTCCCCAACGTCCCCTTCCGGCGCATGCGCCTCCTGGCCCTGGTTCTCTCCCCGCGCGCGTTCCTCGCCTTCAACGAAAACCTCAACCACTTCATGCTGCGGCCGCGATCCATTCCCGCCATCGCGCGGCACATCGCATGGCGCGCCGCCAACGCCCTGCGATGGAGCGTCCGTGGCGCCCGCAAAGCCGACTGGCCCCGGGTCGCCCGCTACGCCGCCGCCACATTGGCGGGATTCCTGCGGCCCAAGTGGCGCAGCTTGCCCAGTAAACCGCTCCCTGAAAAGCCGGGAAATAATCGGTTGGCAGCCGAAAGCGCCTGCCCCACAGAAACGCCAGCCCCTGCGCGCCAACGTGGGACAGACGCTTTCGTCTGTCAGCACGGCGACCCCAGCGAGCGTCAGGGAGCGGTTACCGATGGCATCACCGTCGTCATCCCATCGCGCACTGGCAAACACCTGCTGCAAGCTCAACTCCCCGCCCTCGTCGCTCAAGCCCCCAACCAGATCATCGTCGTCGATAACGGCAGCACCGATGGCACCGCCGGGTGGCTCGCCTCCGCCTACCCTCAAATCGAAATCGTCCACGTCCCCGCCCCGCTCTCCTTCGCCCGCGCCGTCAACCGCGGCATCGCCCTCGCCCGCTGCTCCCACGTCTGCCTGCTCAATAACGACATGTTGCTCGAGCCGGGATTTTTCGCCGCGCTCGAACGCGCCTTCCAACAAGTCCCCAACCTCTTTTGCGCCACCGCGCAGATCCTCTTCCCCCCCGGCGTCCGGCGCGAAGAGACCGGGAAGACCGTGTTGGCGCAGTCCACGCCCACCGACTTCCCCGTGCGCTGCGATGAGCCCCTGCCGGGCGAAGACGGTAGCTACGTGCTGTACGGCAGCGGCGGCTGTTCGCTCTACGATATCGCCAAATTGCACGCGCTCGGCGATGTCGATGAGGTCTACGACCCCGCCTACGTGGAAGATCTCGACCTCGGCTATCGCGCCTGGCAGCGCGGCTGGCCCACCGTGTACGTGGCCGCCGCTGTGGTGGAGCACCGCCATCGCGCCACCACCGCGCGCTACTACACCGAAGACCAGCTCGCCTATATCCTGGAAACCAACTATCTGCGCTTCGTCGCCCGCGCCGTCAGCGATTCCAAAGTGTTCCGCAGGCTGTGGGCGCAGGCGCTCCGCCGATTGTTCTTGTGCAAAGGCCCGCTCTCTCCCGCCGTCGCCATCGCCCTCCGCGGCGGCCCTCGCGCGCCCGCCGCTTATTCAGAGGACCTCTTCCTCGCCCTTACCGATGGCAGCGTCAGCCTATTCCCCGGACGGCCCGCCACCGGCAAGCCGCGCGTCCTGGTGGCCAGCCCCTACCTCCCCTTCCCGCTCTCCCACGGCGGCGCCGTGCGCATGTACAACCTCATGCGCCGCGCAGCCGTTGAGTTCGACCTGCTGCTGGTCGCCTTCACCGAACACGCCGCGCCGCCGCCCACCGAAATCCTCGATATCTGCACCGAGGTGGTGCTGGTCCGCCGCGCCGGCAGCCACGCCCTGCCGCTCACCGGGCGTCCCGAAACAGTCGAAGAGTTCGCCTCCCCCTCGTTCCGCGCCGCGCTCCAACAGACCGTTCACAAGTGGCGCCCCGCCGTCGCCCAACTGGAGTTCACCCAACTCGCCCAGTACGCCCCCGATTGCGCCCCCGCCCGCACGATCCTGGTGGAACACGACGTCACCTTCGACCTCTACCAACAGCTTCTCCGCCTCAATGACCGTTGGGAACTGCGCCGCGAACTGGAACTTTGGCGCAAGTTCGAAACCGGCGCCTGGCGCACCGTGGACCGCGTGGTCACCATGTCCGAACAGGACCGCCGCATTGTGACCTCCACGCCCGCCGTCACCCTCGCCAACGGCGTCGATCTCCACCGCTTCCGCCCCGCCGCCGCCGACGCCGCAGGCACAGACCCGCGCCGCATCCTCTTCATCGGCAGTTTCGCCCATCGCCCCAACGTCATGGCGGTGGAGTTCTTCCTGAACCACGTGTGGCCCCTACTGCATGACGCCACGCTCCACATCATCGCCGGCGCGCGCCACGAACAGTACGCCGTCGATGCCGATCTCGCGCAGCCTGGCATCACGCTGGATGGTTTCATCGCCGACGTTCGCCCCGCCTACCAGCGCGCCGCCCTCGTGGTCGCGCCGCTCACGGCCTCCGCCGGCACCAACATCAAGGTGCTCGAGGCCATGGCCATGGGAAAAGCCGTGGTCAGCACGCCCGCCGGCGTCAACGGGCTAGATCTCACGCCTGGCGAGGATTTCGTGCTGGTGCACACGGCCCAGGAGATGGCCGCCGCCATCGAACAACTCCTGGCCGCCCCCGCCGATCGCGCCCGCATCGAAGCCGCCGCCCGCTGCCGCGTGGAACGCGACTACAGTTGGGACACCATCGCCCGCGCCCAGTCCGCCCTGTACCGCGAACTGATTGGCTGACTCCACCGAAGCGCTGGTGGCGCATCCTAAAAAGCGAAGCGATAGCCGCCGCTGAACGCGGATAAGATTTTTGTGCTGTCCGCGTTTATCGGCGTTCAGCGGCGTTCAGCGGCAGCTAAATTTGCTTTTTTCAGCAACCCTCTACTTCGGCGCCTCCGCGGCGTACCCTTTATCCATCCAGTCCGCCTTGAATCCCGTCGCCAGATACAAAGCTTTCGCTTTCGCGAAGCCCATCTGCTTCAGCAAATCCACCGCCGGCTTGACGTTTGGGCACCGGTCCCACGGGCAGCACCCGCAGTAGACCACCACATCGCGATCGCGCGGCAGTTTGCCAGCCTCCGCCTTCAGCATCGCCAGACCAGCCGCGCTCTGTCCCGGACCGGCATACACCGACCCCGGTATGTGCTTACTCCGGTACAACACATTGGGGCCGACCATGAACACGGCCGGACGCACGCCGTTGCCAGCCAGTTGCGCCGACAGTTCCAGCGGCTGGACCAGCGCCATATCCGCCGCCGCCACAACGACTACCGCAAGCAGCGCTGCCGCCAGCCGCGTAAGTTTCTGATTTTTCACGCCTGTGAAGTTTCCGCCCATTCCGAGAATCCTTCTATACATGTTTTAATAGTAGTTCGTATGCATCGTTTGCTTGGACTTTCGCTATTCGTGTGCGCCGGTACTCTGTTCGCCGCCGCGCCCCCAGAGCCCGCCATTCCGCAGGCAAAGGCTGCGATGGCGCGCCTACCGCTGCGCTTCGAGGAGAATCGCGGCCAGTGGGACCCCTCCGTGCGCTTCACTGCGCGCTCTGGCGGCGCCAACCTCCAGTTGACCGCCCACGGCCCCGCGTTCCTGGTAGGCACGAACCGCGTCGAAATCGGCCTGGTCCACGCCAACGCCTCGCCCGTCATTGAACCGCTCGACCAGTTGCCGGCCACCACTAACTACATGGTGGGCGCGCGCAGCCAGTGGCACTCCGGCGTCGCCAACTACGCCCGCGTGCGCTACCAGAGCGTTTATCCCGGAATCGACGTGGTCTACTACGGCAACCAGAATCAGCTCGAATACGATTTCGTCCTCGCCCCCGGCGCCAATCCCGATGCCATCCGCCTGAACTTTCACGGCGACGTGCAGGTCAGCCTCACGCCCAACGGCGATCTGGCGCTCGATTCCGACGGCGCACAAGTGCTCCAGAAAGCGCCCGTGATCCACCAGGACAACCGCCGGATCAAAGGCCGGTACACACTGCTGGCAGGTAACCAGGTGGGCTTCCGGCTGGACCGCTACGACCGCACCCGCCCGCTGGTCATCGACCCCATCCTGGTCTACTGCACCTTCATGGGCAGTTCCGGCGCAGACCGCGTCACCGCCATCAAGATGGGCCCCAAAGGCCAGCTTTACATCACCGGATCCACCACTACCGGCGAAATGCCGTACATCGACGGCGCCTATAACAATCTCAGTTCCGGCCTCACGGATATCTTCCTGGCCATCATCGATACCACCGCCAACGGCAACTTCGCGCTCAAGTATTTCTCCTACATCGGCGGCGCTGGTGTCGATATTCCGCTGGCCCTGGAAGTAGATTCCCAGGGTGTCGCTTTCCTCGCCGGATCCACCACCTCCACCAACTTCCCGGTGAATGGCAGCGTGGTACAAACCACCGGCGCCGCCAGCACCGTGGCCGGGTTCGTAACGGCTATCGACCCCAACATCTACGGCAGCGATTCTCTGGTCTACTCCACCTACTTTGGCGGCACCAACGGGAATACCTCCGTCAACGGCATCGCGCTCGATAGCGCCGGCTTCATCTATATCATCGGCACTACCAAGGCCAGCGATCTCCCGCTCACGTCCAGCGGCTACGCCCAGACCAGGTACGGCACCCAGGACGCCTTCCTCGCCGAGATCGATCGCAACAGCACTTCCCTCGTCTACTCCACCTATCTGGGTGGCGAACTGACGAATGACGGCCGCTCCATCGCGGTCGGCAGCAATGGCAAGGTCTACTTCGCCGCCACCACAACTTCCACCAAGTTTCCGCTGGAAGGTTCCTTCTACCGCCAGTTTCTGCAGGGCGGCGTCGATATCATCGTCGGCATGATGGACATGACCAAATTCGGTCAGTCTTCGCTGGTCTATTCGACGTATTTCGGCGGGTCCGATGTCGACGTGGTGCGCAAGATCTCTCTCGACGCCAAGAACAACGTCATCCTCACCGGCTACACGCTCTCCAACGATTTCCCGGTCACTGCCGACGCCGTGCAGCGTAACGCCGCCGGCAACACCGACGTGTTTGTCTCCGTGGTCAATCCCAATGATCCGCCGCGATTCCTGGTCTATTCCACCTACTTCGGCGGCACACAAGGCGAAGTGGCCTATGACATCAAGCCTGACAACGCAGGCAATCTCTACTTCACCGGCTACACCCTCTCGCCCGATCTGTTCACCGTGGGCGCTTCCCAGCCCGGATGGGGCGGCGGTATCGATGTCTTCATCGCCGCCATCAAGCCCGGCACCTCCGGCCGCGCCGGGCTTCTCTACTGCACCTACGTCGGCGCCACCGGCACGTATGTCGGCAGCGCTCTGGCTCTCGGTGCGGATGGCAGCATCTACGTGGGAGGATACGGCAACGTCGGTATGCCGATTACGATCAACGGCTACGCTGGCGGCGCCACCGACGGCTTCATCGTCGTGATGAAGTAGCCGGCATCAAGCGTTCTTCTGTACCACCCACGTGGTCATGCCGCGTTGATTCTGCACCACGGTGGTTTTCAGCGGGTCCATCAACCGCCCGCCCAACTCTTCGGTGAGTTTGCTTAGCATCTCGGCGTCCACCAGGTACCGCTCCGAACCGTCCGGCAACAGAAAGCGCCGGCCGCCGATGCGCTGCATCTGATGTTCCATCCCAATCGAGGACGCCAGCCGGCAGAACAAGAGTCCCCCCGGTTTCAGAACCCGCCACGTACCCTTCACCATGGCTAGAAACTGGTCGTCTCCGTCCGCAAAGTGAAGCACCGCGCTACTCAGCACCACGTCCGCAAACCCACTTGAAAAGGACATCTCTTCGATGCGTTCCACACGGAAGTTGTCCGCCGGGAGCCCCGCCGCCAGGGATGCCGCCAGGCGACGCGTACTCTCCACGGCCAGGGGATCCGAGTCCGCGCCAAACACCGCGTACCCCTCCCGAAGGAAGTAGACTAAATTCCGGCCCGACCCACAGCCCGCATCCAACACCCGCATGCCGGGCTCGATCCTCCCTCGCAGGACTTGGTCAAACAGGTAAATGTCGATCTGTCCAAACTGCTCAATAAGGTCAGCCATCACTCTAGCTTACGTGACGTTTTTCCGCCCGAAGTTCCGCCGTGCATCCTACTCGGGCAGGAGATGAACCAAACATGCACAACCCCGATCTCAACGTTCTGTTTCCGCCACGATATAATCTAGTGTTGGCGACTGCTGCTCATTACTCCGGAGGAATTTCCGCACTTGCCCGAACTGCGTAAGGACCCCATCACAGGGCGATGGGTCATTATAGCCACGGATCGCGCCAAACGCCCCAGCGATTTTGTCCGGCAGGTGGTGCTGCCCCAAGCATCCACCGTCTGCCCGTTCGATTACGGCAATGAACACAAAACGCCGCCCGAGGTGCTTGCGTACCGCACGTCCGGAGACCGCGACCAGCCCGGTTGGCGGGTTCGCGTGGTGCCTAATAAATTCCCCGTGCTCGGCATCGAAGGCGAGTTGAACCGCCAGGGCGAGGGCATGTACGACAAGATGAACGGCATTGGCGCCCACGAGATTATCATCGAAGGCCCGGACCACGACAAGACCCTCGGCAACATGTCCGACAAGCTCATCGAAGAGGTTCTCTGGGCGTTCAAGGAACGCGTCAACGATCTCAAGAAAGACCGCCGCTTTCGCTACATCATCCTCTTCAAGAACCATGGCGATGCCGCTGGCGCATCACTGGAACATCCCCACTCCCAGTTGATCGCGCTTCCCGTCATCCCCAAGCGGGTCAAGGAAGAAGTGGACGCCGCCAAGCAATTTTACGATCTCAAGGAGCGCTGCATCTTCTGCGACATCATCAGCCACGAGACCACCGCCGGCATCCGCCTGATCAGCGAGACTGACCGCTTCACCGTGCTCGCGCCCTATGCTCCGCGCTTCCCCTTTGAAACCTGGATTCTGCCCAAGCGCCACGAATCGCATTTCGAGGATGCCGACGCACCCACCCTGGCCAACCTCGCCTGGACTCTCCGCACCACCATTCGCAAGCTCGAAAACGTGCTGGAACGGCCGGCCTACAATTTCATCGTAAACAGCGCACCCGTCCAGGAAGGACCGCTGGCTCACTACCACTGGCACATCGAGATTATTCCAAAACTGACCAAGGTCGCCGGCTTCGAATGGGCCACCGGCTTTTACATTAACCCGACCCCACCGGAAGAGTCCGCCAAATTTCTGAGGGAGGCCGGACTCGGATAGCCAACCACGCCGGGTTGCATCTCCATGGCGCGGTCTGATATAACCGTCCTGCGTTCTCATGGCGGAAAAGAAACAATGTGCGGCGCAGTCCCCGAACGCTGGCAGACGCATGACAAAACCCCAGGCACCCCGCAACGCCAAAAACCCCGATCCCGTTCCCACGGCGGAAGTGCTCCATGCCGCCCCCGCCGTCACGCAGTTGGCCGCTTTCGAAGCCGCCATGAAGCTCTTCCACGCGCGCCAACTCACCGCAGCCCGCGTTGTGTTCCAGCAGGCCGCCGCCGGCGCCCAACGCGACGTCGCCCAGCGCGCCCAACTGCACATCGCCATGTGCGACCGCCGTCTCCAGCAGACCACGGTCAGTTTCGGCACCGCCGAGGAATGCTATAACTACGGCGTCGCGATGATCAACGCGCGCGACCTTGTCGAAGCCCTCACGCACCTCGAGAAGGCGCTGGCCATCGCACCCGGCTCCGACCATATACACTATGCGCTGGCGCTCGCCCAGGCACTCTCGGGCGACTTTGCCAACGCCCACGAGAACCTCCGCCGCGCCATCGAACTGGAACCGCGCAACCGCCAGATGGCGCGCCAGGATGCGGATTTCGCTCCGCTGGCCCACCAGTCCCCGTTCCGTTCCCTGCTCTATCCGGAAAAGATGGCGTGGTAGCGGTGGCCGCTCCGCCGCCGGCGCCCCTCGAATGCAAGACCACTCTCCACTCCGCGTAGTCGCCATCGGCGGGGGCACCGGCCTATCCAGTGTCCTCGAAGGGTTGAAGCACTACGTCCGGCCCGCCGGCCCCGCGCTTCCCCAGTTGGACATTACCGCCATCGTCACCGTGACCGACGACGGCGGCAGTTCCGGACGCCTACGCCGCGAGTTCGACGTGCTCCCGCCAGGCGACATCCGCAACTGCATGGTGGCTCTCAGCGAAGACTCCGCGCTGCTTTCCCGCCTCTTCCAGTACCGTTTCCAATCTGGCCGCGGCCTCAAGGGCCACAGCTTCGGCAACCTCTTCCTCATGGCCCTCACCCAGATTCTGGGCGATTTCCCCGAGGCCCTGAAGGCCTCTTCGGAAGTGCTCAAAATCGCCGGCCGCATATACCCCAGCACCACCGCCAACGTGGCGCTCGAAGCCACGCTCGCCAACGGCGCCATCCTCGTCGGCGAAACTAAAATCAGCCGCAGCAAGCATCGCATCCAGTCGATTCGCCTGCGCCCGCGCAAGGTCCGCCCGCTACCCGCCGCGCTCACCGCCATCGCCGAAGCCGAC
>JANYAH010000205.1 GCA_025361425.1 Candidatus Solibacter sp. | reverse complement strand
ACCGATAGCCAGGACGTACGCACCGCGCGCAAGATGGCGCTCGAACTGTTGCTTTCCGACCACGCCGGCGAATGCGTTGCGCCCTGCGCGGCCAGGTGCCCGGCGGGTCTGGATATTCCGGGGTTCGTCAACGGCATCGCCACCGGGGACAATCGCCTGGCCATTCAGGTGATTGGCGATCGCCTCGCGCTGCCCGGCTCGCTGGGCCGCATCTGCCCGCGCCTCTGCGAACAGGCGTGCCGCCGCTGCGATCTCGACCAGGGCCTGGCCATCGGCGCGCTGCATCGCTATGCGGCCGACCGGGACCGCGTATCCGCCACGCCGTACTTGCCGCCGCGCGCGCCCGCTAGCGGAAGGTCGGTCGCCATTGTGGGCGCTGGTCCCGCAGGCCTGGCCGCGGCTTGGTATCTGCTCCAGAAAGGGCACGCGTGTGCCCTGTTCGACGCGCATCCGCTGCCCGGCGGCATGCTGCGTTACGGAATCCCCGCCTACCGGTTGCCCAAGGACGCGCTGGATGCGGAGATCGCGGGCATCCGTACACTCGGCGCCCGGTTCCGTATGGGCGCGCGGTGGGGTGCGGATTTTACCCTCGCCGCGCTCCGCCAAGTGCACGATGCGGTATTCGTGGCCATCGGCGCACAGCAGGCGCAATCGCTCCGCCTCCCGGGCGAGGAGAACGCGCTGGCCGGCGTCGAGTTTCTTGCGCAAGTGGCCCAGGGCAATCCGCCGCCGCTGGGCAGCGACGTCCTGGTGCTTGGTGGCGGCAATACCGCCGTGGATTGCGCCCGCTCCGCGGTCCGCCTGGGCGCGCGGAACGTGCGCATCCTCTACCGCCGCAGCCGCCAGGAGATGCCCTGCTTGATGGCGGAGGTGGAGGCCGCAGAAGCCGAAGGCGTGCACGTCGATCTCCTCGTCGCGCCGTTGCGCCTGGAGCGCAATCCCCTGGCTCTTCCTGATCCCAACGCCGGGAATTCCGAAGATGTGTCGGCCGCAGGCCAGGGGGCCTGCCCCACCAATCTCGTGCTCACCTGCCAGCGGATGACCCTGGGGGAGCCGGACGCTTCGGGGCGGCGCAGTCCGGTACCGGTGGAGGGCTCCGATTTCGCCATCGCTGGCTCTACCGTAATCGCCGCCATCGGACAATCCGTGGAGCGCGCCCTAGCCGAGCGCGAAGGCCTGCGCGTCACCGCCCGGGGCATTGCGGCGGAAGTCCGGACGCTGGCCACCAACCTGCCCGGTGTGTTCGCCGGCGGCGATGCGGTGCTGGGAGCGGATCTGGCGGTGCGCGCGGTGGCGGCGGGCAGAATCGCCGCGGCATCCATCCACCAGTACTTGACCGGGCAGGCAGTGACCGGCGAGCCTGCCATCGCCGGGATCGCCATGCAACCGGTAGACGACGCCGAGCGGGCCGCCATCTTCCGGGCCATCGAGACCGCCGCCCGCGTGCACGCCGATGAGATCCCCATGGAGCGGCGCCTGGCGAGTTTCGATGAGGTGGAACACGGGTTGCCCCACCCCGACGCCGCGCGCGAAGCCCGCCGCTGCCTGAGCTGCGGCTGCCGCAAGGCGGACTGTTGCCTGGTGCGCTCCCTGGCCACCGAGTACCACGTGGACGTGTACCATTTCGTCGGCGAGCGGCGCCGTTTCTCGCAGGATGTTTCCCACCCGGAAATCGTCTACGAGCCCGGTAAGTGCATCAGTTGCGATGCCTGCGTCCGCATCGCCGCCGCGGCCGGCGAAGAGCTTGGCCTGGCCATGATTGGCCGCGGCTTCGACGTTACCGTGGCCGTGCCGTTCGGCAGGCCGCTCTCCGAAGGCTTGCGCCACACAGCCCAACGCTGCGCCGCGGCGTGCCCCACCGGGGCGCTGGCCCTGCGCACCGCCCGCTCTTGCGACGCCTGTGGCGCGTGCGGCTAATTGTCCGGGTTGGTCTGTTCCACCGGCCCGAATTTCTTCAGCAGCTCCGCGATTTTCGTGGCGTCGCCCACGGCGACGATCTGCGCGTTGTCGAGCGGCACGTACTGCTTCGCCACCCGCTGCACGTCGGCGGCAGTCACGGCCTGGATTTTCACCGTATACTGATCCCAATAGTCCTCGGGCAGCCCGTAATCGCGCTGTTCGAGCCAGCGCGAGAGCACTCCCGAGGGATTCTCCAACGCCAGCACGAAGCCCGCCACGATGGCGCTCTTGGCATCGGCCAGTTCCACGGCCGGCACCGGCACGTCGCGAATCGCCTGAAACTCCTTCAGCACTTCCGCCAGGGCGGGCTCGGTGACTTCCGTGCGCACCGAAGTGTTGGCCGCGAAAAAGTTCAAGACCTTGCTCGCCGAGAACCCGGAGCCGATTCCGTAGGTGTAGCCCTTCGCTTCGCGAATATTACGGAAGAGGCGGGAAGAAGGCCCGGCGCCCAGCACCCGGTTCATCACCTGGCACTCGATGTAGTCCGGGCTCATGCGGTCGATGGCGCGGTTGACCACCACCAGCAACGTCTGTACGGAATTGGGCCGCGAGATCAGTATGACCTTCTTTTCCGGCAGTGGGCCTGCCATCGGCAGTGCGGGATGCTTCACCGGACCACCCTTCCAGGCGGCCAGCGCCTTCTCCAGTTTGGAGGCGGCTTCTTTCGGCGTAATGTCGCCTGCAATGCCCGCCCACTCGCCCGAGGGCACGTAGTAGGTCTTGTAGTGTTCAATCACCTTCTCCTGGGTGATCTTGTCGATGGAAGCCGCCGTGGGCAGCGTATACTGCCGGGCATCGGAAGGGTACAGTAGTTTGAACATGCGCTCGCTGGCCAAGGAGCCCGGATTAGTTTTGGCCTGCTGCAGGTTGCTCTTTTGGCGCGTCTTCCACTTGTCAAGCTCATCCTGCGGGAACGTGGGGTTGAGTAGCATATCGGCAAGCAGGGCCAGTGCCGCGTCGAAATTCTCCGTGAGCGAGCTCACGAAGATAGATCCGCTGTCCTGTCCTGAATAGAAACCGACGCTCGCCCCCACGTCGGCCATGGCCTCGGCAAGGTCCTTCGAATTGCGCGTCTTGGTGCCCAGCCGGATCAGCGCGGCGGTGGCTTCCGCGATGCCGCGCATATCTTCCGGGTCCTGCAGTGTGCCGGAAGGAATGGCGATTTGCAGGCTGATAGTGGGCACCTTGTGGTTTTCCACTACCAGCAGGCGCATGCCGTTGGAAAGCTTTTGCTCCACCGGCCGCGGTAGTTTGACCTTCAGGACTTCATTCGAGATGGGCGCCTTGTTGAGGCGCACGACTCCCGCAAACGACGACGGTTGCTGGCCCTGCGGCGTCTGCGCGGCGGCCAAAGCGGCCAGAGCGACGGAAAGCACGATAGTTTTGTTCATGGCTGTGGCCTCCTTTAATTCTGCTTCGGCATGGGTGCGGGAGCCGCCAGGGCGGCCGGTTGGCTGATTACCACGGCGCGGTTGGCGGTGCGCAAGTAGGTTTTGGCGGCCTTTTGCATGTCCGCCGGGGTCACCGCAAGACGTTTCTCGTATTCCGCGTTGATGCGGTTGGGGTCGTTGTAAAGGGCGGCATTGTCGGCTAGCGAATTGGCGATCAATAACACGCTGCCGCGCGGGCTGACGGCGGCGCGGCGCATACCGATGCGCGCCCGCTCCAGTTCCTTGGCGGTGACGGGTTCGGCAAGGACCTTGGCGATCTCTTCGGAGATCAGGCCGTCCACTTCCTCGGTCGTCTTGCCGGGCCGCACCATAGCGTCGATGCTAAAGGTGGAGGGGCCAGCCCGGCCCTGTGCGAAGCAGGAAATGGAAGTGACCACCTCCTTCTCCTTGACCAGCTTTTGATACAGGCGTCCGCTCTCTCCACCGCCCAGGGTGGAGGCCAGCACGGAAAGCGCCCGCGCCTCGGCATTGCCGGTTTCGGGAATGCGGTAGGAAATCGAAATCCGCGACAACCGGGCCAGCTTATCGTCCAGCGTGAGGCGCCGTTCGGCGGTCTTCTCCGGCTCGGTCAGGTCCACCGGTTTGGGCGGCTCCTGGCGCGGGATGACGCCGAAGTATTTCTTCACGCGCGCCAGCGTGTCCTTGGTATCCAGATCGCCCGCCAGGGCGAGCACCGCGTTATTGGGTGCGTAGTACGTCCTGAAGAACTGCTTCACATCGTCCACCGAAGCGGCGTCCAGGTCGGCCATGGAGCCGATCACCGAGTGCTTGTAGGCGAAGTTGTTGTAGACCAGTTCATCCATCTTTTCGTAGGCCAGCCCATAAGGCTGGTTGTCGATGCCCAGGCGGCGCTCCTCTTTGACGGCCTGCCGCTGGTTGTCGAGATTCTCCTTGGTGACGTTCAGCGACCGCATCCGGTCGGCCTCCAGGAACAGACCCAGGTCAAGCTGGTTCTTTGGCATGATCTCGAAATACAAGGTGCGGTCGTTGTTGGTGGTGCCGTTCATGCTGCCGCCCTTGGTGAAGACGAGATAGAAATGCTCTCCCGGTCCGACGTTTTCCGAGCCTTTGAACATCATGTGCTCGAACAGGTGGGCGAAGCCTGTGCGGCCCGCCCGCTCGTCGCGGGAGCCGACCTTGTAGCTGACCGCGATGGCGAAAATGGGCGTGTCATGGTCTTCCGAAATAATGACCCGTAATCCATTGTCGAGAGTGGTGTCGGTGAATTTGATGGGAGCGATCTTCGGCGGCGTTTGGCCACATACCAAAGAAGAGACTGCGAGCAGGGTCGCGAGGACGGGTTTCAGACTCAAGGGACCTCCTTATGAGCGATCCCAGTATATACGACATGAAGGCCGCCGGCCGGCCGAGAACCGGCGCCCCAACCGCTGTCAGGTACTAGCTTTCACTAAGCAACGGGTCTAACGCCTCGACGTCCACTTCGCCGTTGAGCACACGATTGGCTTGGTCGCGGTCGAATTCGCCTTCCCATATGGCCACGACAATGGTGGCGACACCGTTGCCGACCAAGTTGGTGAGGGCGCGCATCTCCGACATGAAGCGGTCCACGCCGAGCAGCAAAGTGATGCCGGCCACGGGCACGGTTCCCAACGAGGAAAGCGTGGCGGCGAGCGTGATGAAGCCGCCTCCGGTGACCGCGGCCGCTCCTTTAGATGTGAGCATTAGCACCAGCAAGAGGGTGAACTCCTCGCTCCCGCTGAGGTGTGTGTTAGTGGCCTGGGCCACGAACAGGGCGGCGATGGTGAGATAGATCGCCGTACCATCCAAGTTGAAGGAATAGCCCGAGGGGACCACCAGGCCCACCACGGATTTCGAACAACCCAACCTCTCCAGCTTCACGATGATTCGCGGCAACGCCACCTCCGAGGAGGAAGTGCCGAGCACGATCAGAAGCTCTTCTTTAATGTACTTGAGGAATTTCCAGAGGCTGAAGCCGTGCAATCGCGCAACCAGGCCGAGTATCAGGAAGACGAAGAGCGCGCTGGTCACGTACACGCACAGCAGCAACTTGCCCAGCGGCAAGAGGGTCTTCAGGCCGTACTTACCGATAGTGAAAGCCATGGCGCCGAACGCCCCGATGGGCGCGGCTTTCATGATTAGCGCGATGACTTCGAAAGTCAGATGAGTTAGCGAATCGGCTGCTTCGACAATCGGCTGCCGCAGGTGGTAAGCAGCCAGCGCCACGCCGAAGAGAATCGCGATCAGCAGGACTTGGAGGATTTCGCCGTTGGCGAATGCGCCAATCAAGGTGTCGGGAATAATATGCAGCAGGAAATCCACCGCGGTCATCTGTTTCCCGGAAGTGGTGTATTGTTGCACGGCTTTGGCATCCAGGGTTGCGGCGCTGGCGTTGATTCCGGCACCGGGTTGGATCACTTTGACCACCACGAATCCCACCAGGAGTGCGATGGTGGTCATCACCTCAAAGTAGACCAGCGCCTTGAGCCCGACGCGGCCGAGTTTGCGCATATCGCCGATGCGCGCGATACCGGTCACCACGGTGAGGAAGATGATCGGCGCGATCATCATGCGGATCAGTTTGATGAAGCCGTCGCCGAGCGGTCTCATCATCTCGCCCGCGGAAGGATAGAAGGAACCGAGCGCGATCCCCGCGACGATGCCAGCGATCACGCGGAAGTACAGGGTCCGATAAAAGCGGGGGCGTGGGGCCACGAACTAGACCGCCGCCGCTGGGGCCGGTTGCGCGGCCTCAGGCATGCTCGAAATGTTCCAGCACAGATCCATCGGGCGGTGGGTCTGGTCCGGCGGTAGCACGCTCTCAGCGGGTCCGGCGAATCTGGCTTCCAGTTGTGCGTTGGTCATAAGTGTTCCGAGCATTGCCGATGGAGTGGTCGATGTACCTTTCCAAGCGACGCTGGTCCTTCATGATTATAGTGATGCCAACCTGGTCTCCGGCAATGGCGGGATCGATTCGGACGGCCACCGCGCACAAGATGGTGACAGTACCCGGAAAGAAGAAGGGCTCCAGATCGTTCTGGAGCCACCTACGGCTGTTGCAGGCATGACACTCCCCGACTTCCACATCCAAGAGGGAACCTCGGCGGCAGCCACCACGTTGCTAAAGACGAAGGTTGACCCAGCCACGCCGGCATCCATGCGGGTAATCTACTTTCGTTGAGAAGAATTGGGGGTGGGCGAGGAAGGCACAAAAAAGGCCGGCCGCGAGAGCGGCCGGCCTTGGAGGGCGTCGATTCGGTTAGCGACGGAAGCCGTTAGAGTAGCCCTTGCCGCGGTTGTCGTAGCGCTGGTTACCGCGGTTGTCATAGCGCTGATTGCCGCGATTGTCGTAGCGTTCGCCGCCGCGGTTGTCGAAGCGCTGATTGCCGCGGTTCTCGAAGCGCTGATTGCCGCGGTTCTGATACCGGTTATCGCCCCAATCGCGGTCATAGCCGCGATAGGAGTTGTAATAACGGGGCTGTACGTAGCGCGGGGCCACGCGGTAGCCGCTGACGTAGGGACGACGCCAGTATCCGTCGAACCAGACATTGCGGCCGCCCTGAGGTTCCCAGTAACCATCGACCCACGAGTAGTCGGGGCCGGGGCATGGCGCCACGTACTCCTCGTAGTTAGGAGGCGGGTAATAACCCGGGCCGTAGCCTCCGACGCCGATGCCGATGGAAAACCGCGTCTGGGCAAACATCGTGCCTCCGGCGATCAGCGCCACTGCCAGCATTCTTAATTCGGTTTTCATTTTGTACGACCTCCTGCCTTCCTAAAAGCACCTTGAAGGCCGTTCGCCAAGTTACTCAAAACGCTGGAAGGCCCGGCTGGTTGCAACTGGCGATAGTGGTGGAGGCGCACCACAGCGGTGGTTTTCGGCCGATTACGGGCAGGGGCGCACGGTATATAGCAGCCGCCACAGCACTCATACTCATACCGCGGACAGCGATTGCAATAGGGCCCGGTGAACTTGGCTAGGGGCTTGACTGCGTCAGGTGGTACGCGAGGCCGGGCGCGCGCCACCTATTTCTCGCTGAAATAGAGTACTGTGTAATCCATGGAGCACATCTGCGAAGACGACTTCGAACGGTACGCCATTCAAACGCTTCCCGGCGTCGAATTGGGGCAACTCGAAGAGCAACTGCCGTTTCGCGAAAGCCAAAAGACTGGACCAACATGTTTGAGGTGGTTGAGCGGTTCATCGGGTGAACAAGTATGAAGCCCACTTTGGTCAACCGCCTGGAAAAGAGCTTGGAAAAAGATCCAGCCGTGATCTATTTGCTGGACCGAGACCTCCGCATTGTCTACTGCAATGAGGCTTGGGATCGGTTTGCGGCGGAGAACGGCGGTCGGGGATTGACACGTCAACTCCAACTGGGCCGATCTATAATGAACGCGGTTCCCTCTCCACTGAAACCGTTTTTCGAGGAGGGTTACCGCACGGCGCTCTCTGGAACGCAACCGTGGGAACACTGCTACGAGTGTTCTAGCCCGACTGTGTACCGCAACTTTCGAATGATGTCCAGCCTGAATCCAACAGGTGAGGGATTAGTCGTGGTGAACTCTCTCACCTTGGAACGGCCCCATGACGACCGGGAACGAGGAATCTGCTTCCCGAATGAAAGAGTTTACGTAGATAGTCAAGATATTGTGACGATGTGTTGCCACTGCAGGCGGACGCGCCGTTCGAAGCAAGCACCTGTTTGGGATTGGGTTCCAGCATACATTGAAAAACCTCCCGGCTTGGTCAGCCACGGAATTTGTACACCCTGCATGGGCCTGTACTATTCTCAGTTAGTGTGAGTGACTAGACCTCAATAATGTAGTATTCGGCGCTGCGGACCATGGCTCGCGCGCGGTCAGGTTACGCGGTCCACAATCCGGCTGAAGAGGGTGGTCGCCCCAATTCACCTAGAGTGTCACGAGAAATGTTTAGGACTCGGTTTCGAGCAGCAGCGGCTCCGCATCGCCGTTTTCAGCCAGACGTTGAACCAGTTCGGCGCCATATTCGAAGCCTTTGTCGAAAGCCTGCAAATTGAGCTTCTGCATGGCCGGGGGAACCGAATCGGCGACCGCTTGGCGCAGGCTATCGGGGTCCAGCATATGGGTCACGGCGGCAAAGAAGCCGACCATGACGATGTTCAGGACCACCTTGCGGCCGAGTTCCTCAGCCAAGCGGGTAGCGGGAACGCCGTAGAAGCGGACGCCTTGGGGAGGATGATCGATGCGCACCAGTTCCTGTTCCACAATCAGGATGCCGCCGGGCTTCAGTTGGGGCGCGAAGACCGTATAGGCTTCCTGGCTCATCACCACCAGGATGTCGGGTTGTGTGACGTAGGGATAAAGGATAGGTTCGCCGGAGAGAATCACCTGCGCGGCGGAAGAACCGCCGCGGGCTTCAGGGCCGAAGCTCTGCGTCATGGTGGCGTAGCCGCCCTCGAAGATGGCGGCGGCCTTGCCGATGACGGTGGCGGCCAGGATCACGCCCTGGCCGCCGAAGCCGGCGATGCGGATTTCCGTGAGTCCGAGTTTGGTTAGCCCTCGCTGCATGTTACCTCCGGGGTGGCGTAGCGGTCGCCTAAGGTTGCGGTCATCTGGCGATTGAGGAGTTCCAGGTAATCGGGGCGGTCGCGATCGACAAACTTGCCGACCACAATTTCGCCCGCCCTGGTGAGGGCGCATTCACTGGTGGGCGCGCCGTGGCGCACTTTGCTGACTTCCTTATAGAACTTCATGGCGTCCAGGCCATCGCCCATCTTGTTACGGCGTTGGTAGAGGGTGGGGCAGGGCGAGAGCACTTCGATGAAGCAGAAGCCCTTCTTGTGCAGCACCTCCTCCATGGAGCGGCTGAGTTGCTTGACGTGGTAGGTGGTCCAGCGCGCCACGTAGGATGCGCCGGCAGCTTCGGCAAGTTGTACCAGATTGAAGGATGGTTCGAAGACGCCGTAGGGCGAGGTCGCGGAGATTACCTCGGTGGGCGTGGCGGGCCCGGTCTGGCCGCCGGTCATGGCATAGGTGAGGTTATTGACGCAGATCACCTTAATATCCATGTTGCGGCGCGCGGCGTGAATGAAGTGGTTGCCGCCGATGGCGAACAGGTCTCCGTCGCCGGAGTAGACCACCACTTGCAGCTCCGGGTTGGAGAGTTTGAGGCCGGTGGCGAAGGGGATGGCGCGTCCGTGAGTGGTGTGGAAGCTATCCAGGTTGGCGTACCCGGCGACGCGGCCCGTGCAGCCGATGCCGGAGACAATCGCCACCTTATCCAGATTCAGGCCGGAACTCTCCAACGCGCGGGCGAAGCAGTTCACCGTGGTGCCGATGCCGCACCCCGGGCACCAGATGTGCGGCATGCGGTCCATGCGGAGGTAGGGCTCCACCGGGTTAATCGCGGTCTTCGTCGAGTCCAACGGGATATCGAGAATGGCTTCACTCATCGGGCGGCCTCCAGAATGGCTTGCAGGATGACTTCGGGTTTGTGAACGCTGCCGCCCGCATGGGGAACGGAGATTACTTTCGCGCGGCCCGCGGCGCAGCGCTCCACTTCGTGAACCATCTGGCCCAGGTTCAGCTCTGGGAAGACGAAGGCTTTGACGCGGCCGGCGAGTTCGCGGATGTGCTGTTCCGGGAAGGGCCAGGCGGAGATGATGCGGAACTTGCCGGCGCGAACGCCCTGGGCGCGAGCCATTTGGGTAGCGCGCTGGGCGACGCGCGAGGTAATGCCGTAGGAGACGACGACCACTTCGGCATCGTCCAGGTTCTCGGCCTCGAAAACGGCGCGTCCGTTGGCGAACGGTTTCAGCTTGTCCCGCATGCGGCGGACCAGGCGATCCTGGGTCTCCACGTTCATGCTGGGGTAGCCGCGCTCATCATGGGTGAGGCCGGTGACGTGGAAGCGGTAGCCATCGCCGGCTTTCACCATATCGGGGACCAGGTCTTCCCTGGGTTCGAAGAGGCGGAACTCCGCGGGCGATTTGTAAGTAAAGCGGCGCGGGGTGATGGCGATCTGACCGGCCTCGGGGATGACCACCTTCTCTGTCATGTGGCCGACGCACTCATCGAGCATCATCATGACGGGGACGCGGAACTCTTCGGCCAGGTTGAAGCCGGTAACGGTCAGGTCGAAGCATTCCTGGGGGGAGTTAGGGCAGAGGGCGATGATGCTGTAATCGCCGTGGGATCCCCACTTGGCCTGCATCATGTCGGCCTGGGCGGGCAGAGTGGGGAGTCCGGTAGAGGGTCCGCCGCGCTGCACGTTGACGAAGACGCAGGGGGTTTCGGTGATGGCGGCGTAGCCGATGTGCTCCATCATGAGGGAGAAGCCGGGGCCGGAGGTGACGGTGAAGGCTTTGGCGCCGCCCCAAACCGCGCCCTGAATGGCGATGGAAGCAGCGAGTTCGTCTTCCATTTGGATGAAGATGCCGCCCACGGTGGGGATTCGCCAGGCGAAGCGTTCGACCACTTCGGTGGAGGGAGTGATGGGATAACCTGCGGCAAATCGCGCACCGGCTGCGAGGGTTCCCTCACAACAAGCGTGATCGCCGTCGAGAAAATGGACACCTGTGAGAACACCGTTGGGGTCAGCGTGCATGGCGAGCTCCGAAGATAGCGAAATCGGGGCAGTACATTCCGCAGAGGTCGCAGCCGGAGCACTTCTCGCCGGAGACGACGTGGGGTGGATGGTAACCCTTAGAATTGAAAGCGGATGAGAGCGCGAGGACGTGGGTTGGGCAGAATTCGACACAGAACCCGCACCCTTTACAGCGCTCGACTGTGATAGCAACTTGGCCTTTGGCCATGGGAGCCCTCCAGAATTAAGTCAGCGTGAGGACTGCACGTAGTGGGCCATTTGAGACTATCGGATCTGGAAGTGAGACAGGTTCGGAGGCCTGTCCTACTAATCGCCACTGGGACTATTACCTGGCTCCAGGGTAATCAGCTCGGGTGCCAGTCGGCGAGCCTTGTCTACGGTGCGTGCGGTGGTGCTGGATCCCGGCTCATCGCTCCAGTTGCGGCGGTCGATGATGGTGGCGGGCTCGTAGCACTGGCCGGCGGCGAGACGCTTGTCTTCGCGGCGGCTGGTCCACCACAGGATGGGGCCGAGCAGTTTGCCCGCGACTACCGCGACCAGACCGAATTCCTGTTCCATTTTCATGCGCAGGGCTCGAATTTTGGCCGCCACCGCGGGGTTCGATTTGGTGAGACGATGCTCCATAGCCCAGAGGAAGCCGACCCAGGCGTGGCGCAGGGTGCGGCACTCGCGCAGCCAGCGCTCGCGGATGCGGGGGTCCGGGTGGTTCTTGTAGCGCAGGTAGCCGGTGAAGGTGGTGCGGCAGATGCGGAACAGGCTGGGACCGTTGCGTTCGAAATCGCGCTGGAATGCCCCATTCAGGAGACTGGTGGATTGCTCGCGCGAGATGGCGGCGTGCTGGAAGTTGAAGGCGTGCTGGCCGTGGATGTCGGCCAGATCCACATCGAGCAGGCGTCCCTGTTCGGCCATCTCGAAATAGAGCGGCGTGCCGGGGACCGGAGTGTAGAGCATGAACTGGTGCAGATCGGTCTCATGCGCGATGGCGTGCTCGATCTCTTCGTTAATGTTCTCCGGCGTGTGGTGTTCCAGGCCGATGATGGTGGAGCCGAGCAGCACGATGCCGTGCTCGCGCAGTTCGCGGGTGAGCTTCAGGGTATCGGCGCCATCCAGTTTGGAGTAGGTGGAGCGCGGCGATTCCAGGCCCAGCCAGATGGTGGCGATGCCGATTTCAGCCAACTCCTCGTACGTGTACTTGGCAATGGCGTTGGCGGAAGAGAAGATGTTGAACGTCCAGCTTTTGCCGGCGGCTTTCATGAGGGCCAGCAGTTCCATGACGCGGCGCTTCTGGAGCAAGAAGTTCTCATCCATGATGAAGAAGGAGCGCTTGTTGCGCGTGGTTTCCGCGTGTTCCATAAGGCGGAAAAGCTGCTCACCGGTCTCATAGAAATTGAGGATTTTGCCCTTGCCGCCGAAGAAAGCGCTGGTGGTGCAGAAATTGCAGCCCATGGGACATCCGACCGAGGAAATGATGGTAGCGGAGGTGGTGTCGGCGGCGGCTGGGACCTTGACACCGAGCACGCGGAGGTCGAAGGCGGAGGAGAAATCGGGGTGGTGGATGGGGGCATCGGCCTCTTCGCCGAGGTATTGGCGCATCCAGGCGATGCCGTCGCCTTTGACAATGTGGTCGGCATCCAGCATCTGCTCCACACCGGGGATGGCGGCAATGTGGCCTCCCACGATGACCGTGGTGCCAGGCGAGAGTTCGCGCACCATGCGGCACATCTCGCGGGCTTTGCCGACGTTGACGATGATCGAGGAGATGCCGACGATGTCGTAGTGGTGGGCGGTGAGTTCGCGGGCAAAGGCGTCGCGCGTGGGGAAGTCGAGGACGGCGCACGGAGCGTTGATGTTCCCCTGGATCATCAGGATACCCCAGGAACGGTGGAAACTGCGCAGGGAGAACGAACCCTGGCCACGCGTTACCTGGTTATGGTAGAGCTCCATCGGGTTGATGGCGCGGCTACCGTAAGTGTCGTCTTGTGCGTACGGGCCGAAGACGGAGGAGAGCAGGATCTTGGCCTGGGATCCCTTGGGGTGCGTTTGAATCATGGCAAGGAAACGGAAAAACCGATGTCTTTCTCTTCTAACCTAACAGGATTCGGCGCATCCGTACCGCAAACGGAGGGCGGCGACAAAAACATTACAAAGGTTTTCGATGGAGGGAATACCCCCTTAGTGCCGCAGACTGATTTCCTTGAAGGTCACGGACGCGGCGCCGCCGTGGTGCTGGATGGCGATATAGCCGGTGTCGGGGCGCGGACCGCGGTCGGGTTCGTATACCGATTTTTTGGCAGGCACGGGCGCCGCGCCGTCATAGTCGGTGACCAGGACGCCGTTTAGCTTGACGGTGGTGCGCTGGCCCTTCATGACGATTTCGAGGGTGTTCCACTCGCCGGCCGGCTTGTAGGGGCGCGCCTTGGCCTGGGTCATGGAGTAGAGAACGCCGGAGCAATGGAAACCGTCGCCGCTTTCGTCGATCTGCACTTCGATGCCCTTGTTGATGGCGTCATCCTCGGACTTCGGCTGGATGGGGATGCGGATGAACACGCCGGAGTTGGCATTGGGGGCGGAGACTTTGTAGACCAGGCGCAGGGTGGCGTTGCCGATCTTTTCGCCGGTGTACCAGAGGTCGTCTTCCGGCGCGGCGGGGATGGCCACCAGCATGCCGTCCTTGACGACGAAACCGGGCTGCTGGTCCGGCGGGGTATTTTCGTGACGCGGGATGCGCGCCCATCCGGTGAGATCCTTGCCGTTGAAGAGTTGGCGGTCTGCGGCGGTGAGCAGAGGGCAGAGGCAGATCAGCGAGAGAAGCAGACGGGTCATGTTCCGATTGTACGGCGTTTCCGCTATGCTGAAATCGCATATGAGAAAGCTGTTGCTCGCGATTGCCGCGTGCGGCCTGTTGGCGGCGCAGGAAAAGGTGGACCAAGCCACCGCCGCCCGTTTCCGCAGTGAAGAACTGGAGAAGTCGCAGATCATGCACACGCTCCACATGCTGACGGACCGGTACGGCCCGCGGGTCACGGGCACGCCGGGCCACGAGGCAGCGGCAAAATGGGTGGTCAAGCAACTCACCGACTGGGGCCTGAAGAATGCCCGCATGGAGCCGTGGAATTTCGGGCATCCGGGATGGAGCAATGAGCGGGCCAGCGCCTTCCTCGTTTCGCCGGTCCAGGAGAATCTGAAATTTGAAGTGCTGGCCTGGACGCCGTCCACCAAGGGGACGGTCACCGCATCGGCGATCCAACTGGTGCCGCCGCAGGGACCGCTGGCTCCGCCTCCGCCGGCGGCGGAGAGCACGGGCGCGGCTGCTGCCGGTGGGCGCGGGCGCGGCGGCTTCGGCGGCGGCCCGGCGCGGCTGGGGCCTACCAAGGCGGAGTTGGACGAGTGGGTGAAGGCCAACCAGTCGAAGGTGAAAGGCAAAATCGTGCTGGTGGGCAAGGCGGCGGTGATTCCGGTGAATTTCGCTCCGCCCGCCAAGCGGCGCGACGATGAGCAGGTGAAGGCGCAGTACGACCCCAATAACCCCAACGCGGGGCGCGGGCGGGCCGCGGCAACGTCCGACCCCAACCGGCTGACCCCGGCGCAGGTGACGGAACAGATGGATGCCATGCTGATCGCGGGCGGCGCGGTGGTCCGGTTGAATGATGCGGCGCGCGGCGAAGGCGTGATCGTCGCCCAACAGAATCGCGCCTACGACCCCACGAAGACGGTGCCCACCCTGATCCTGCGCAATGACGATTACGGCCGCGTGGAACGCCTGCTGGCCGACGGCGAAGACGTAAAGATGGAGTTCCACATCGTCAACCACGTCTATCCCGAGGGCAAGACGAGCTATAACGTGGTCGGCGAGATTCCGGGCACGGACAAGGCGGACGAGATCGTGATGCTGGGCGGCCACCTGGATTCGTGGCACGCCGCTACGGGCGCGACCGATAACGCGATCGGTTCGGCGATCATGATGGAAGCGGCGCGGCTGATTCAGACGCTGGGGTTGAAGCCGCGGCGGACGGTGCGCGTGGCGCTGTGGTCGGGCGAGGAGGAAGGGCTGCTGGGGTCGCTGGCTTACGTGAAGCAGCATTTCGGCACGGCGGAGAACGCCAAGCCGGAATTTGCCAAGCTGGATTGCTACTTCAATGTGGACACAGGCACGGGCCGGATTCGCGGCGCGGGAATTTTCGGGCCGCTGGAAGCCGCCGCCGTGCTGCGGCCGGTGCTGGCGCAGTACGCCGATTGGGGCGTATTCGGCGTGAGCACCTCCAATAGCCGCGTCATCGCCGGTACGGACCACACGTCGTTCAACAACGCGGGGCTGCCGGGCGTGGGGTTTGCGCAGGACCCGATCGAGTACAGCAGCATGACGCACCACACCAACCTCGACACCTACGAGCGCATTATTCCGGACGACGTATATAAGGCGGCGGCGATTGTGGCGGCGGCGGTGTGGCACGTGGCCAATCGCGATGAGATGGTCCCGCGGTTCACCAAGGAGGCGATGCCGGCTCCCGTGGAAGCGCGGTAGGCGGGTGGGCCAGTGGATATCGCAGCGTTAGTCAAGGAGGCGGCGCACTTCGCGGAACGCACGCGCCGCGCGAAACAGAGCTTGGGGAACGTGGGCTTCGAATGGTACCCCTACGATACGCTGTCGGCGCTGGGACATTTGGAGAAGCTGCTGACGGGGGCGAATCGCGGCCTGCTGGACGGGCGCGGCCGCGTGCTCGACATGGGTTCGCAGGATGGCGAACTCGCGTTCTTCCTGGAGAGCCTGGGCTACCAGGCGGTGGCAGTGGATCACCCGGCCTACAACCACAACGGCATGCGCGGCGTCCGCGCGTTGAAGGCGGCGCTCGGCTCGGCGGTGGAGATTCACGAACTGGACGTGGACCGGCCGTTCGCTCTGCCGCACGATACCTACGACCTGGTTTTCTTCCTGGGAATTCTGTATCACCTGAGGAATCCGTTCTACGTGCTGGAGGAGCTGGCGCGGCGCACCACGCGCTGTTTTCTGAGCACGCGGGTGGCGCGCTGTTTTCCCGATGGCTCGGCCATGCCGGCCAATGTGGCGCTGGCTTATCTGTTGGGCGAAGAGGAACTCAACCAGGACAACAGCAACTATTTCATCTTTTCCGAGCCCGGCTTGCGGGTGATGCTGGACCGCGCGCATTGGAAGATTCGCGACTATGTGGGCTTGGGCGACACTTCGCGGAGCGACCCGGTGCGCGCGGACCGCGACGAGCGGGCCTTCTGCCTGCTGGAGAGCCGCTACGACCGCCTGGCGAATCTGGAGCTGCTTGCCGGCTGGCATGACAGCGAAGAGACTGGCTGGCGTTGGACAGAGCGGGAATTCGGGGTCCGGGTGCGCGGCGGCATGGGACGGCGCGTGCTGACGATGAAGCTGTACGTGGCCGAGGAATCGGTGCGCCGCCTGTCTGCGATCACGCTGCACGCCACGGTGAACGGAGTGGCGCTACAGCCGGCGGTTTACGACACCGCGGGGATGGAAAGCTACGTGCGGGAACTGGAGTCGGAGAGCGGCGAACTGGAGTTGCACTTCAGTTTGGATAAGGCCCTGGCGCCGGAGGGATCGGACTCTCGCGAGCGCGGCATCATCGTGGCGTCGATTCACGTGGCATAGGGCTCCTCATGACGCCAGGTGGGGCAGGCGCTTTCGCCTGCCAACCGCGCGCAGCCCGGAGGTTTTGCTCGCACGCGCTTGCCGCCTTCATCACACAAGAGCGCGAGCGGCCAGATGTTAGACTGCTACTGAATGCCTAAAGCGACTCATCTGGAATGCAGCCTTTGCGGCGCCAAGTATGATGCGGCGGGGGTGGCCAACCTCTGCACCTGCGGAGGACCGCTCCTGGTCCGGTACGATCTCACGGTCATCCGGCACCGCTGGCCGCGGCGCGAGGTGGCCAGCGGTCCGGCGAACATGTGGCGGTACGCGCCCGTGCTGCCGCCGGCCGAAGCGTCGGTCGTGACGCTGGGTGAGGGCTGGACGCCGCTGGTGCGGACTAAGAGGTTGGGCGCGCGCATCGGCGCGGAGCAGCTCTGGGTGAAGGACGAAGGGCTCAATCCCACGGCCTCGTTTAAGGCGCGCGGGCTTTCCTGCGCGGTCTCCATGTGTGTGGAGCTGGGCATCAAAAAGGTGGCGATTCCCTCGGCGGGCAACGCGGCCAGCGCCATGGCGGCCTATGCGGCAGCGGCGGGAATCGAGGCGCACATCTTCATGCCGCGCGACGTTCCGCAAGCTAACTACCTGGAGTGCAAGGCGTACGGTGCGCACGTCACGCTGGTGGATGGGCTGATCAGCGATTGCGGCCGGATGGTGGCCGAGCAGGGGCCGAAAGAGGGCTGGTTCGATGTCAGCACGCTCAAGGAGCCGTACCGCATCGAAGGCAAGAAGACGATGGGGTACGAAGTGGCGGAGCAGATGGGCTGGGAATTGCCGGACGCGATCTTCTACCCCACGGGCGGCGGCGTGGGCATGATCGGCATGTGGAAGGCGTTCGACGAAATGGAAAAGCTGGGCTGGATTGGCAGCCGGCGGCCCAAGATGATTGCGGTGCAGGCGGATGGCTGCCAGCCGGTGGTGCGCGCGTACCTGGAGAACCAGCCGCGCAGCCGCTTCTGGGACGGCGCGCACACCGTGGCGAGCGGCCTGCGCGTGCCCAAACCGCTGGGCGATTTCCTGGTGCTGAACGCGGTGCGCGAGAGCGGCGGCACGGCCATCGCGGTGAGCGATGAGGACATGCTGGAGGCGGGCGTGCACATGGCCAGCGACGAGGGCATCTTCGCCGCGCCGGAGGGTGCGGCCTGCGTGGACGCGGCGGCCCGCTTGTTGCGCTCGCGCTTCCTGAAGGCCACGGACCGCATTGTGATCTACAATACCGGGTCGGGCTTAAAGTATCCGGAAGCCTATTCGACGCGCTTTCCGCGGACCGCGGCC
>JANYAH010000197.1 GCA_025361425.1 Candidatus Solibacter sp. | reverse complement strand
GATTTCCTGTTACTCTGGCACCGTGCCGAATCAGTTGGTAATCCCCGGGGCCGAGATCCGTGAAATGGGCCGCGCCGCCCTGCTTCTGGTGGCGGAATATTACGACACGCTGGCCGCGCGTGCGGTGCTGCGCCCAACTACCTCGGATGCACTGCGCCAGCGGCTCGACGAGCCCGCTCCGTCCGCCGGACTGCCGTTCGCGGACCTGCTGGGCACGGTGCGCGACGTGGTGGAGGAGTTCAGCCGCCACAACGGCCACCCGCGATTCTTCGGTTACGTCTCTTCCCCAGGCTTGCCGGTGGCGGCGATGGGCAGCATGATCGCCGCAGCCTTCAATATCAACGTGACCTGCTGGCGTTCCGGACCGGCGGCAACCGAAATGGAGCTCTTGTGCATCCGCTGGATCAAGGAAATGCTGGGCTATCCCGCGGATGCCGGAGGACTTTTGGTGAGCGGTGGATCGATGGCGAATTTTGCCGGCATCGCAGCCGCGCGCAGCGCCAAGGCGCCCGGCAACGTGGTCCGCGACGGCATCGGCGGCGCCCGCATGCGCCTGTATGCCTCCGAAGAGGCTCACTTCTCCATCCGCAAGGCAGCCGCCATGCTGGGCATCGGCGCGGGCAATCTGCGATCCGTGAAGACCGGTGCGGACCTGCGCATGGACCTGGCGGATCTGGACCGCCTGGTGCGCGAAGATCGCGATGCCGGCCACCTGCCCTTCTGCGTAGTGGCCAGCGCGGGCACAGCCGGGACGGGAGCGGTGGACCCGATCGGGCGGATCGCCGATTTTGCCCACGCGCACAACCTTTGGCTGCATGTGGATGGAGCCTACGGTGGATTCGCGGCGCTGGCGCCCTCCGCGCGCGCCTTCTTCCAGCGCATCGGCGAGGCCGATTCGGTGGCGCTCGATCCGCATAAGTGGCTCTACCTGCCGGTGGGCTGCGGTTGTGTTCTCTACCGCGACCCCGCGGCGGCCCGCGCGGCGTTCAGCGAGAACGCCGAGTACACCCGCGTGGTGGGCCTGCAGGATGACGAAGCTTTCGCTTTCTGGGATTACGGTCCGGAGCTTTCGCGCCCGTTTCGTGCGCTGGATCTCTGGCTGCTCTTAAAATCGGTGGGTACCCGGGCGATCGGCGAGGCCATTGAAGAAAATATCGTCTGCGCGAAATACTTCGCGGACCTGGTGAGCGCGACCGGCGATTTCGAAATGCTGTCGCCGGTGGATCTCTCCATTTTCTGCTTCCGCTACCGGCCGCGCGATTTTACCGGCGATCTGGACGCCCTCAACGAGCGCGTCATGCTTGAGGTGCAGCGCGGCGGTAGCAGCTATCTCTCCAACACGCGCGTCCGCGGGGTGTTTGCCCTGCGCGGTTGCGTGCTCAACTACCGCACGACGAAACGCGACATGGAGATTCTGTTGGAGGATGTGCGCAACGCCGTGCGGTTAGTCGAATAGCCGGCTGAGGTGGATTTCAGGGCCGGGCAGCAGGCCGGAGCGCAGACCGCTCTGGAAAGCAGACCCGGTTGGCCGGGAGGCTTCGATGTCATTTCTTCTGAAGGGGACCTTAGCGGTCCAAATACTTGCCTTGTCTCCGCTGCTTCTCTGCCCATTGAACGCCCAGAATTGGGACCCCGGCACACGTGCCACAACCGCCATTTCCAGAGGCACCAACGAGAAGCTCAAGTTGACCTTCGAACAGCGCGGACGGTATGAGGACCGCACCGGCAACACGTTCGGTAAGGACGTAGACGTGTTCACCGGGCTTTTTCGGACCAGGCTGGGACTGGCCTACACGCCCGTCAAATGGCTCAAGTTCTCTGGAATGATCCAGGACGCGCGCGCTCCCTGGTACGGCGCAGCCGCTCCCAGCACGATGCGCGATGAGTCGGATCTCCACGAAGCCTACATCGAGCTCTTCCCTTCCTATAAGAAGGGCTTCGGCATGACTGCCGGCCGCATGATGCTGAACTACGGCGAAGGGCGGCTGATTGGCACACCGCAATGGACCAATGTCTCGCGAACCTACGATCACGCACGCATGTACTGGCGATCCGCGAAGGTCCAGGTGGAGTTGCTCGTGGTTTCGCCAGTGAAGGTACGCCTGGGGGAGTTCAACCGCCCCGTCTGGGGAGACCGTATGTGGGGCACCTATAACGTTTTTCCAAACTTCTACAAGAAGAACCTGCTCGAAGCCTATATCCTGCGCCGCGAGCAGAACCGGCCCGGCGGCTTCACCGCGGGCTTAAGCAAGGATGGCACCGACAAACTCGGCATCAATACCTTCGGCTTCCGCCTGGCGGGGCCGGTATCGCACGGCGTGAAATACAGCCTGGAAGCGGTCCTGCAGAAGGGAAAGGTTGGCGCCGCGGACCTCAGCGCCGGCGCCTGGTTTGGTGCCCTGAGCCGCCGCTGGACCATCGCGGGCAAGACCCTGGATCTCTCGGCTGAGTATAAGTATGCGTCCGGCACGGAAAACCCCGCGGATGCCAAGCACTCCGGCACCTTTGACCAGCTCTACGCGAGCAACCACGACAAATTTGGCCATCAGGATTTGTTCGGCTGGCGCAATATCCACAATGCCCGCTCCCTGAGCACCCTGGGAGTGACCAAGAACTTCGCCATCAATTTCCTGTACGACAATTACTGGCTAGCCAATCTCAAGGATGCCATCTACAACGGCTCCGGCAAGCCGATCGCCCGGTCCGCCACTGGCGTCGCGGGCCGCCATGTCGGCGAAGAAACCGATGTTTACGGCACCTATCAGCACGGGCACTTCACCTTGGGCGCCGGCTACGGCCATTTCTTTTCCGGACAGTTTATGCAGAAAACAACTCCCGGAATCGGACCCAGCTACCTTTACGTGTTCCACACCTATTCGCTTTAACAAGGAGAAAGCGCATGCACACTTCGACGCGCCTATTGGAAGCCGCCGCGCTGTGGGTGCTTGCGGAGCACCCAGGGGCACGCTCCGCAAGCACGCAGGGGTACGCTCCGCTTGAAAAAGCCGGCTGAAAGGCGCCTGCGGGCAAGATTGCCCGCCCCACAAAACCGGCAGGACTTCGGCCGCACTACGCTAGGCTAGATGTCGAGGTTCTTCACATCCAGCGCGTTCTCTTCGATGAATTTGCGCCGGGCCTCGACATCCTCGCCCATCAGTGTGGAGAAGATCTCTTCGCTTTTCACGGCGTCTTCCAGCCGCACCTGGAGCAGCGTGCGCTTCTCCGGATTCATCGTCGTGTCCGCCAATTGTTCGGCGTTCATTTCGCCCAGACCCTTGTAGCGCTTCACGCTGGCGTCCTTCTTGCCTTCCTTCTTGACGTACTCGAGCAGCTCCACCCAGTTGGGCTGGGAATCGCGATGCTCGTTCTTCACCACCACAAAGGGCGGTTCGTTGAACTTCGCGATGGTGCGCGCCAACGCCCGAAAACGGCGGAACTCCGGCTGCGCGGTCAACTGCACCCCAATGCTCCGTTCCGCCCCCGTGGAGTCACGGTACACCGCGGCCCAGGTGGAGTGCTCCTCGTCATTCCGCATCTCTGGATTCAAGCCCTTCAGTTTGAGCGCTTCAAACACCGGCTTCAGGTTCTCTTCCACCTGAAAATCGGCTTTGTGGTCGATCTGAAGACTGATATCCCCCACAACCTCGACGGCCCGGGAATCGCGCAGCCTCCGCTCCACTTTGTGGAACATCACCTGGTATTCGTCCAGGTTCAGCAGGAAGGTGCGCAACTCCTGCCCTTCCATGACGGACTTCGGTATACCGTCTCCGTTGGAGTGGATTTCGACCGTCACATTCTCGGTCGCCCGCCGCATAATCTCTTTGGTGAATTCCTTCTCGTCTTTAATATACTTTTCGCTTTTGCCCTTCTTGATGCTGTAGAGCGGCGGTTGCGCGATGTACACCTTGCCGCGCGTAATCAGCTCGTTCATGTGGCGGAAGAAAAACGTCAGCAGCAGGGTGCGGATGTGCGAGCCATCCACATCCGCGTCCGTCATGATGATGATTTTGTCGTAGCGCAGTTTCGCCACGTCGAAATCGTCCGTGCCGATACCCGTGCCCAGCGCGGTGATGAGGCAGCGGATTTCCTCGTGTCCCAGCATCTTGTCGTAGCGCGCCTTCTCCACGTTCAAGATCTTTCCCTTGAGCGGAAGAATCGCCTGGAACCGCCGCTCCCGTCCCTGCTTCGCGGTGCCGCCGGCGCTTTCTCCCTCCACCAGGAAAATTTCGCACAGCTTGGGGTCCTTCTCCTGGCAATCGGCCAGTTTCCCGGGTAGCCCGCCGGAATCGAGAGCGCCCTTGCGCCGCGTCAGATCCCTCGCCTTGCGGGCCGCTTCCCGCGCCCGCGAGGCGTCAATGGCCTTGCCCACGATCGCGCGGCCCACCTTCGAGTTCTTGTCGAAATACTCGCCCAGTTTCTCGTTGACGAACTGCGTCATGTAGCCCGCAATATCGCTGTTCAGCTTGCCCTTCGTCTGGCCTTCGAACTGCGGTTGCGGCACCTTCACACTCACTACCGCGGTTAGGCCCTCCCGCACGTCGTCGCCCGAGAGATTGTCCTTCACATCCTTGAACAGCCCCGCCTGCTGGCCGAAAGCGTTAATTGTGCGGGTGAGCGCGGAGCGGAATCCGCTGAGGTGCGTTCCCCCATCCACCGTGTTGATGTTGTTGGCGAAGCTGAACACGTTCTCGGAGTAGCCGTCGTTATATTGCAACGCCACTTCCATTGTGATGGTGCCTTTTTCGGGCATCTCGCGATCCGCCTCGAAGTGGATCGGCTTTTCGTGGAGCACGCTCTTGCCGCGATTCAGGTGCCTGATGAATTCACTGATGCCGCCCTGGTACATGAACTCCGTCAGCTTCTCCGGATCCGTCCGCTCATCCGCCAGCGTGATCTTGAGACCCTTGTTCAAGAACGCCAACTCGCGCAGGCGCTGGGCTAAGGTGTCGTAATTGAACACCGACGCTTCCATGATGGTCAGGTCGGGCTTGAACGTCACCCGCGTACCGGTCTTCTTGCCCGCCTTGCCAGCCTTCACCAGGGGCGCCTTGGGAGCGCCGCACGCGTATTCCTGCTGCCAGGTATAACCCTCGCGCCATATCTCCAATTCCAGGTGCTCCGAAAGCGCATTGACGCAGCTCACGCCCACCCCGTGCAGGCCGCCCGAAACCTTGTAACTCTTGGAATCGAACTTTCCGCCGGCATGCAGTTTGGTCATCACCACCTGCGCCGCCGAAACGCCCTCTCCTTCCATGATGCCAGTCGGGATTCCGCGACCATCGTCCGTCACCGTGACCGAGTTATCGTCGTGGATGATCACCGTGATCACCGTGGCGTAGCCGGCCAGGGCTTCGTCCACCGAGTTGTCGACTACTTCGTAGACCAGGTGGTGGAGACCCATTTCGCCCGTGGAGCCGATATACATGGCCGGACGCAGACGCACCGCCTCCAGCCCTTCCAGCACCTTGATACTGCTGGAATCGTAAACATCTCCCCCACCGGGATTGACTTCTTCGTTTGGCATAGTTCCTTACTGGTAGCGAAAAACTTCAGATTCTCATCGGCATCACGACATAGCGGTACTGATCCGCGATGCCTTCGCCGGCTGGCCGCATCTCGCCGGCGCTCTTCTGATCTTTTAGCTCGAAGGCCACCTGATCCTGCGAAATCGCGCGTAGAAAGTCCAACAGATACTGGGCGTTGAATCCGATCTCGATATCGGGACCGTTGTACTCGCTCGGCACGCTCTCTTCGCTCTCTCCGGTTTCCACGCTGGAGGAAAATACCCGCACCTCGCCCGCCGCGAACTGTACCCGGATGGCCCGCGACCGCTCATCGGCAAACTGCGCGACGCGTTCGATCGCACTCCGGATCTCCGCCTTTTCCAGCTTGGCGGTGAACTGGTGATCCTTGGGCAGCACCCGTTCATAGTCCGGGAAGTTCCCCGTCAGTTTGCGCGTGATAAGCAGGCGGTGCCCCACCTGGAAGAACAGGTGATTGTCGTCGCCCGCCACAATCGCCTTGGCATCCGCTCCCGCATCGTCGCTCAGCTTGGTGAGCTCATTCATGGCCTTCTTGGGAATCAATGCGCGAAACGGCTTATCCGCCGTACCGCTCTCCGCCGGGGATGCCTGCACGTACGCCAGCCGATGGCCGTCCGTCGCCACCATGGTCAGCCCTTCCGGCCGCATCAGCAAAAGCGCGCCGTTCAGCGTGAAGCGCGATTCCTCGTTCGAAATCGCAAACGAGGTACGCGCGATCATCGACGCCAGCGTCTTCACCGGCACCTCCGCGATCGGCTCCGGCATCTGCGGCAGTTCCGGAAAGCTCTCCCGCGACATGCCCGCGATGCGCGTCCGCGAACGCCCGCTGGTGATGCTCGCCCAATGGTTCTCCATGAACTTCATGTTCACGTCGCCCTCCGGCAAGAGGCGCATGTAGTCCAGCAATTTGCGCGCCGGGACCGTCCCGGCGCCTTCCTTCTTCACCCGTGCCGGGCAGGAGCAGCGGATGCCCAGTTCCAGGTCGGTGGCGGTCAGCGTCAACCGGTCGTCCGCCGCCTCCAGAAGCACATTCGAAAGAATTGGTATGGTGGTTTTCTTCTCCACCACGCCTTGCGACAGACTCAACTCACGTACCACATCGCTTTTGTTGACGGTGAATTCCATGCCCGCTGCTCCTATACTTTCCTGGCTATCTCAAGATGCATCGCAACAACTGCATTCCTAGGGCCTGTGCAACCTGTTGAAGACTACCTAAATTATACTAAACTCAAGTACTTTCCGCCATGCCAGCGAGACGACTCCGCGCCACGGAAATTATCAAAAACCGTGGGCATGAAGTAAACCGGCACAAGATTTGCACAGTTTTCCGCATGCCCTATGAAAGGGCATGTGTGCAAAACTCGATAAACTCACTGCAATGAGTCCATTAGACTGTGGAGTAACCTGTTCAATTCCGGGTCGGTGTGACGCTCTTTCTCGATTTTGTTGATCGAGTGAATAACGGTGGTGTGGTGCTTCCCACCGAACGCCCGCCCGATCTCCGGCAGGGATGCGTTGGTCAGCTCCTTCACCAGGTACATCGCCACCTGCCGCGGATACACCACTTTCTTCGTGTTGCTTTTTTCCTTCAATTGCGATTGCTTCACCTGGAACTTCTCCGCCACCGCCTTCTGGATGGCATCGATGGTTACCCGGCGGTCCTGCACGTGCACCAGGTGCTTCAACACCTGCTGCGACATTTGCAGGTTGATGGGCGTTCCCGTCAGCGACGAATAGGCGATCAACTTGACCAGCGCCCCTTCCAGTTCGCGCACATTCGACTTGGTCTTCGAAGCCATGAAAGAGCGGACTTCGTCCGGCAGTTTCACGCCTTCCATCTCCGCCTTCTTGTCCAGGATGGCCATCTTGGTTTCCAGGTCCGGCGGCTGTATATCCGCGATCAGTCCCCATTCGAAACGCGAGCGCAGCCGCTCCAGCAATCCCGGAATGTCCTTGGGCGGCGAATCGCTCGAAATCACGATTTGCTTCTGATGATCGTGCAACTCGTTGAAGGTGTGAAAGAACTCTTCCTGCGTGCGCTCCTTATTGCCCAGCAACTGGATGTCGTCCACCAGCAGCACGTCCGCCTCGCGATAGCGCTGGTGAAACTGCTGCATGCGCTCCGTCCGGATGCACGAAATCATATCGTTCATGAAGCGCTCACTGGACGTATAAATGATGCGCATCGCACCGTGCCGGTCGATCAGCTCGCGTCCGATGGCGTGCATCAAATGCGTCTTACCCATGCCCACGCCGCCATACAAAAACAGCGGATTGTAGCTGCGCGAGGGGTTGGTCGCCACTGATTTCGCCGCCGCATGAGCGAACTGGTTGCACGCCCCCACCACAAACGAATCAAAGGTGAATTTGGGGTTGAGTGCCGACGAAGAAGCATCCGCTTCGCTCGAACCGCTGCTCACGGGTGGTGGCACCATCGCTTGCGGGGCGCGCGGAGCCGCCGTTTCATAACTCACCTGACGTAAAGCCAGCCCGATTTCCCGAATCCCGGCGGCAATCAGGCTCGCGTACTCCGTTTCCAGCCACGCCCGGGTCTCGCGGTCGGGTACCGAAACATACAAGGTGTCGCCTTCCTGGCCGACCTGGGCTGTGCCCTTGAGCCAATTGTCGAATCCTTCGGCACTGACCTTTTGCTGTAAGTAACTACGTATTCGATCCCAGTGATTCATCAGCTTTTACACACGAATGGCACGATATTTCCACAGCCTTTTCCACAACAGTACAGACTTCGTAGGTGCCGACTGCAGGAAGAATCGCCAGTGCAGCGCCCGTTACACGGCACGGCCTTTGCAGCTTCTGTGTCCTTAACCGAGAAGTAGAATAGCACAGCGAAACGCCTTATCGGCAAATTTATAAACGCTTTCGTTTGTGTGACTTTCCCATAACGTTTGACATCGGTTATGTTTCCGGGTAAAAATAGAGTTTTACGCTGAGCGGGAGTAACTCAGCTGGTAGAGTGCGACCTTGCCAAGGTCGATGTCGCCGGTTCGAATCCGGTCTCCCGCTCCATATTTCCGTCCCTCCGGATTGCCATGAATAACCGCTTGGTCCGCCTTCCCTTTGTTTTCCTGCTGGTTGCGTTCTCCGCTCTAGCGCAAGACTATAAACTGGAACCGGTCGCTACGGCTGCGCCCGGGTTGCCGGCCGCCTACGGGCCGGTGATCCAAACCCAAGGGCTGCGCGTCAACGGCACAGCCGGTGCCTGGTGCGAAGTCTGGCTGACCAAATCCCTGGCGGTGGCCGCCAAACCGGACGACGCCGCGATTTCCTTCGGCATCGCCCAGGGCACCCTGCTCGGTGTAATCCGCTTTCCGGGCAAGGGCGCGGACCGCCGCGGCCAGGTCATTGCAGCCGGCGTCTACACCCTCCGCTATAGCCTGTTCCCCGTGGATGGCGCCCATTCCGGCGTTGCCCCGCAGCGCGATTTCGCCTTGCTGACACCGCTCGCGGCAGACCCGGACCCCGCTGCCACACCCGCGTTCGAAGACCTCATCAAGATGAGCGCCAAGGCCTCCGGCACCCCGCACCCCGCCGTCCTGTCGTTGGAAACCCCTCCCGCCGGCGCAAGCGCCCCTGGAGTTGTAAAGGAAGGCGAGCACGATTGGACGCTCACCGTCAAAGTGGGCGACCTCACATTTTCCGTCATCGTCGTCGGCAAGTCCGAAGGGTAACCAACCCCCTCACCCTTGCCTCGTCCCCATCGGGAGAATGTTCCCCTTACGCGATTTCGCCGTGTTAACACTTCCCGTGGCGGCGCTAGTGGTCTGCGGCAAGCGGAATAGCGAGTATGCCCTTGACCGTGAAGCAGCCAACGCAGGGGCGCGCTCGGCCAGAAAAAGCCGCCTGAAAGGCGGCTGCGGGCAAGATTGCCCGCCCCACAAAACCGGCAGGACTTCGTCCGCACGACACTAAATCGCGGAAGCTCAACCTGTTCCCGCGGGTTTGTTATCTGTGATATACCTATTGGCGCGTCGTATACGTTATCCAATTGGGTACTGGCACCCTGCCCCGGGGTTCGTGTATATTCCGTAACGGATGACCGCCGCGCATGCAGCCCCGCAGACCCTCCGGCAAGATTGCTGGCCGCTCGTACCCGATCGCGTGGAGGACTTGGGTATACCCCGCTCCGTAGTCGCCGATCTGGTACTCCGCTACCTATGGCTCCACGGCTCGGGTACCCTGGCTCGATTGAACGAGACCCTCAAGCTGTCGTTCCCTGTACTGGAAACGCTCTTCCATCAGTTCCGCAACCAGCAGCTATTGGAAGTGAAGGGGATGACGGGCAACGATTATTCGTTCACCCTGACGGCCGGGGGCCGGGCCCAGGCCAGTGGGCGCAATGAAGTCTGCCAGTACGTGGGACCGGCCCCGGTATCCATCCAGCAGTATCAGAAAGTAGTCAAGGCGCAGGCGGCGCATGTGCGTTTGAGCCGCGAAAGCCTGCGCCAGGCATTCGACGACCTGGTGCTGCCCGATGGCTTGCTGGATCAGCTTGGTCCCTCGCTGATCGGCCATCAGTCGCTGTTTCTTTACGGTGGCACGGGGAACGGTAAGACCAGCATTGCCGAACGCATCCTGCGCATCTATCACGACGCCATCGTGGTGCCTTACGCGGTGGAAGTGGACGGCCATATCATCGCACTATTCGACCCAGTGGTTCACAAACAACTGCCATTTCAAGACGACCTGATGGACCCGCGCTGGGCGGTCTGCGAGCGGCCGTGCATCACCGTCGGGGGCGAACTGTCGGCCGCCATGCTGGAACTCCGGCTCGACGAATCCACGCGCGTCTTCGTCTCCCCGTGCCAGATGAAGGCCAACAACGGAATCCTGATCATCGACGATTTTGGCCGGCAGATGCTGGCGCCGCGCGATCTGCTCAACCGTTGGATTGTTCCGCTGGACCGGCGCGTGGATTACCTGACTCTCTCCTCCGGGATGAAGTTCCAGGTGCCCTTTGAGCTGATGGTGGTATTCTCGACCAACCTGGATCCCCACGATCTCGCCGATGAGGCATTTCTGCGCCGCATTCAGGCCAAAGTGATGGTGGAAAATGTCAGCGCGGTAGTCTTCGATGAAATCTTCCTCCGGGTGATGCAGAGCCAACAGGTACCGACCGAACCCGGATGTGCCGAGTACCTGCGCGAGCGCTGCGAAGAGTACGCCGCGAACGTGCTGCGAGCCTGCTACCCGATGGACGTGTATCGCCTGGTAAAAGCCATCAGCGAATACGAAGGCCGTCCGGTAAGGATGACGCACGTCAACATCGACCGCGCCGTAGCCCTCTACTTCGCCAAGACCCAACCCAAAGTGGTGTAGGGCTGCGCTCCGCGGTGGCGAGCGACGCTGGAATGCACCCTCTGTCCGGTGGTGACCGCGCAGCATCGCGGCATGCGGGACCAGGTGCTGGCGGCGTTCCAGGCGGCGCCGGATTACGACCTGGACGTGATGCAGGCGGCACAGACGCTGGCGCAATCCACGGCCGAACCGGTGTTGCGCGAGAAGCAGGCGCCCCCCGAGACGCTGGCAGTTTCGAGGTGTATACTGAGGGCAACTCAGAAAACCTGACTGGCAGACTATGGCAGTCAACGGCAAGGTGGGTTTAGCCAGACGACGCCACAGCGGCAGGTGCCCGCCACAACTGGGTCACGCACGGTAGGGCAGCAGGCGGAAGTGTTGCAGGTTGTCATGGAGGGTTCATGAAAAGGCTGCGGATCGGGATTATCGACATCGTTTCCAGGGGTCCTACGCGGGCTCTATACGCACGCATAATGAACGCCAGCCTCGCCAGTATCATGCCCCAGGTAATGGGGGTCTGGTGCCAAGAGGAGGGACATGAAGTTACCTTCGTTTGTTACACCGGCTTTGAAGACCTGCTGACGGAGTTGCCTGACAACGTCGACGTGGTTTTCATTGGCGCGTTCACCGAAGCCGCGCACACGGCGTACGCCCTGAGTAACCTCTTCCGTGGGAGAGGGGCGATCACCGTGATCGGGGGGCCGCACGCCCGCTGTTACCCGGAAGACGCCGCGCGTTACTTCGACTATGTGCTGGGCTTTACGGATAAAGGCACGCTCCGCGACATCTTGCAGGACTGTTCGCAACACCGGCCCGTGGGCGTGCAACTCGCGGCCGCCCAGCAGCCCAAGGCTCTTCCGGGGGTACGCGAGCGTTGGCAGTTTATCGACCCTACGCTCAGGAAGGCGCCCCTCCTCAAGATGGTTCCGATGCTCAGCAGCCTGGGGTGTCCGTACACTTGCGCCTTCTGCATCGATGCCACAGTGCCGTACCAACCCATGGACTTTGAGGTACTCCGCGAGGATCTCCGGTTCCTGCTCACTAAGTTCAAACGGCCCCTGGTAGCGTGGCACGATCCGAATTTTGGGGTCCGCTTCGACGATTACCTGGACATGATCGAGGACGCCGTTCCTCCGGGCAGCATCGATTTCGTCGCCGAAAGCAGTCTGTCCCTGCTTTCCGAACCGCACCTCAAACGGCTCAAACGCAATTCATTCAAAGGCGTCCTGCCCGGCATTGAATCCTGGTTCGCGCTGGGGGACAAATCGAAGACGGGCGCGCTGCTGGGGATGGCCAAAGTTCGCCAGGTATCCGAACACGTCAATCTGATTCTGAAGTACATACCCTACATTCAAACCAACTTCGTGCTGGGACTGGATAGCGACGAAGGGCCCGAACCGTTTGAGCTTACCAAGCGATTCCTGGACATGACGCCGGGGGCGTTTCCGGCTTATTCGCTGCTCTCGGCATTCGGCCGGGCCGCGCCGCTCAACCTGGATTACCAGCGATCTAACCGCGTGCTGCCCTTCCCCTTCCACTTCCTAAACAATAACGGGGCCATGAACGTCAAGCCGGCGAACTATTCCTGGCAGAGTTTCTACGACCACATCATCGACCTGACCCGGTATTCCTTCTCCACGCGCACGATCTTCCGCCGCTTCCTGGCAACCCAAGGGGTGACCGCACGTTGGCTGAACGTGGTGCGCGCGGTATCGACGGAAGGCTTTGGAAGGGCCAGGTACTACCGGGCGATTCGCGATCGCCTGGACACCGACCCGCAGTTTTCGCCCTATTTCGAGCAAGAGAGCAGCGTGCTTCCGGAGTTTTACAAAGATATCGTGCGCCAGGATTTAGGAGCGCTGATGGAGTGGCTTCCGGAGGGTGGTCTGTATCACGACCCCAACGCCTACCTGAAGGCCGGGCACTCCAAGGACGTCATAGCCCTAGTCTAACTAACCCAGGCCGACTCGGCTTGCGCCCGCCAGGCGCAGTGAGCAAAACGAATACGGCGCTACGTCCGGTTCGCGATCCGGCCGTCGCGCATGTGGACCGTGGAATCGCCATAGGCCGCGGCCTCTGGATTGTGGGTGATCATCAGGATGGTCTGTCCCAGCCGCCGGTTCAAATCGCGCAGAACTTCCAGCACGGTTTTCGAGTTGCCGGTGTCCAGATTCCCGGTCGGCTCATCGGCCAGGAGAATTGCCGGGTGATTGACAATCGCGCGCGCAATCGCCACGCGTTGCTGCTCGCCGCCGGAGAGGGCATTCGGTTTGTGATCCAGCCGATCCTTAATCCCGAGCAAGCGCAATACTTCCTCAAACTCCGGTTCCGGCTTGGCGTCCGAGCCCCCGATGTAGCGCGCCACCGCGATGTTGTCGCGCGCGGTCAGGTTGGGCAGCAGGTTGAACTTCTGGAACACGAATCCCACGGTGCGCTTGCGCATGCGCGTGCGCTCTGGGTCGGTCATCGCGGACAGGTCCTTGTCGTCTACCACGACCTTCCCGGAGGTTGGCGGCGTGAGCCCGCCGATGATGTGAAACAGAGTCGACTTCCCCGAGCCGGACGGGCCGATGATCGAAAGAAAGTGGCCCTTCCGGACGTCGAGATCCACGCCGCGCAAGGCCGGCACATCCACCTTGCCCACGCGATAGGTCTTGCACAAATCGCGGATCTGGATGATGTCGCCGTTACTCATACGAGAGCGCCTCAATGGGGTCATGCGCCGCGGCCGTCAGCCCCGGGTACAGCGCTCCCAGCAGGGCTCCGACTATCGTAATGGAACCCGCGATGGGCCACCAATCGTAGACGATAATCATGGGCAGCGAGGCGGGCTTCAAGGCGTGGATCAACGCCGCCGCGCCGTAACTCATGATGATTCCCAAAATCGTGCCGCCTAGCCCCAGGAAAAACGCCTCGCTCAAAATGATTCCCAGGATGAATCCCTTGGATGCGCCCAGGCTCTTCAGAATGCCGATCTCACGTGTGCGTTGGAGTACCGCCATGTACATCGAAAGGCACACCACCGCGAACCCGATGACGACGCCGATTCCCATCACCACCGCAATGAATCCGGCCAGTGCCGGAATGTTGTTGACGTTGAGCAGCGAGGTGAACGCCTCCATGGAATAGATCGGATAGTCGGCCAGGCCCGGAATGTTGGTGAGGTATTGAATGGTCGGGTTGGTGTTTGCGGGATCGTCGAGTTTGAGATAAATCTGGTTGACGTTTCCGCCGTTGCCGAGCCTTTCCTGCAGGGTTTTGACGGGCATCACGATGTGGGCAAGTTTGCCGCTTTCCATGATGCCGCTGACGTGCCACTTGCCGTTCAGCAGCGTGATGGTGTCACCGACCTTCGCTTTGGTCTGACTTGCGTAATAGTCATCCAGAATCACATCGTCGGGCCGCTGAAAGCCGCCGCCCGAGCGGAACTGGAAACCGCCGCACATCCGGATGAATTCCTCGTAGTTGATGCCGGTGGCGCCGAGCGTGACGCCTTCGGCCGCGACGTTGACCACCCCGGTGGCCAACTTCACGTGCGGCTGTTTAGCGAGGAACGCGATCATCTGGCTCGGAATGGGTGCCCCGTTCAGACTGAGCAAAGACGAAGTCTTGGGGCGCATCAGAATATCCGCCCCGATGCCGCGCGCGCGTTTCTGCGAATCCTCAATGAACCCGCGGCTGAGGCCCACCAGGCAGAGGATCAGCGTCACGGGTACGCCGATGAGCAGGATACTGAGCAGGCTGCGCATGGGCCGGTGTTTGAGATTTTCTAATACGAGCTTTCCGGTCACTTTTTACGTACTCTTCCTTTGGCTGGGGGAGGGGGAGGCGGCGTCTGGCCTGGAACGGGCGGTTGGCCAACCACTTGCAGTGTCGAGCCTTCGGGCTGCACCAGCGTGAATTTTTCCTGCGATACGCCTTTGTTGATGTCTAACTTGACGATGTCAATCACCACCGCGTATTCGTCCTTAGGGCGGTTGATCTCGATATGTTTCGGGAAAGGCACGTTGTCGTACGCCTTCCACTCGCTGTATCGCGCATCGGTGAGAATATTGCCGTTGTCGTCAAAAATGAACTGGCGGGCTATGGTCAGATTGTAGCGGTTAAACCAGATGCTGCGGCTAAGCTGCAACTGTCCGTCGCCGTTTTCATGCACCACTGGGACGATGTAGAAAGCGTTGTCCTCATCGGTGAGGTTCATCAGCAGTACCTTTTCGGTCTTCAAATCGACAGGCCGCACCAGCATGGCGTCCAGAAAGTGCTGCGGGCGAAGGTTCTCGAGCCTGTTCGCCGAAGGTTGCTCTATCTCATTCTTGCCGACAAGGAAGCGATTGCGCGACGGCACGTAGAGCTTGAAATCGAGGCCGTTGGAGACCATGTCGAAGGCCTTGGTACGCACCACGGGGTAGAGGCCGATCAGGCGGATGTCCGACGGCCGGCGGAATAGGATATAAGCGCGGACGTCCTTATATTCGGTAATCTTGCTCTTCTCGGCGGTTCCCAGGGCGGGCACCATATCGACTTCGGCGTTGAAGTCGCGCACCGCTTCAAACTGGCGCGTGATGCTATCGAGCAGGGTCTGCCGGTCCGCGGTGAGCAGCGACTGGGTGGTATTCGCCCCTTTGCGGGCGATCAGGCGGCGGCGGGCCAGGCAGGACGAAAAGCCAACCGCAAGCAGGCAGACGAAGAGCAGGTAAATCGGGACGCGGCGGAACGGCATCAATTCATTGTAGGCAGCGAGTAAAGCAGACTGTCAAACCGTAATCCGTCCGTAGGCCGACAGTGAAGAAAAACTCAAGCACCCCGGCGAGGGAATTCAAGGTAGCTGATGGTGCGAGCTGCTGTCGTCGGCTATAAAAGGCGGTGGATAGCAGACTACGGTGGTTGTTTCGTCAATCTGCCTAGCGGTCAGTACGTTATAGGTGATCACCGCCAGTCGGAACCAAGCCGCATTGGCTCCGTAGCGACCGCACGGCAGAACCCCGCCGGCCAACTCATTCTTCAGTACGTCGTGCACTGCCTCAATCGTGCCCGCCTTCTCGCGGTGCCAGACCAACAGCCGCTTCGGTTTCCAGTCCCACAGGTTCGTTCGTACCGCGAAGGGCTTCACTGCGCTGCGTCGCCAAACAGTTCGTCCTGCTTTTTGCGAATCCGAATGGCGATGGTCCGCAACGGCTCCCGGTAACGATTCGCCGCCGTCTCTTCCGGAAAGTACGCCACCTGCGCGCATTCCTTCACCGCTCCGCTGTCTTCGCTGTAGGGCTGCCACTTTTCCGCGGGAATGGCGGCGATCTCTTGCGCAATACCGGATTCACGCGGGCGCTCACCGCAAAGCCTATGAACCCGGCCGGACCGTTGGCACGCTTCTCGTCGCGCAACCAACTCAGCAACTCCTCTTCGTCACAAGCCGAATCCCCGCGGAAGTACCTCTCCTTAATCGTCCCCGGCAGTGCCGCGAACCCTCGCTGCGCCACTCGTAAAGGATCCTTCAGTGCCGGTACGTTACCGTCGCGGAACTCCTCGGCCACCACCACGTTCAACTCCGCCCACAGTGCCACCATCGGCTGATACCCGCTGCCGCCCTCATAGGTTGCCTTGGCCTCTCGCTGCCAACTCTCGATTACGGTGGCATCCATATCGATGGTCGCTATCCGTTCCCCGGCACAGCGCCGCGGCAACTCGCGCACCACATCCTGGTTCACCTGCGCCAAGCCGCGCAGTGCCATACTGTCTTCCGGCACGTAACTGACCTCGCCTACCGGCAGGTCCCGCTGTGCCTGCGCGATCTTCTCAGGATCATGAAACTGATACAGGAACTTTCGTGCCGCCTCCGGACTGGGTACCGCATGTCCCAGCATCGCTGCCAGTCCACGGTCTTCACGCAAACAATCGAAGTCTTCCAGACAATCCCCGCCAGCGGCGTTGAGCACTAAAAAGCTCTCGAAGTAGGTCGCTTCATTGAAGCCGCGATCCCGCTGCTTTAGCGTCAGGTTACGCTTCACGCTGCCTGGCACATCCAGCGACCGGGCAGTGCGCACGAACAGCGGCACGCCGCCCAACGCCGTCAGACACTCCTCCGTCGGCCGTTCATCAATCTCAAACAGGAACTCGCCTTCGGCTGGAGACCGCTTGGAGTTTAGGGGCATCGAGCAAAGCTATGCAATTCCGCACCCATTCGGTGCGGATCCTGCTTCCAGATCACACCGGCGGAACTCAACAAATGCTGCCTTGCCTGTAACCTGCGGAACCCGGCGAAAAAATGCCCTTCGCCTACGGACGGATTACGGGCAATTCGCGCATCGCGGGGCGGATGTGCTATATTCAGTTACGGACTGGTGGCCCTGGAGCGCTCTCAGAAAGCGCGTCCCAGCCAAGGTCGAGTTTTCTCGATCCGGGGTATGCCGGTGGGTCGTAAAGATGGGCCTGTGGCGCAGTTGGGAGCGCGCTTCCATGGCATGGAAGAGGTCGACGGTTCGAACCCGTCCAGGTCCACCAATCCTTTCA
>JANYAH010000176.1 GCA_025361425.1 Candidatus Solibacter sp. | reverse complement strand
CGCGGGCGTGCCCAGCCGCAGTTGACCGATGGCCAAAAGCAAAAGTGCCATGCTGACCAGTTGCAGAAGCAGCGACCAGGGCTGTTGCACCCGCCGGCGGCGCGCCGCCACCGCCGGTTGTTCCGCCGCAATCCAAAAGCGTAGGGTGGAGACGACCAGCTTTCGGCGCGAGCGGTCCAGCAGATACAGCGCCACCGATATGGCGGAAACCGTGCCGAACACGGCGAGGAATTGGAGGAAAGACAGGTTCAGGAAATACACGACGCCCCCATTCCGGCCCAATGCCACTGAGTGCATGGATTGTGGGTCGGACCCCCGGTTCTGGGGTCCCCACTGGGGACGACGTCCTCGTCGGCTTGCGACAGGTGGATGATTGCGCTGGCGAGAAGCGGGTCTCGGGGGACCCGCGCGGACCAGGGGGTCCGCCCCACAGTTTCTGTTCTCAAGCGATGCCTCGCACGCGGATCAAGTCGCCGAAGATGACGTTTTCCAGGGATTGCGAGGTGGCGACCCCGGCGTAGCGGCCGCCGCTGCGCATCGCCATAGTCTCCAAGCCGCCGCAGTATTCGTCGAAGGCGCGCGTGTACCGCTGGCGCGCGTCATCGTCGAAATCCAGTTTCATGCCGGCCCCGGTCTCGGCGTCGCGCAGTTCCAGTTCGCCGGTCCACGGCGGTACCCGGTCTTCATCCGCCCAAATTTGCAGCAGCATCAGTTCGTGGCCGTAATCGGTCAGATATTGGAGCGCTTTTTCGCAGCTCCGGTCATCCAGGAAATCCGAGATGACGATCACCAGTCCGCGCTGCGAATAGGCCCCGAGGAATTCCTTCACCAACGCCAGGTAATCCGTGACGCCGAACGCCTGGAAGGAAGAAAGGCCTTCCATCACTCCCGCGAAGCGGTGCCGCCCGCCGGTGGAAATCACGCGCTGCATCAAACGGTTGGCGAAGCCCTGGATCTCGATGGTGTCCAGTTGGACCAGGCCCACGTAGCACAGCGCCCCCGCCAGTTTCCGCGCGTAATCGAACTTCGTTCCGCCGTGCGCCAGCATGGAGGCGCTGGTATCGAGCAGCAAGCGAACAGGTACGCGCGGCTCCACCTGGAACATCTTCAGGAACAGCTTCTCCAGGCGCATATAAGCGCGCCAGTTGACGGCGCGGAGATCGTCGCCCTGGTGGAAGTTGCGATGATCGAGGAACTCCTGGCCGGCGCCCGGAAAACGCGACCTGTTGTGGCCGCCCACCAATCCGGCAAAAGACTTTTGCCAGTGAATGGTGAGGCGTTCGAGCTTCTCAAGAAACTCCCGGTCAAGCAGCGGAGCGGAGGCCATACGTCACCTACGCCGCGGAAGTCTGGGCGCCGACACCCTTCAGAATGGCCTGCAGAATAGTTTCCGGCGTTTGCCCGTCCGCATGGGCGTCGAAGTTCAAAATAATGCGGTGGCGCAGCACCGCTCCCGCCACGTGCAGGATGTCGTCCACCGACAGGTGGTACCGCCCGCGCATCAACGCGTGTACCCGGCCGCACTCCACCAGGGCTTGCGCGCCGCGCGGCGAACTGCCGTAGCGGATATATTTCCGCGCCATCTCGTGCGCTTCCTTGTGGCCGGACTGTGTGGCCATCACCAGGTCGATGGCAAAATCCCGCACGTGGGGAGCCACCAGCACCTGCCGGCACACCTGGCGCACCTGGTGAATCTGGTCGCGATCCATCACCGGCACCGGCACTTCCTCTTCGCGCGCAATGGTGCGTTCCACGATGCGGCTCAACTCCTCGCGGCTCGGGTAGGTCACCAGAATCTTCATCAAAAAACGGTCCAGCTGGGCCTCGGGAAGAGGATAAGTGCCTTCCATTTCGATTGGATTCTGCGTGGCCATCACCAGAAACGGCGCTTCCAGTTCGTGGGTGGTGGTGCCGCTGGTCACGGTGCGCTCTTGCATCGCCTCCAGCAGGGCGGATTGCGTCTTGGGCGTGGCGCGATTGATTTCGTCGGCGAGTACCAGGTTGGCGAAGACCGGACCGTACTGGAACCGCAGCGTCTTGCCGCCGCGTTCGTCGCTCTCCATGATCATGCTGCCCACGATGTCGGCGGGCATCAGGTCCGGCGTGAACTGAATCCGCGAATATTTGAGCTGGAGCGTGCGCGCCAGTGTGCGCAGCAGGGTAGTCTTGCCTAGCCCCGGGACGCCCTCCAGCAGCACGTGGCCACCCGAGAGTAGACAAATGAGTACGCCTTCGACTACGTCGTCCTGGCCTACGATAATTTTGGCTATTTCCCGGCGGACGGCGTTCAACCGGTCAACAGCATTCTGGAGAGTCGCTTCGGATCCCACGTTCTTCATTGTAGAGCAGCAGGCGGCACTCACGGGAACGGTAAGGCGGGAAATTGGGGGAATGCAAAGATTCGATGCAGCGCCGGTCTACGTTTCCATCTGAAGCCGGCTCGGCTCGCCCATCTGGCACACCAGAACGCTCAGCACCGCAGCCATCTCAGACAGCGCGTTGCGGGATTGCCGCGGCGCCACAGTCCGCGTCAGGTGCGACCACACGCGCATCAGTTTGTAATCGAGCACCAGCAGCTTGTTCTCGATGGATGCCAGTTCCAGATCGGCGGCGTGCTCGATGAGGTACATAACCACGTAGTAGTCGCGTTCCAGGGCACGCTCTAAAGGACCCAGCTCGCCTTCGGTTTTCAGACGTTCCAACACGGAAAACACACTGAAGCGCTGCTCGGCAGCCTGGGACATTTCAGCGCGCTCACCGGCACTGCGCAGCAACATCAGGCAGCTATAGCGCAGCCAGTAAACAAACAAGATCACCGATATCGCGATGATGAAAACGCTAGTGAGCATTTAATTAACGTTACGCCGGTACTAGTCCGACCATGACGAGTCTAGCATCGGTAAGTCATACATGCAACACCTTTTCGGGATAAATTTTAGTGTCATTCCACTATTTCCGCAGGCGGCTAAGATCGTACTCCCCACATTTGGGGGTGCCAGGGAATGAAAAGGTAGTAAGTCTATGTTTTTCTGTTCGTTACCCCGCGGCATCCAAATAAACCAAGCCCGGCCGATATCCAGAAATAAAGCATGGTACCCTGGCGCCGAAACCCGGATCCGGTGGAGTTCGGCAAGCGTCACCAGCTCAAAAACGCCGCCATATCCGGCGGCGGCGCAAAAATAAGGCGGTTAGCCGGCCGGGTCGTCCTCTACCACCGCCCAGGGAATGGGTTGGTGGGTCACGGCGTCACGCACCGTGCCCGAGACCCGCCACGTCGGCGCCGTGCGGTCCCCAGCCCGGGCCGCGCCGAAGCGCACAGCCGACCCGGCCCACCAGAAGGCGAAGAACACACACCCGAATAGCAATGCGAATACCACAGCCAGGCGCAGCGCCGCGCGCATCCAGAACTCGCCGGATTCCGCGTGGTCCTGCGACTCGCGGTCCTGCCTAAATCCCCGCCAGAGCCCTCGCCACATCCTGCCCAGCGTACTCATAATCCTGCAATTGCCCCGTGAGATAACTCTCGTACGAACTCAGGTCGAAGTGGCCGTGCCCGCTGAGGCAGAACAGGATCACGCGCGCCCGCCCTTCCTCGCGAGCAAGCAGCGCTTCGTCCACCGCCGCGCGGATGGCGTGAGCCGATTCCGGCGCCGGCAGAATGCCCTCGGTGCGCGCGAAAGACAGTGCGGCTTCGAACACCGGCAGTTGGCGATACGATTTGGCCTCGATCTGGCCGAGTTTGAGCAGATGGCTGAGCAGCGGCGACGCCCCGTGATAACGCAGTCCGCCGGCGTGAATCCCGGGCGGCATAAAATCGTGACCCAGGGTGTACATCTTGAGCAGCGGCGTCAGTTTGGCGGTATCGCCGTAATCGTAGGTCAGGGTTCCCTTGGTCAGGGTGGGACAGGCGGAAGGCTCTACGGCGACGATCCGGGGGCCTTTGCCGGCCAGACGGTCCAGTACGTATGGCAAGGCAAGACCGCCGAAATTGCTACCGCCGCCGAAGCAGCCGATCACCACCTCGGGTTCCTCGCCCGCCTGCTCCATCTGGAGCTTGGCTTCCTGCCCAATCACGGTCTGGTGCAGCATTACGTGATTCAGCACGCTGCCCAGCGCGTAATTGGTGTCGTCATGGGTGGCCGCATCCTCTACGGCCTCGCTGATGGCGATCCCCAGGCTGCCCGGCGAATCTGGCGTCGCCGCCAGCACGCCGCGGCCGGCATGGGTATGCTCGCTCGGGCTGGCGAAGACTTCGGCGCCCCACGTGTGCATCATCATGCGGCGGTACGGCTTCTGGTCGTAACTGACGCGCACCATATACACGGTGCATTCCATCCCGAAAAGCTGGCATGCCAGGGACAGCGCGCTGCCCCACTGGCCGGCCCCGGTTTCGGTGGCCAGCCGCTTGATGCCCGCGCGCTTGTTGTAGTACGCCTGGGGCACCGCGGTGTTCGGCTTGTGGCTGCCGGCGGGACTGGTGCCTTCGTACTTGTAATAGATATGTGCCGGCGTATCCAGCAATTTCTCCAGACGGCGTGCGCGATAGAGCGGCGTGGCCCGCCACAGACGATAGATATCCATGACTTCGCCCGGTATATCGATCAGCGGCTTGGGTGAAAACTCCTGCTCGATCAATTCCATCGGAAAGAGCGGCAGCAGATCTTGCGGCGTCAACGGCGCGCGCGTACCGGGATGGAGCGGCGGGTCCATGGGTTCCGGCAACGACGGCAGAACATTGACCCACACGGAGGGAATCTGGCTATCCGCCAGCAGGAATTTGGAATGTTCGGACATGGGAGAGATTACTATAACAGACCAGCGATTCCGGGTTCGCCGGGTTGGCCGGTCGAAAGCACCCGGTGAGGCCGCGGGGCAAAGAGGGATCAGCCTACAATGACCACCGTGACCTGTCCCGGACCATGTACGCCGCGGACCAGAATCTGCTCGATATCGGCAGTCCGGCTCGGGCCCGTAATCAGTACCATGGAACTGGTCTGCGCCGCCGGATTCGGCAGAATCGTGAACAGCTCGTCCAGCCCCGTAAGGATGCGCTCGACGGGGACCACCGCCAGATGCGCGGGCGGCAACAGCGACACCAGGCGCGACTCCGCCGGGCTCGCCAGCATCACCAGCGTCCCGGTATCGCTCAGCGCGTAATCCGCGCTAGTGATCCCGATATCCACTTTGGCGCACACTTCCGTGAGTTCGCCCACCTCGCGAATCCCGCTGCGCACGCCGGGCAGACCCGTGACGCCGCACTCCTCTAAATACGGCGCGTTCGACGCCACCGCCGTCTTGCCCGCGATTATCCCCGCCACGAACTCGCGCGCCGCCTCCATCGTCGGCACGCGCACCGCCTTCCCCGCCAGCGCCTCCACCCGCGCCATCATCAGTGCGATGCGGTCTTCCATGGCGGCTTCCGGCACACGCAAGCGCACCGGCGGCACGTCCGCCACGGCCTGCGCCGCGCTGCGTCCCAGCGCCGTCCGCACCTTGTGGAGGATGTTGTCGCGCGACATCAGCGATTCCTCCACATCTCGCGGAAACTCTTAGATGGCGAGGGCGGCAGGTCGCGCTCGCTCAGCCACGCTTTCATCGGGCCCACGCTCATCGGCGCAGGCAGGCTCCCGATCCACTTGCCATCGCCCGCCGGCGCCACGGAGGCCGCCAGCCGCCCCGCCATCTCGTAAATCCGCGGATGCGTCATGACCCACGCGAACACCCGGAACGCCAGCTTCTCCATCCGGTTCTGCCCCTCCCGCGCCTCCATCTTCTTGACGTCGCCGCGCAGTTCCAGCAGCACCTTCGGGATGTCGATTTTGACCGGACACACCTCGCCGCACGCGCCGCACAGGCTGGAAGCGAACGGCAGCGCGGGCTCGTGCGATATGCCCATGAACTGCGGCGTGATGATCGCCCCGATGGGTCCCGAGTAAACCCACGGAAAACTGTGCCCGCCAATCTTGCGGTACACCGGGCACGTGTTCAAACACGCCCCGCAGCGGATGCAGTATAGCGATTCCCGCTTGGAGCGGTCGGGTAACAGCCTGGTCCGCCCATTGTCCAGCAGCACCACATAAAATTCTTCAGGCCCATCCACCTCGCCCACGCGCCGCGGCCCGGCCAGGAAACTGGTGTACACCGAAAGCAGTTGCCCCGTCGCGCTACGCGCCAGCAGCTTCAGAAACACCGCCAGATCCCGCGCCCGCGGGATCACCTTCTCGATCCCCGCCACCGCGACGTGGATTTTCGGCGCCGAGGTGGTGAGGCGCGCGTTGCCTTCGTTCTCAACCAGGACCACCGCGCCGGAATCGGCGATCAGGAAGTTGGCCCCGCTGATGCCGATGTCGGCTTTCAGAAACTTCTCGCGCAGCACGCCGCGCGCGATCAGCGTCAGCTTCTCCGGCACCGTCTCGCGCGCCACATGCAGCGCCTTCGTGAAGAGATCCGCCACGTCGTAGCGCGTCTTGTGGAGCGCCGGCGCCACGATGTGATATGGCTTCTCGTGAGCCAGTTGCAGTATGTACTCGCCCAGATCGGTCTCCACCGATTCCAGCCCGTGGTGCTCCAGCCGCTCGTTGAGATCCACCTCTTCGGTGGTCATGGATTTCGATTTGACGATCAGCTTAGAGCCGCGCCGCTTGGCCAGGTCCAGCACGAAGTCCGAAACTTCGGTGGCGTCCTTGCAGTAAACCACCTTGCCGCCGTAGGCCTCCACGTTGCGTTCAAACTCTTCCAGATAGTGATCCAGATTATCGATGGTGTGCTTTTTAAGCGCGTTGGCCTGGGTGCGCAACTCCTGGTAATCGGGCAGGACGTTCTCCGCCGTCACCTCAATCCGTTTTTCCTTCAGCCGCCCGGTGGCCGTGTAGATGGCCAGTTGCAGGCTGGCGTTAGCCAGGGTGTCATGAATTTTCTGATCGAATTCGACAGACATGTGGTTAGCGGCTCGCCAGAACTTCGGCCAGGTGCATGGTGCGCACGTTCAAGCCCGCGCGCGAAAGGGCGCCCTGAATCTGCATCAGGCAACTTGGGTCCAGCGACACCACGGTGTTGGCGCCCGTGCCCAAGATGGCCTCGATCTTGGTGCGCGCCATGGCCCCCGAAAGCTCCGCGAATTTAACCGCGAAGGTGCCGCCGAACCCGCAGCACTCTTCGGCCGGAACCATCTCACGCAACTCCAGGCCCTTCACGTGAGCCAGCAGCCGCCGCGGCGCCGACTTGATGCCCAGTTCGCGCAGCCCGTGGCAGCCATCGTGAAACGTCACCACGTCTTCCATCCGCGCGCCCACGTCCTCTACCCCCGCGACCTCGGTCAGGAAGGTGGCGAACTCGTAGACCTTCTTCTCCATGGCGTGTACCAGGGCAAGCGTCTCGGGTTCCTTTTGGAAGAGCTCCGCGAAGTGATGCGTCACCATCGCCGTGCAACTCCCGGAGGGAACCACGATTCTCTCGCTGGCCTCGAATGTCTTCAGGAAATGGCGCGCCACGGTGCGCGCTTCGGCGCGATAGCCGCTATTGAATGCCGGCTGCCCGCAACATGTCTGACCCTCGGGAAAATCCACCCGATAGCCCAGCCGCTCCAGCACGTCCGCCATCGCCATCCCAACTTTAGGGAAAAGCTGATCGACCATGCAGGTGACGAACAGCGAAACCTGGTTGCCCATGTAGCCTCAAATTGTAACAGGTGGGGTACCGCCCCGCCCTACTCCAGCTTGAACCGCACGTCCGCCTGCATCCCCGGCTTGATCGCCGGCAGCGTGCTGTTAAACTCCACCGTCGCCTGATTGTCCTTGATCTCGCGCACCACTCCCGGCATCGCCGCGCTCTGCAGATCCAGTACCAGCACCAGCGCCTCCTGCCCCGGCACGATGCGCTTGAGCAGTTCCGCCTTCAGTTCCACGGCCACCTCCAGCGCGTACAGGTCGGTGGCGATCTGAAACAACTCATCGCTCAATCCCGCGCTGCCGCCCACCTCGCCCTTCCGGCTCACCACGCAGCCGTCCACCGGTGAATGCACCTCGGCCGCCGACAGATTATCTTGCGCTTCTTCCAGTTGCCGCACCTTATCCGCGACAATCTTCTTGGCCCCGTTGACCTCGTCCATCCCGCTCTGTATGTGCTCCTGCCCCGTGCGCACCGTGGCATCGATCAGCTCGTGGTCTTTCAGCGCCGCCTCGTATTCCTTGAGCGCCTTCTCGTACGCCAGCCGCGGGGTGGCGCCTTCCCGAAACAGCGCCTGCTGACGCGCACTCGCCCGCTCCGCCCGCTCCATGGCCGTCCGCGAGCGCTGCACGTCCGCATCCGCCCGCGAGAGTTCCATCCGCGCGGCCGTCACCACGGCTTCGGACTTGCTCACCTGCTCCTGCGCCCGCTCGAGCGCGGCCTGCGCCACTTCGCGCGCCGATTCCAGCCCCTGCGCGCCGATTCGCGCCAGCACCTGCCCTTCGTACACATCCTGCCCCGGCTCCACCAGGAATGCCTCGATGAAGCCCGAAATCGCCGGTCTCACCCCCGTGATGTGCCGCGGACGGATCTTCCCCTGCAACGTCACTTCGTTCCGCGCCACCGCGATCGCCGCTGCCGTGGCGGCCGCCGGTGGCGACACCGGATGCCGCTGTCCGCGCCACACCACCGTACCCACCGCCAGCGCAATCAACACCGCGCCCACCAGGACCGGAATCCATTTCCCACGCATATCGCTCATCGGTTGTACTTCGGCGCGATGCCGCGCAGCCATACCCGGCTTGCCATTTCACCCCCTAGTGTAGTGCGGCCGAAATCCTGCCGGTTTTGTGGGGCGGGCAATCATGCCCGCAGCAGCCTCTCAGGCGGCTTTTTCGGGCGGAGCGCGCGCCTGCGTGCTCCGCCAATGCCGGCTGCGTTGGCTGCTTCACGGTCAAGCGCATACTTGCTATTCTGCTTTCCATTTCACCCGCTAGTGTATCCCAACGGTCCAGCGCGTCAAACGGAAACCACCGACCGGCTCGCCGTCAGCAGCTTGTTTTTGCGCGCGTAGTCTTCCAGTTCCGTTTGAAACTTCGGCTCCGCGATTGCAATCAGCGCTTCCGCCCGCTGCCGAATCGTCTTTCCGTGCAAGTACGCCACGCCGTGCTCGGTGATCACGTAGTGCACATCGCCGCGCGACGTCACCACGCCCGCCCCCGGACGCAGCGTCGGCACAATCCGCGAGACCGCGCCGTCCTTCGCCGTGGAAGGCAGCGTGATAATCGGCAGTCCGCCCTTCGCCCGCGCCGCGCCGCGCAGGAAATCCACTTGCCCGCCAATCCCGCTATACGGCGTGAATCCCATCGAGTCGGAACACACCTGCCCCGTCAGATCCACTTCAATCGCCGAATTGATCGCCACCATCCGGTCGTTCTGCGCAATCAGGAACGGATCGTTACAGTACGCCGTGCGGTGAAATTCAAAGATCGGGTTGTTGTCGATGAAATCGAACAGCATCTTGCTTCCCAGCACGAACCCCGCGATCACTTTGTGCGGGTGTACCGTCTTGCGGTCGCCCGTGATGACTCCCGCCTTGATCAAATCCACCACACTGTCGGGCACCATCTCCGAATGAATCCCCAGGTCTTTGCGATCCCGCAGCAGCCCGAGCACCGCCTCGGGAATCCCGCCAATCCCCGTCTGAATCGTCGCCCCATCCGGAATCAGCCCCGCCACGTGCCGCCCGATGGCGCGCTGCAAATCCGTCACCGGCAGCCGCGGATATTCGCTCAGCGGGTGCGAGGTCTCGACAAACGCATCCACCCGGCTCACGTGGATAAAAGTATCGCCCAGCGTGCGTGGGCACTGGTCGTTGATCTCCACAATCACGTGGCGCGCGCACTGCGCCGCCGTCAGCGATACGTCGATGCTCGGCCCCAGACTCATATACCCGTAGGGGTCCGGCGGTGTGCACTGCAACAGGCACACGTCGATCTCGATTGCTTTCGAAGTGAACAGCTCCTCGATTTCGCTGAGAAAAATCGGCGTATAATCCGCCCGCCCCTCCTGCACCGCCTTGCGCACATTGCCGCCGATGAACAGGGCGTTGTGCCGGAAGTGGCCTTCATATTGCGGAAGAATGTAGTCGGCGATTCCCATGGTCGCCGTGTGCATCACCTCCACATCCTCCAGCTCCGGGCCGCGGCGCGTCATCGCCTTCACCAGTTCCACCGGCTCCGCGCAGCCGTTGTGTACATACACCCGCTGTCCGCTGCGCAACTCCGCCAGCGCCACATCCGCGGGCATGATCCGCGACCGGTAATCCCCAATCATGGGCGCCTCCCGCGCAGCGTATACACGCCGCGCGCCAATTCCGCACATTTCTCGAGCGCGCCATCCACTCCGTATTTCGCGACCGTCAGTACATAAGGCAGCATTGCCTGCGCCAACGCCACGGACGCCGAGCGCCCCAGGTCCGCCGTGAAGTTGGGGACGCAGAAGTGCGTCACTCCCTTGTAGACGAAGGTCGGTTCCGCGATGCTGGTCGGCCGGCTGGTTTCGATGCACCCGCCCTGGTCGATCGCCACATCGATTACCGCCGAACCCTTCTTCATTTGCTCCACCATGGCGCGCGTTACCACGTGCGGCGGCCGCGTCCCGGCCACCAGAATCGCGCCGATCACCACGTCCGCACCGGCCACCGCTTCGGCAATCGCATCCTCATCGGCCAGGCACGTTTCCACCGCGGCAGCGTGCTCCATCATGTGATTCAGTTTGAGTGGGTCGCGGTCGAACACCATCACCCGCGCGCCCGACGCCGCCGCGCTGCGGGCCGCCGCTAACCCCGCTGCGCCCGCGCCCAGCACTACCACGCGCGCCGGCGGCACGCCCGGCGTCCCGCCCAGCAGAATCCCGCGCCCGCCCGAACTCGACCGCAGCAAGTGCGCCGCAATCGGCACCGTCATCTGCCCCGCGATCTCGCTGATTGCCGCCAGCACCGGCAACCGTCCGTCTTCCTGCTGGATCACCTCGCACCCAATCGCGGTCAGGCTTCGCTCCGCCAGCGTTTCCACCAGGCCCCGGTCGGCCACCGCCATGTGGTAGAACGCCATCAGCACCATTCCCGGCGCGCACCAGTTGAGTTCCGCGCCCGTCGGCCGCCCGATCTTGGCCAGCAGTTCCGCGCGCCCAATCGCTTCCTCCGGCGAATAGGCGATCTGCGCTCCAGCCCGCAGATACTCCGTGTCCGTATACATGGCGCCCTCGCCCGCGCCCGTCTCCACCCACACCGTATGCCCCGCGCCGCACAAGCGCCGCACTACCGGAGGCGTCAGCGCCACCCGCCGGTCGAACGCCCCTCGCTCGCGGATAATACCGATGTTCATTTCACCGCCGCCACGGGTGAGTACACATCCACCAGGTGCGCCCGGATCGCGTGCATCCGCCCCGACATGACTTTTAGAATCGACCGCATAAACCAGAACCCGAAGGCGTATTCTTCCTCGCAGGCATGGCGCAGCCGCTCTCCGTCGAAGGAAAGCGCGTGGACTTCTTCCAGAGACCGCGCCTGAAACCGTTTCCCGTCGCGATCCCCCGTCACCGACGACCATCCGAGCACTTCGCCCCCGTACAGCGTCGCCACCCGCACCGGACGCCCCGGCGAGATCACTTCCAGCGCCACGTTGCCGCTGATCAGAAGGTAGAAAAAGCTGGAATGATCGCCCTCACGGAAAATCAATTCCCCCGGGCGAAACCGCACTTCGCTCGCCATCGCGCTCAGCCGAGCGATGTGGTCGGGCCAGAAACCCTCGGTAAAAGGATGAGATTGTAGGATGGCGGCGATGACATCATTGCTCATGAGCACCTCTTGCAAGTGGTGGCATAGAATAGCCCCATAATTCTATGTTCGGATCTTTTGCTTCGTAATGCAACCCGCAGAGCAGTCGTCGATCGGCGGTGGCGGACATGCACGATTCGCGGCGTGCCGTCATTCAGCACCAGCGCGTGCCTGCCCTGCAAGACGATGGCGTCATCGTTGGGCGCATTGACGCTGCTATTGGAATCCGCACATTCTGTGCCGCACACCCATACCAAACCGCCCGGCACGTCCCGCCAAGTTATAATGTGAACGCCATGCGCACGAGTTCACCGAAACCGGTCGCCCTGAACGACTTGCTGCGACAGGCCACGGCGCTTCAAGGCGAACTGGCC
>JANYAH010000124.1 GCA_025361425.1 Candidatus Solibacter sp. | reverse complement strand
TGGCGGATGTCAATGCCGGCTTTGATGGTGTGCGATCCGGTGACTTTGGTGGCGCTGAACTGAAGTTGAAACGTGTTGGTGAAGTTGTTGCCCTGGCTGCGGCCCAGCGACGCGTATCCGTTGTCGAAGTTCCAGCGGCCGAAGTATAACGGGCTGGGCAACTGGGCCAGTAGGGACTTGGAGATTCCCAGGCTGGACATGTCGAAGCCCTCGTTGGCGCGGCCAAACCCCTTCTCGATGAAGCGGTTGTAGGACGCGCGTGCGTTCAGGATGAAGGTCGGGGTGAGCGTACCTACCCAATCCACCACATAGGCGTCATTGATCCGCTGGAAAGGCTGCTGGCCGTCCGTGCCCGGCTTGTTGTCGATGCCGTTGCTGGAACGGTCTTCCGTACGGTCGTTCGAGAGATGACGGAAGAATGCGCGGTGCTTGTCGCCGAAGTTCCAATCGAACTTGATCACCAGGTTGTAAAACTTGTCCTTGTCGAAGTAATCGGGCAGCGACAGGTTGCCGTTGGAGTATCGGGACCCGGCGGGCGCCGCGCGGTTCGGCATTGGCATGTACGAAGTGAGTGCCTTTGCAATCGGATTGATCCGCTGACTGGGAATGATGTTTCCAGGGAAGGGCTGGCGGGCGGTTAGAATATTCCCGGAGGCGTCATACGTGGCGGTGAACGGGTCGAAAATCGTGATCGCCTGGCCGGTGGAATTCACCAGCTTCGAGAAATTGCCGGTGCGCATTTCCGCTTCCGGATAGGAAACGATCAGCGGGTTGGGCGTGCCTTCGCGATAATTTTCAAACGCGCCCATGAAGAACAGCTTTACCGCGCCATCTTTTTTCAGAAGGCCGGGGAAGCGGACCGGTCCCTCCACCTGGAAGCCGTATTGGTCCAGATAATGGGTGGGGCGCGCCTTTGCGATGGCGTTGTTCTGAAACGTATTCGCGTCCAGCGACGTACGCCGCAGGAACTCATACGCGGTCCCATGGAACTGGTTGGTGCCGCTCTTTAGCACCACGTTCATAATGCCGCCGCCGGTGTGGCCGTACTGCGAGTCGTACATGTTGGCCATCATGTTGAATTCCTGCACGGCATCCACCATCGGCATGGCGGCCACGTTGTTGCTGCCCATCTGGCCTTCGTTGGCCGCGCCGTCGAGCATGAATTCGGATGAGGAATCGCGGCCCCCGTTCATCGACCACTGCGCCATCGCGCCGTTGTCGAAGGGACGCTGCCAGATGGCCGCTCCGTTGAACGTCACGCCTGCCATCATGGCGCCCAGCATGAACGGGTTGCGTGCATTGAGCGGCATTTCCGCCACTTGTTGGGTGCTGATGATCGCGGAGCGTGTAGCCGACTGGGTATCCAGTGCCACCGCATCCGCCGTCACTTCCACGCTCTCATTGACGCCGCCCACTTCCAGATGGATGTCGATACCGCTGACTTTGGCGGCTTCCAGCGTGAGCCCGGCCTGGGTGTACTGTTTGAACCCGGCGGCAGATGCCGTCACCTTGTAACTGCCGGGACGCAGGAACGGGATGGCGTAAGCACCCGCACCGTCCGTGGTTGCCGACGTAGTTTCGTTATTGGCTACGTTTATGGCGTTTATTTTTGCGCTTGGTACGGCGGCGCCGCTCGCGTCAGTGACGTGACCCGAGATGGTGCTGCGAAATTCTTGCGTCAGTGCCGGCAATGCTAGCAGGCACAGCAGCGATAGCGTCTTGGCTAATTGCTTTTTCACTAAACCTCCCCCAATTTCGGTGGCATTCCGGCAGGGTTACGAGACTGCCTTGGGGCTGATAATATCACGGTCATTGACCGAATGGAATACTTTTCTTGTATGCGCTTACGTAGATTTAGCGTTTCAGTATTCCAAATTTTGTAGAATCGGCCAAATTGGGTCCGAATAGCTCTGATATGCCCTCCCGGCATGCAGGACTTGCTTCCGCTCTTTCTGAATCTGTGAAAATTCGATCGGCAGGCGAAAGCGCCCGCCCCACAAATGCCAGCCCTTACGCACCAACGGGGGACAGACGCTTTCGTCTGTCCCCCGTTGGTTCCACGGATTCTCAAACAGCGTTTGCCCCGCTATTCGGGGAGTGGCTTTCCCTTGGTCTCCGGCGCGAAAGGCAGCGCGGCCAAGCCTACCAGGAAGACCAGACTCATGGTCACACCGGCGTATCGCATCGGCTCCGCGTAGCCGCCGAACACGTCCTTGGTCAGATAGCCCAGCGTGAACGGACCCGCCGCCGCGGCAAATCGGCCTACGTTGTAGCAGAAACTGGTGCCGGTGCTGCGCAACCGCGTCGGGAACAGCTCAGCCAGGTAAATCGAGTATCCGCCGAACAGGGAAAGCTGCGCGAACCCCATCAACGGAATCATCCAGAAGATGTCGCTGATCTGCTTCAGGTTCCAGAAGGTGTACGCGGTCATGCCCATGGCGGCCAGGAAGGCGATAGCGAAGGCCTTCTTGCGCCCCGTATAGTGCGTCAGATAGGTGAAGGCGTAGATGCCAAAGAAACAGCCGATGTTCTGCAGCAGGGAAGTGATCCCGATCCACGTGGTCACCTTGCCGGCCAGCGCTTTGCCCACCAGACCCTGCGCCGCGAAGGTGCGCTCCAGGACGGGGCGGAACAGATCGTAGCTGAAGAACCCGATGCCCCACAAGCCCACCACGCCGGCGAAGGCCAGGAAGAATCCGACAATCGCATTGCGCCGCCAGCGCGGGTCGCTGAACAATTCGACATAGGAGCCCATCTTCTTCTTTTCGCCGCGCGCCTTGAGCCACGAATCGGGCTCCTTCAATTTCTTGAACACGATGAAGGCCAGCGGCGCCGGGATCGCGCCAGCCAGAAATTCCCATCGCCAGGCGCTGGTGATGCTGCCCGCGGCTTCCATCTGTCCCACCAGGATTCCGGTCATGGCGGCGATCATGTTGCCGATCGCCGACGATGCCTGCACGAACCCGAGCGCGTACGGCCGCGCGCGCGACGGCACCACTTCGGCCACCAGCGCCACCCCCACCGCGAACTGTCCGCCGACGCCCAGTCCGCAAAGGAACCGGAACACGTTGAAGCTCCAAACGCTGGTGGAGAGTACGCTCAGGCCGGTGAAGACGGTGTAGCTGAGGATGGTAATGGTCATCGTCTTGACGCGCCCGATGCGATCGCCCAGAACGCCGAAGAACACGCCGCCGATGGCCCACCCAATCATGAAAATCGACGTCGCCCACGCCGCCTGTTGATCGATGGTCGCGTTGGTGGCGCCCGCCCCCAACAGTTCCTTGATGGCCGGTTTGCGCGCCAGGTTGAACAACTGTTGCGCCATGGTATCGAACATCCAGCCCATGCTGGCCACGCTCAGCACGAACCAGTGGTAGCCGGTCAACTCCCGCCACCACGCGTATTTCTGCCCGCCGGCGCCTTCTGCTGTTTGAGACATGAAGCTGCTATTTTACATGGTGGCAGCCACGCGGTCGCCAACTTTTAACGGCGTGTCCGAAGGCAGCGCCACCGCATCCGCATCGGTGAGCCCTTCCACTACCTGCACCATGGTGAGGCTAGACGCGCCTTTTTTCACCGCGCGCCGCTCAATTGCGCCGCTCTTAAGCGCGAAGACATAGTCGCCCTGGGCATCGTGGCGCAGCGTCTCTTTGGGTATTACCAGGGCGTATTCCACCACCGCCGTGCGGATCTCCGCATTCACGTTGGTGCCGGGAAGCAGCGCGCGCCCCTCATTCACGATGGAGCAAACCACTTCGCCCACCTGGCGCGATCCCAGGGCCTGCACGGCGACCGGTTTCTTGTCCACCTGGCCGTGCCACTGCCGCCCGGGCAGAGCGTCCCAGGTGATGGTCACGGGTTGACCCACGGCGACGCGGCCGAGTTCCGGCTCGTCCACGTAGACCCGGACGCGCAGTTGATCCATGCGCCCGACGTTGGCGACCAGGTCGCCCGCATTCAGGTAAGATCCCTGACGCGCCTCCCGCCCATAGACCACGCCCGCCATCGGCGAGCGTACGAGAGAGAGCGCGCCGCGCTGCCGCGCCAGCTTCAGCGCCGTCTCGGCGTCACTCACGCGCGCGCTGGCCGCCGCGACTTCGGCGGGCGACACCAGGGAGCGCCTGCGCTTCTCCAGCCCGGCGATTTCCAGTTCGCTCTGCTGTACTTTCTCGCGCGCTGCGTCGGCTTCCTGCCGGGTAGCCGCGTGCTGTGCCACCAAACGCTGCACGCTGGCGAAGACCTTTTGCGCCTGTGCCAGATCGAACTGCGCGCGTGCCAGATTGTTTTCGATGCCGGTGAATTCGGCTGGCTTGCCGCCGGCCTCCTGACTCGCCAGGTTGGCCCGCGCCTCGTTGAGTTTGGCCTGCGCGGCGTCGATGTCGGCCTGTAGCGTGGGGTCGGTGATGCCGGCCATGACCGTACCCGCTGCCACCGTCTGCCCGTCCTCCACGGGCGCGCGGCTCACTACGCCACCAGTTTCGGCACGCACCGCCTGCCACAGTGAGGGCTCCGCCTTCCCGTTGGTCGGCAGGGTGCTCACCAGGGTCTGCCGCTTCACGCGCGCGAAGTTTACCTTCGGCGGTTCGCCCTTGCGCAGTACGCCCCACAAGATGACCGCCGCTACACCAGCCAGCAGCAGCAACAGCAGCAGTTTTTTCAAGAGTTCGGCTCCCAGAACTATTTTAGCCGGGACGCGCCCAGAGAGCGCGCTGTCTGCGAAGTCTTCGACGGCCCGCACGGTTTCTCCCGCAAGCTGGGCCTGCCATTTCCGGTGATATCTGGGGTGAACCACCCACACCGGTTCGCAATGGTATTAACATCTAGACATAATGCCTGAGCAGCCCGGGGCTGACGAATCCGAAGAAACGCCCGAACCCGTGGCCCAAGGCGCGACAACCATCCCGGTGGTTGGCATTGGCGGCTCCGCGGGTGGGCTGGAAGTTTTTAAACTTCTGCTTGCCGATTTGCCGGCCGACACAGGCCTGGCAATTGTATTTGTGCAACATCTCGACGCCAAGCACCAAAGCATGCTGAGCGAGATTCTCTCCCGGTCCACCACCATGCCGGTCAGCGAGGCGGCCGACCTTATGCCGGTGGAAGCCAATCACGTCTACGTGATCCCGGCGAATAACGATCTCACCATCTCTCAGGGGGTACTCCGGCTGGCCCCGCGCACGCAAGCGCCTGGTGTGCATATGCCGATCGACCGGTTCCTGCGATCGCTGGCCGACGAGTGCGGCAGCCGCGCGATCGGCGTGATCCTCTCCGGCGCCGGCACGGACGGCTCCGCCGGCGTACAAGCCATCAAAGCCGCGGGGGGCGTGACCTTTGCTCAGGATCAGTACACCGCGAAGTTCCCCTCCATGCCCCAGGCCGCGGTGGCCACCAACTGCGTGGATTTCGTGCTGCCACCCGAAAGCATTGCCGCCGAACTGGTGAGGATGGGCCGGCACCCGTATGTGGCCGATTCCTTATCCACCAAACAGGCACCGATGCGCGACGGCGACGAAGCGCCGTTCGCCGCCATCCTGGCCACGGTGCATAGAGCCACGGGGATCGATTTTTCGCTTTATCGCCAGAAGACCATCAAGCGCCGTATCCTGCGCCGGCTGGCCTTGCGCAATATCGACAGCCTTCAGGAGTACGCGAACCGGCTGACCGACGATGCCGAAGAGGTGAGCGCACTGCAGGGCGATCTGCTGATCTCCGTGACCAGTTTTTTCCGCGATCCGGCATCATTTGAGAGCTTGACGAAGCTGATCTATCCGCGCATCCTGCAAGGCCGTCCGGCCAACGCGCCCATCCGCGTCTGGGTGCCAGGGTGCGCTAGCGGAGAGGAGGCTTTCTCCCTTGCCATCTCCCTGGTCGAATTTCTCAACCAGACCGGCGCGTCCTTTCCAATCCAGATTTTCGGTTCGGATATTAGCGTGCAATCCATCGAGAAGGCGCGTGCCGGCAGATACCTCGAAAACATTGCGGCGGACATTTCCGCGGAACGCCTGAACCGCTATTTCACCAAGTCGGAAGGCCATTACCAGATCAACAAGGACCTCCGCGAGATGTGCGTCTTCACGCGCCACAACCTGCTCGCCGATCCGCCGTTCTCCAAGCTGGATCTGGTGAGTTGCCGCAACGTGCTGATCTACCTGTCAAGCGTGCAGAAGAACATCATCCCGCTGTTCCATTACGCGTTGAAGTTAAACGGGTTTCTCATGTTGGGGGTATCGGAAACGGCGGCGTTCCCCGACCTGTTTTCGGAAGTGGACCGGGAGAACCGGATCTATGCCAAGCGGGCAACCGCGCGCAAGCCGTATCCGTTCCGCACCGGATCCGGTACCGCCTTCGGCAACCTGCCGGCGGGGAAAAAAGCCGCCGCGGAGCCGTCGGTGGAATCGGGGAACGCTGTCGATGTGCGCCAGGAAGTCGATCGCATTCTGCTCTCCAGGTACAGCCCCGCCGGAGTAGTGGTGGACGAAGAGTTGGAGGTCCTGGAGATCCGGGGCAACGCCAGTTCTTTTCTCTCGCTGCCCACCGGCAAGGTGAGCTTCAATCTCCTCAAGCTAATCCCGGAGACCAGTCTGTTCCTGGAAGTGCAAAAGTTGGCCCACCAGGTGCAGAGCTCTGGCGAGCCTGCGCGGCAGGATCACATCCCCTTCGATCGCGACGGGCAATCCGGAGAAGTGAACGTGGAGGTGGTGCCCCTTCACGCTAGACACAAAAACTCGCTGCTGATACTTTTCGAACCCGTGCCCGCCGCCCGCCAGGTGGAACCGTCGGCCACGCCTTCCCCCGCTGGTGGACGGGACGACGCTAAAGATCGTCAGATCGCCCGCCTGAAACTGGACGTGGCGGATGCAAATCAGAGGTTCCTGGCAGTCATCGAAGAGCACCAGCTCGCGCGGGAAGAAAGCCAGAATAGCACCGAGGAGGCGCTCTCCACCAACGAGGAGTTGCAAAGCTTGAACGAGGAATTGGAGACTGCCAAGGAAGAACTCCAGTCCACCAACGAAGAGCTCATCACCGTCAACGACGAACTGCAGGCCAAGAACGCGGCGCTCGCCAAGGCGCGCGATTTCGCCATGTCGATTGTCGAGACCGTCCGCCAGCCCCTGCTCGTGCTCGATATGCATTTGCGCATTAAGATGGCGAACCGGGCGTTCTACCGGCTGTTTCAAGTGTCTTCCCTGGAAACCGAAGGCCGCATGGTTTTTTCACTGTCCAATGGCCCTTGGGATATTCCGGCCCTGCGAGAAGGGCTGGCGGTTCTGGTTCATGGCGGAATCTCTTTCCAGGACTTCGAAACGGAGCGCGACTTTCCCGGCATCGGGCACAGATCCCTGGTACTGGGCGGCGGCCGCATCGAACAGCTCAAAATGATTCTGCTGGCCGTGGAGGACGTCAGCGAGCGCAAGCACACCGCCGAGGCGCTGCGCAGAAGTGAGGAGCGTCTCCGCCAGGCGCAGAAGATGGAGGCCATCGGCCGGCTGGCCGGCGGAATCGCTCACGATTTCAACAACCTGCTCACGGCCATTATCGGCTATAGCGCCCTGCTTCTGGACACTCTCGCAGGGAACGAAGAAGCCCTCCAGCAGGTGCGGGAAATCAAGGCCGCCGGTGACCGCGCCGCCACCCTCACCAAGCAGTTGCTGGCCTTCAGCCGGCGTCAGGTCCTGCAACCCAAGGTAATCGACCTGAATCTGATCGTGGCCGACTTCGACCGCCTGTTGCGCCGCCTGGTGGACGAACGGATCCATCTGGTGATCGACTGCGCACTCCATCTCTGGCAGGTGCTTGCCGACCCCGGCGAAATTGGCCGGGCCATCATGAACCTTGCGCTGAATGCGCGAGACGCCATGCCGGCTGACGGTACGCTGACCATTCATACCGCCAACCTGTCCCTGGCGGAGGCCGAAGCGCGCGAGCAAGACCTGCCGCCCGGCCGCTACGTGATGCTGGCCGTGCGCGACACCGGCGTGGGCATGGATGCCCAAATGCAACAGCACATCTTCGAGCCTTTCTTCACCACCAAGGAATCCGGCAAGGGAACCGGCCTCGGTTTGGCCACGGTCCTGGGCATCGTGGAACAAAGTGACGGCGCCATCCGCTGCCAGTCCGAGGTGGGACACGGCACCTGTTTCAGTATCCTGCTGCCGGCGGTGGCCGCCGCCGGCCCGCAGCGTGTGTCCCCGCCCGCGGGGCTCGCCGCGGCGCCCAAGGGCACCGAGAGCATTCTGCTGGCCGAGGACGAAGATGCGGTTCGCGCCCTGATACGCGCAGTCCTGGAGTCCCGCGGGTACGTGGTGATTGAGGCCCGCAACGGACGCGAGGGGCTGACGCTTTTCGAGACCCACCCGGGCAAAATCGATCTGCTGGTGACCGACGTGGTGATGCCGGAACTGGGCGGGCGCGAACTCGCCGAATCCGCCCTCAAACTACGCCCCGAGTTGAAAGTCGTCTTCGTGTCCGGTCATACCCAGGACGTGGTTTTGAAGGAGGGTGTTCAGCATGGAACCGCCTTCCTCCACAAGCCTTTTACGCCGATGCAACTGGCGCAAAAAGTCCGCGACACGTTGGATGGCTAGTTGGTAGGAAGACCATCGCCGGGTGTGGTCTGTCATTCCTGGCTAGTTTGACGGACGACACAAACCGAAAGTCTGTCCCACCAAGGACATGCCGAAGGCTGCAAAAAGGGTGGGAGGCGGAACTCTATCCGCCGGCGGCGCCAGCGGCTTTTCGGCTCAGGAAGCATTCGCGGCAGTAGACCGGACGCCCCTGTGTCGGTTTAAATGGAACCGTGGTCTCGCGGCCACACTGCGAACATTCCGTCGTGGTTTCGGTTTTGGTAAAACCGGGTCCGGAAGAACCCTGGCGCTTGGTCTTACAGGCCTTGCATCGCTTGGGCTCATTCTTGAAATTTTTGTCGTGGAAGAAGTGTTGTTCTCCCGCGGTGAATACAAAATCCGCGCTGCAATCCACGCATTTGAGATTGCGGTCCTGAAACTCCGGCATGGCCTGTTCCCCGTTAACAACTTGAACAAATTGTCGGGTTCAGGCGGGGCAGACTGCCCCGCCTGAACCTTTACCCTGGGTTCTGGTGCGCTATTCAACTTCCCGGCGTGACTTCTTCCGGTTTCGTTTGCGGGCCAATGCCTGCTTGACCCTGAGCTTTTCACCCGGTTTGAGGTAGAAGGAGTGACGTTTCACTTCCTTAATAATGTCCTCTTGCTGGACCTTGCGCTTAAAGCGGCGAAGGGCGTTTTCAAGGGTTTCACCCTCTTGAAGTTTTACTTCGGCCAAACGAAATACACCTCCCAACCGGACCTGGAATTCTCATGCGCTGCATTGGATTGTCCGAACCCAGACCACCACAGTGATCGCGCGGTCCGTAAATTCCTACACTTCGCACAAGAGGTACTGTTATCATAGGTTTTTGACAAATAAAGTCAAGCCCAAATTTCCGACGTCGTTCAGGAGAACCGTCCGAATTTTCGAAATACCGTTTCTTTTCAGGGATTTAGGCTGAAATGAAAAATGTATTAGCGATCCTCCTGGCGGGCGGCGCCGGAGAGCGGCTCTACCCCCTGACTCGTGACACCGCGAAACCCGCCGTGCCCTTCGGGGGAGCTTATCGAATCATCGACTTCACGCTCTCTAACTGCATCAACTCCGACGTTCGTCGAATCCTAATCCTAACACAGTATAAATCCCTCGAATTGGCGCGCCACATCCGCGACGGCTGGAGAATCCTCTCCCCCGATCTAGGCGAGTACATTGAGGTGATTCCCCCCATGAAACGGGTACATGAGGACTGGTACCAGGGCACCGCCGACGCCGTGTTTCAGAATTTTCAAAGCATCGAAGCCGAGTCCCCCGAAGCCACCCTCATCCTTTCCGGCGATTCCATCTACAAGATGGACTATGGCGAAATGCTGGCCTGGCATCGTACCCACCACTCCGATATCACCCTGGCTACCATCCAGGTGCCGCCCGCGGAGGCAGGCCGATTCGGCGTCCTGGACATCGCCACCGATTATCAGGTGACCGGTTTTGAGGAAAAGCCGCAGCACAGTCGTCCCGCCCGCTCGCGGTTCGACGCCTCCATGGTCAGCGCCTCCATGGGTATCTATATTTTCAATACCGGCGTCCTGCTGCGCGCCTTGCACGAAGACGCACAGGACCCGAACTCCAGTCACGATTTCGGCAAGGACGTGATCCCCCGCCTTTTGGAGCGCTGCCGCGTGATAGCCTACGATTTCCGCGACATCAACGCCAAACAGTCGCGCTACTGGCGGGATGTAGGGACACTCGACGCCTACTACGAGGCCAACATGGACCTGGTGTCGGTCACTCCGGAATTCAATTTGTATGACCAGGGCTGGCCTATCCGCACCAAGGCTACGCAACAGCCGCCGGCCAAATTCGTTTTCGCCCAGACGGGCCGCCGTATGGGGCTCGCGCTGGATTCCATTGTGAGCGCCGGATGTATCGTATCGGGTGGAAGGGTGCTGCACAGCGTGCTCTCGCCCGGCGTGCGGGTGCACAGTTATTGTGAAGTGGAATATTCGATTCTGATGCCCGGCGTGGAAATCGGCCGCTATAGCCGCATCCGCCGGGCGATAGTCAACACCGGCGTCAAGATTCCCGAATTGCGCTCCATTGGCTTCGATCCCGAAGCCGATCGGGCCAGCGGGTACACCGTGACCGAACTCGGTGTCACCGTGGTCGGCGACTGAACCCCGCCGGCAAACGATTTTTAAGGAGTAATACTGTAATGACGATTGTAAAAATAATTGGAAGAGAAATTCTGGATTCCCGCGGGAATCCCACTGTGGAAGCGGATGTTTATCTCGCCGACGGCAGTATGGGACGCGCCGCGGTGCCATCCGGCGCATCCACCGGTGAGCACGAAGCCGTGGAACTGAGGGACGGCGACAAGGCGCGTTACCTCGGCAAAGGCAGCCTCAAGGCGGCAAGTCACATCAACGGCGAGATCGCCACCGCCTTACACGGCAAGGATGCCACGCAGCAGGGTGAGATCGATGGCGCGATGATCGCGCTCGACGGCACCCCCAACAAGGGACGCCTCGGCGCCAACGCCATCCTGGCGGTCTCCATGGCGACGGCCCGCGCGGCCAGCGTGGCCCAGCGCACCCCCCTATATCGCTACCTCGGCGGCGCCGGAGCCAATACTCTGCCCGTGCCCATGATGAACATTATCAATGGCGGCGCGCATGCCGATAACTCCGTCGACGTGCAGGAATTCATGATCTCTCCCTTCGGCGCGCCCAGTTTCAGCGAGGCCCTGCGCATGGGCGTCGAGGTCTTCCATACGCTGAAAAAGGTTCTCGGCAAGAAGGGCTACTCCACCGCCGTCGGCGACGAGGGCGGCTTTGCCCCCATGCTGAAATCCAACGAAGAGGCCATTGAGAGCGTGCTCGAAGCCATCGTGCAGGCGGGCTACAAGCCTGGCGAGAACGTCGGCATCTGCCTGGACCCCGCCTCCAGCGAATATTTCAAGGACGGCAAGTACATCTTCAAGAAGTCCGACAAGAGCGAGCGTACCAGCGAGCAGATGGTGCAGTTCTGGGACAACTGGGTGCGCCAGTATCCGGCCATTATCTCGATTGAAGACGGCATGGCGGAGAACGATTGGGCGGGCTGGAAACTGATGACCGATACCCTCGGCAAGAAGATCCAACTGGTGGGCGACGATCTGTTCGTCACCAATCCGAAGATCTTCGTCCGCGGCATTGAAGGCGGCGTCGCCAATTCGATCCTCATCAAGGTCAACCAGATCGGCACTCTCACCGAAACCCTGGAAGCCATGCAGATGGCGGCCAACGCCGGTTATACCGCCGTGGTTTCGCACCGCTCGGGTGAAACCGAAGATCCCTTCATCGCAGATCTCGCCGTGGCCACCAACGCCGGCCAGATCAAGACCGGTTCGGCCAGCCGTACCGACCGTATCTGTAAGTACAACCAGTTGCTGCGCATCGAAGAGCGCCTCGGAGCGTCGGCCGTATTCCCCGGCAGAAAGGCGTACCGTCAGTGAAGAAACTCGTACTCTTACGCCACGGCGAAAGCACCTGGAACAAGGAAAATCGCTTCACCGGTTGGACCGATGTGGACCTGTCGGACAAGGGCCGGCAGGAGGCCAACGAGGCCGGTCACGTACTCCGGCAAGGAGGCTACGTCTTCGACGTGGCCTACACCTCTGTCCTGAAGCGCGCCATCCGCACCCTGTGGACCGCGCTCGACGTGATGGACCTGATGTGGATTCCGGTCCACCGCTCATGGCGCTTGAATGAGCGCCACTACGGCGCGCTGCAAGGGCTCAACAAAGCCGAGACAGCCGCCAAATTCGGCGAGGACCAAGTGAAGATCTGGCGCCGCAGTTTCGACATTCCGCCGCCAGAGCTGACGGCGGACGACCCGCGCTTCCCCGGCCACGATGCGCGCTACAAGAGCCTCAGCCCGCGGGAACTCCCGCTCACCGAGTGCCTCAAGGACACGGTCGCACGCTTTCTCCCGATCTGGCACCAAACCATCGCTCCAGCCATCCAGGGAGGCCAACGGGTGGTCATCGCGGCGCACGGCAATAGCTTGCGCGCGCTGGTCATGTACCTGGACCACGTCAGCGAGGCGGACATCGTCGAGCTGAACATTCCCACCGGGATGCCACTGGTCTATGAGTTGGATGACGACATGAAGGCTCTGAATCGCTACTATCTGGGCGATCCGGAAAAGGTCAAGGCTGCGATGGAGGCCGTCGCCGCACAGGGTAAGAAGAAGTAGTAAAGGAAGGTTGAGGACAAACCACTCCCCTGCGGTCGCGGC
>JANYAH010000110.1 GCA_025361425.1 Candidatus Solibacter sp. | reverse complement strand
ATGGGGTTCGAGTGTCGACAAATCGACTTCGACAATTTGGTCGTAGTATTTCTCAGGCGACTGAAAAACCTCGGGGTCCGCCACCAGCAATGATGTGTTGGCGATCGCAAGATTCGCCAGATCTGCCCGATCCGTGATGTTGGGGCTGTATCTGAACCCGCCGGAACACGCCATCGTACTCTGCGCCGATGAGAAAAGCCAGATTCAAGCTTTGGATCGGACTCCACCCGGTTTGCCGCTCAAGAAGGGGCGTTGCGGAACCATGACTCACGACTACAAACGGAATGGAACGGCTACCCTGTTTGCGGCACTCAATACTCTCGACGGCACGGTGATTTCAATGTGCGATGATCGTCACCGGCATCAGGAGTGGCTCCGCTTTTTGCGCGTCATCGACGAAGTCACGCCCTCAGAAAAAGTCCTCCACCTGATCCTGGACAACTATGCCACTCACAAACATCCGAGAGTGCAGAAGTGGTTGGCCCGTCATCCGCGCTTCCATATCCACTTCACGCCGACCAGCAGTTCGTGGCTGAACAGGGTGGAACGCTTCTTCCGGGACCTGACTCAAAACCGCTTGCGGAGAGGCGTCTTCCGCGATGTCGAGGAACCGATCACGGCCATCGGCACCTACATCGACAAGCACAACGACCACCCCAAGCCGTTCATTTGGACCGCGAAAGCAGCCGATATCCTGGAGAAGGTCAAACGCGCCCGCAAGGCCTTGGATAATCGGCATTCTGCATGACGCACTCCACTAGTTTGGAAAGGCATTAGGTGATTTCTGCTCCTGTTCGCTGGTAGATCACAAATGCCGGATTCAGGCGCCTCGGACAGCGTCTCGGACATCGCAGGTCAATTCCAGTTCCCGCACCGAATATAGGCCGGCAAAGACAACCCGTTCACCGGTGGTCTTCTGCCACAGAGCCGCGTAAGTGCGGACCTGCTCGCCGTACATTTCGACAAGTTGAGCGACAGGCGCGAAGTCGGTCTTGTAGTCGACGATGTGCCATCCGTCGGGGTATTTCAGCGCGAGATCAACGATGCCGCGGGCCAAGGACACGGGGTCCCCGTCCATCCGGGCGGCGAGCGGAACCTCAGTGTGGCGTTCCTCCGCTTGGCGCACGCGCTCCCACAGCGCCGATGCGTGCACGCGCTCGACCGCATCGAGCGCTGCCGGAACGTCCGCCAGTAACCGCGCCGAGCCGCGCCGCTTGCCAGCGGGCCACGGCTGCAAGGTCCTCGGCGGAACAGGCGAGGTTCACGACGGAATAATCGAGCAGCGCGTGAATCAGCGATCCCCAATCCCTGCCGGCAGTGCCCTCATCACCGCCGCGCTCAACCACACCTCCCGAGCCATGGGCCGTCATCGCGGAAATCGCGACCGCGCGAAAGGCTGGAGCCTGCATTTGTTCCCGCCGGGCTGCGCGCGAGGCCGCGGCAGCATCTCGCGCCGCCGCGGGCAGGTCCGATATCAGCCGCACAGTGTCCACCGGCGATGCCAGCAAAGGCAGCGACGGGCGACCAGGTAGGCAGCAGAAGCACTGATCCTGACCGCTGGCTGCAGATCCACGTGCAGACGGCGGCAAGACTTCGGCCAGCCACTCCTCGAAGTTGTCTTCGATCGGGGTGAACGGCCGTTTTTTTACTGCCGAAATCGAGTGACCGGTGAGGAGACTGAGCACCCTCTCCCTGAGAACACGGTGCTGCTCATTCCTATAATCGCCAATCTGGTGTAGCCGTTCACCATAGCAGAATGACAGCCCGCACCTTTGAGGATGATCCGAGCATAGCGGACGAGGAGAGACTGTTTCGCCGGATTCCGCGCACGTGGGTTGATTGGGATGAGCACGGCAACGCCTCCATCTCGTCTACTGCGTTCAAGGACGAGGAACTCTCCGTAGCTCTGGAGTCCGTTATGCTCCGAGACGGGCGTCCGCCAGGTGATGCCAGACGTAACTACGCTGGCTATGGCTTGGCAGCGATCACCGCGGCACATGCCCGGTCGCTGAACCAGCACGTGTCACGCGATCCCATCGATGAAGAACCAGCGCACGGAGTAGTGTACGGCCAAAAGAAGCGCAGCGGGATCGCTGGCAAGCTTCGTAACGGCGCTTCGTGGGTAATCAACCCGGTCCCAGTTGCCTAGCTGTGGTCTCCCGTTACCGTAATAAAGCCGGCACCCAAGCAGGGCGGCGGCGGTGAGCTGGGCGTTCCGCCGGCCTACTTCACCTTGTAGGCACGCTGGCCCTGCTCGTTCCTTGCGGACTCGACCGCCAGCTTCATCCCTTTCGAGACCGTTCCGGAAATGGAGCCTCTGACCCTTCGCTATCTCGACAAGTTGCGTCCGCCACTGTCGCTGCTGAATGTCTAGCGCCGCCTTCTCGCGCCGTGAAACATCGAGCAACATGTAGCCCAGCGTGGTCTCCGGCTTCGTGTGTCCGGCTTGAGCCATGGCTTCGAACACGTTCACGCCGCTCGGCGGCTGCTAAACGGCAGGCTTCCGTCGGAGTAAGTTCTTGATCAGTGCTCCAAGCTCCAGGAACTGCTCCAGGTCAGTTGGCTTGGAGAAATAGGCAGATGCGCCTAGGTTGATCGCTGTCGCGCGATCTAAGTGGGACAGGGAGGAGCTGATCACAATAACCGGCACATGAATCCATTTAGAGCATTCACGTAAACGTTGCAAAATTCGATCGCCGCCGACTTTCGGAAGATTCAGATCAAGAACCGCTAGCGTGGGACACCGCGCAAAAGCATCCGCTTCCGTCTGCTCGATAAAGCGTACCGCGCTCTCGCCATCCTGGACAACACAAATCTCGCAAGAGATACCATGGCGCTTCAGCGCCAACCGAATCAGGTGGACGTCGGCAGGGTTGTCTTCCGCGATCAGTAGGAAATCAGGTTCTTCTTCCCAGCGGGCTTGGCCGTTACTCATGTTCAAGAATCCTATACACTCTCCGGCGGGTGGCCGGCAGGAAGCGTGAAGTGAAATGTGGAGCCTTGGCCCTCTGTCGATTCCACCCAGATGCGACCGCGGTAGCGCTCGATAATTTTCTTGCAGATCGCCAGTCCAATGCCCGTCCCCGGAGAGGGGTGATGCGGATGAAGCCGTCTGAAGACGCCGAAAATTTGGCCATGGTATTGCTCTGCAATGCCGATGCCATTATCGGACACGGAAAATTCCCACTCGGCCTCCCGGCGCACGGCCGTTATATTGATCCGCGGCTGTTGCCCGCTGCGATACTTCAGTGCATTTCCAATCAGGTTCTGAAAGAGCTGAACCACGTGAATCTTATCCGCGCAGACAAGGGGTAAGTCAGTGCCCACAATCTGTGCGTCGGTCTCTTCAATACTCAGCTGGAGATTCTCAAGCGCGATTTCGAGAGCAGTCCTGCAATCCACCTCGTTCAAGTCGCCGGAGACGCCTGTGGCTCCAGCTTGGGTATACGCCAGCAGGTCCCGGACGAGGGCTTCCATACGGCGCGCTCCCTGAATTGTATAACTGAGATATTCCGCGATCTCCGCGTCGGACTCATTCTCAAGCTTGCGGCCCAGGAGTTGGCTGTATATCGCGATCATCCGGAGAGGCTCCTGCAGGTCGTGACTCGCCGAATACGCGAATTGTTGCAGCCCCTCGTTTGCCTGTCTCAGTTCCTCCATTACACGCTTCTGATCGTCGATATCGGTGCAAGTGCCGAACCATCGGGTGATCTCGCCCTCTGCGTTCTTGACCGGTAACGCTCGGCCCAGGAACCACCGGTAGCGCTCCGTAACGCGGTCCCAGAAGCGATACTCGATCTCATAGCGTTGGCCGGAGTAAACCGCACCGTACCAAGTATCGAAACAGTACTGCCTATCTTCCGGGTGAAGGATAGGCCTCGAACTTCGATCTCCGCCTTCTTCCCGCGGAAAACCGGTGAACTCGTAGCAACGCTCGTTATAATAGTCGAGATACCCGTCAGGGCGCGCCTCCCAGACCATCTGGGGCATAGAATTGGCGAGCTCCCGAAAGTGCAGTTCGCTGCTTCGAAGGGCTTGCTGCGCGCGCGCCCGTTTCGTAACATCCAAAGCGGCAACCGTCACGCCGAGGACCGCGCCATCGCTTAAAAGCGGTTCCACCGTCATGTCGTATACCTCCAGGCTCGCACCGACGTTGAGCGTAATCTCCTTTCGCTCACCGGCACCGCGGTCGAGAACCCGTTGTTTCAATTCGATGAGCTCCCGAACTTCCTCTGGAGCGAAGATCTCGTCGTCCCTTCTTCCAAGCAGTTCCTCGACCGGAATGCTTGCATGAGGCCTTTGGATCCAGGTATAGCGAAGGTCCCGGTCGGCGGTATAGAGAAATACCGGTGCATTCTTCAGGGTCACGCGGAGCCGCTCCTGACTGGCGGCTAGAGCTATGGCGGCCAAGCCCTGCTCCGTGACGTCGCGAAAGATCAGAACGGCGCCGGAGATAGCCCCACCCTCGTCATGTAAGGGAGTGCCGCGGCCCGTGACGAGCCGCTCCCTCCCCTCGCGAGCGATGAGCAGTGCCTGACTTTCTAAGATGGTGGTCCTCCCTTCCAACACGACTTCGGAGACAGGGTTGCAAAGGAGTTCTCTCGTGATTCTATTCACAACCCTAAAGGCCTCCTGGACAGGGCGGCCTTTCGCCTCCGATTCTTTCCAGCCCGTTAGTTCCTCAGCTACTGGATTCAGGAAAGTGATTTCGCCCGCCGCATTCGTGGCGAGAACACCTTCACCGATGCTCGAAAGAATCGCGCGGAGCCACTCCCTGTGGCCGTGCAAAATGGCCTCGCTCCGCCGCCGTACCATGATCTCGGTGTTCAGCTGTTCGATGCGTCTGGTCAGCGCGCGAAAAGCGGACGACGCCTTCGCTTTTTCAGACAACCGTAAGACCAAAGAGCCCGGCGCCCGCTCGCTTGCGGGAGCACATACTCCCCCTTCAACTTGGCAATCGACGGTCGTGCAGCCATCCACGCAAAACACCAGGCGTCCAGGCAAGAGCTTACGACTGCGCTCCCAGGTCTTGAAGAGGCGCCTGAGTTTGTCGTCCGTGTCCAGGGTGATCTCGCGAAGCGTCTTTCCTATCAATCCCGATGCCGGGCAACCCAGAAGTTCCGTAGCGGCGGCATTCGCCGAAAGCAACACCCCGTCGCTCCGCACCAGCAATATCGGTTCGGGAAGAATATCGTACAACTGCCGGAACGGATCTGGTTCCATTTAGTCGCGGGCCCGGAAATACTCTCGACCGTGGGCGGTCTGCGCCTCGGGTGTCGGCGTAAGGTACACCACAACCCGGCAACCGAGGTTGCCCGCGGCGATGGTTTCCTGAAGCTCGACTTTCGCGTAACCCAAATTGTCAGCAGCGATAGCTCCGAACACATTCGAAGTCATCATGCACATTGAGTCTCGACCAATGACTCTATCCCCGAAAGGACAACGGCGGTTGCCCAGCACTACCTTGTCTTCACTCTCCTCAATGATGTAAAACTCGCCTTCAATCCTGCGTTTCAGATCGACAAGGACCTGCGACACCTGTTGCCGGGTCAGCCGGTCGATGCGGAATGCCGCCCGATAGTCCCGGTTAATCTGTTCTCCGACATTTTGCCCGACGACGCTGATATAACCGGCCGCGGCTTCGAGCCCCACCACGTCCTCTAAAGTCCCAGACAGCTCGCGGATCAGCGTGCGAAGGAAAATGTCGCGATTCAAAGGCACCTGCAAACTTGCGGCGCTGGCTGCGTTAGGAAAGGTTGGCATAAAATCTCCAAGAATTCGAAAATCATTGGGTATGCGAGACCTGAGCTCAGCACGCCATGGTCCAAACAGAACATACACCGCGAGTGGCCATCCGCTTGTAACGAAACGGCGAAGGGTTTGCAGGGCGCGTGGTCTATGCACAAACTGCGGACTGCGATGCATGGTAATGGTGCCGGGCAAGCCGCAGGATCTCTCCCGCCTTGCCCGGCAGATTTTTCCTGATCCAGAGGATTGTGCCTTCGGCCTTCGGAACCACGCCCCACGATGGCCGATAGTTGGCTGCCATCGGCCGCTGGACCTCGTCCGACTTGATTCCCAGTATTTCGCCCAAAGCAAGAGTTAGCGCCTCAGCCAGCTTCCCATCGTCGCCGGTTGGCATCAGATGTGTGTGATCGCACAATATCGCGTCCACGCCATTCATCTGGAACTCCTTGTCAAAAATATCGATCGGGTAGGCGCAGAAGAGGTTGAAGTTCAAAGCGCAAAGAAGCTTATTCCAAAAACCCTCCAGCGCGATTGCCGCGGAGTATTGGCCCGTTGTCCAAAGTCGGCCCACCATTTCGCCATAAGCCCTAAGCGTGGCGCCATGTCCCATGGGCCGGAGCCGGTGAATCGCTTCTTCTAACGTGCTTTTAAAGCGAAACCAATCTGGCTGGCCGTTCATCATAAACTGAGTTAGAGTTTCTCGACAGTCGAGGAGAAGTAGACCGCCGCTTTCCAGGGCAGTCTCCGGGTCAATTCCGAAAGCTTCTATTTCGCGGCAGAACGCTTCACTGTGCTCTCGGCTGGCGATTACCAGTTGCGGGTCGCCGCGCCTCAAGCCCTGCGCGAGATAGCGCCCAACGTTACGGGCGAGTGGCCGCAGATCGGAATACAGTTGGACGAAATGGCCCCGATGAGCCGGTTTTTCAAGAACGTCATCCCAGATGGACATAACACATTTTTCACGCCAAAGCGTGCCCCTGATTTTCAGTATACGCCCAGGGACGAATCAATGTCTCGGCTGATTACGGCAAAAAAGAAGCGCGCGGCCAAGCCCGCCAAACCTGCTAGTTTTGTGCGTCTCCCCGATCCAGCCAGGAGTGCGGAATTGCCCGCTCTGGCGCTGGCGCTATGTTGCCCGGCGGAGTAGACTGATCATCATGTCTTACGAAAACTCTATCCGCGTTTTAGTGGTAGACGACGAAGACGCACAACTGCAGTTGCTGGCGGAAATGGTTGCTGCGCTGGGATTCGCGGTCGAGACAGCTTCCGATGGACAGGAAGCAATGGAAGCGCAGGCCAAGTCTCCCGCAGATGTCATCGTAACCGACTTGATGATGCCCAGGATGGACGGGTTCGGACTGCTCCGAGGCCTCCAGGCCGGGGGTGACACCACTCCCACGATCGTCTTGACCGGCTTTGGAAACATTGAGAAGGCGATCTCTATTGTTCACGATCTCAAGGCGTTCTGGTTTCTGGAGAAGCCTGTGCAGCCGAACATCCTGCGAGTTCTGCTGGAACGCGCTGCCACGCAGAAGCGCTTGATCGACGAAACCAGCCTTCTTCAGCGCCAGTTGAGCTTTCAGGGCGTGCTGGGAGATCTGGTCGGCGGCTCCCCGGTCATGCGCCAGGTATACTCGTTGATCAGCCAAGTCGCCCCGACATCGGCATCGGTGCTGATCACAGGGGAAAGCGGGACCGGGAAGGAACTGGTGGCTCGCGCGGTGCACCGCATCAGTACTCGCGCTGGCGGCCCTTTTATTGCCATCAACTGCGCTGCCTTGCCCGAGAGCCTGATCGAAAGCGAACTCTTTGGTCATGAAAAGGGCGCTTTCACAGGAGCAGTGGAGCGGCATGCCGGCTGTTTCGAGCAAGCCCATAACGGCACGGTTTTTCTCGATGAGATCGGCGACATGCCCATCGGAACCCAGGCCAAACTTTTGCGTGTACTCGAAGAAGGCAACGTGCGGCGTCTGGGGGGGAAGACAGAATTGGCCGTCCAAGTTCGCGTGATCGCCGCGACCAATCGCGCGCCTGAACAGGCGATTATCGAGAAACATCTTCGCGAAGACCTTTACTACCGGCTCAATGTCTTCCACATCGCTTTGCCGCCTCTGCGCGACCGGAAAGAGGATATTCCCGCGATCTGCGATGCCCTGCTGATGAACTTGAATCGGAAGCATGATTGCCGTGTCGGCGGGCTGCATCCGGAGGTCCTTGCACGATTCCAGAACTCGTCCTGGCCCGGAAATGTCCGGCAGCTACGGAACGTGCTTGAGCGCTGCGTGATTGTAGCTGGCGAGGGACTGATTCTGTCGAGGCATTTGCCCCAGGAAGCACATCTTGGCAACATGGCGGCAATCAGCAGGCCAGCAGCCGGTGTGGAATCCGAGGATTCGATCCAATTTCGGGTTGGACCAAAGATGCAGCAACTCGAGGAAGCATACATCGTACTAGTCTTAAAGCACACAAAGAACAATCGAACAAGGGCTGCGGAGATTCTCGGAGTCAGTCTCCGAACTCTTCACAACCGCCTCAAGGATGTCGCACGCAGGACCAAGACAGTGTCGGCCTGCTGAGCCATCCGTGTTGCTTTGGCTTCCTTTGGAGACATTCATGTCACCCCAACACTCTATTGAAGATCGAGTATCAGTTCGGGAATATCAGCGCTTCTTAGACACCGCCATTCACCATCTCCGCGCCCCTCTTCGCGTTATTGCCACGTCGGCCGCCTTGCTGTCTGAAGGGTGGGACGATCGCTTCGATGAGCAGGCAAGGGCTCTTTTAAAGGAGGTGTTTGAGGGCGTGACACGAATCGACAATCTCGCGAAATCCTTGGCAAGCTACTCGATGGCCCTGATGCCCGAGAGCCCCTCATCCGGGCCAATACCCGTCGAGATCGCGCTCCAAGGCGCTCTCGCCACTTTGCAGGTGCAAATTCGCGAGACAGGCGCGACCATTCAGTACAACGCGTTGCCGCGCCTCTGCGGAATTCACGGGCAACTCAGCGTACTCTTTCGCTGCCTGCTGAGTAATGCTCTCGACTATCGTGCAACGGCCCTCCCTCGTATTGAAATAACGGCTGCCAGAGACGGAGACCGGTGGCGATTCGCCATCAGCGACAACGGAATTGGTATTCCGCTGAAGTACCAGGATCAAATATTTCAGCCTTTCCAAGGACTCCACGGCGGCGTCCATCAAGGCATCGGCCTTGGTCTCGCGATTTGCAAAAAGATTGTCGAAGCCCATGGCGGAACAATTTGGGTCGAATCGAACACCCAGGCAGGTTCTACTTTCGTTTTCACACTAGCCGCGGATGGGACTGAGTGAAAACTGAAAGTGGCACTAACCAGGGTCGGGTCCGGCGCGCGTACCATCCGCGAAAGCGCAAGGTAGTAAGGGCAGAATACGGGCGCAATGGGGATTGCGCCCGTTTACTTACCTGACCTTTGGACCGCGTTCTGCTGGATCTCTGTATGCAGCCGATGAAGTCGGAGAAGGGCGAACTCCCTCTCCCGGGTGCACCTCGACGCCGTGTGTACTGATAGCCTTCTCCCCGGCTGAAGCGATGTCTTCAGCTCCGGCATTTTTGAGAATGTCTTTAGCCTTGCCTACCCAATTAGAGTCGTCGCAATGAACAGACAGTAATATCCCTCCGTCTTTCACTCGGCCTTCGTAGCGTTTCGCTTCGTACTCTGGAATTCCCATTCCGACCAGAGCGCCAATAAGACCACCGGTCGCGGCGCCAACACCCAGGCCCGCAAGTCCCGCCATGATCGGCCCCGCTGCGATAAAAGGCCCGAGGCCCGGGATGGCAAGAGCGCCGATACCGGCCAGCAAACCAAGAGTTCCTCCAAGTGCACCCCCGGCCACCACACCCGCGGTGGTGCCCTCTGGGGCCTTGGTATTCTTCTCGGCTGCCAACTCCTTAGTTGTTCTCTGATCCGGCGCCAACATCGACACGTCATCGCTTTTGAAGCCGTCGGCAACTAATGAATCTACGCAATGCCCGGCCTGCGGCAGAGACTTAAAAATTCCGAATACCGCCGTGTTCTTTCCAGCCATGTTATCACTTCCTTTCGTGAGTTGAGGTTCATGCCGTTTTCAGGCGGCTTGTGGTTACTTTCGGGGAGTCTTGTCGCCTTTAACAGAAAGTTGATTTACGACATTCCCGACCCCGGCTACTTCGGTTGCCTTAGCTGCGATGTTCCGGCTCTCTTCTTCCGTGTGGACAGGTCCTCTGAGCGTGACTTTGCCGTGCTCGGAAATGACCTTGACATTGTGAGCGTAGGTCGAGAGCGATTTGTCAGCCATGATCGCTTTTCTGATCTTTTGCATGGTGTCCCGATCGGCAGAGGTCTCTTTCGCCTGGTCCGCGGTCGGTTGCGATGGGGCCCGATCACGCTTGTTCATTTTGGTATTGTCGGGTGCCGGTTGAGGGTCCTGAGCAGCTCCCAACTGTCCCACGCCAAAAAGCAGCGTCCAAACTGTGAGGGCAGGAACGACAAATTTGAGTGATCGATTCATAATGTTGGTTTAGCAAGTCGAAGGCCAATGGCGAATCGAGCTGGCGTAGCGTGAGAAAAAGTCCATTCCGCTGGAATCGCTGTTCGGTTGCCGGCCGCATGAATTCTGCTATTTCAGTGATCTGGAGGCCGAACAGGGCTCTTTCCGGATCTTCTCCGTGGCATGCAAGAGTTGCACTCGGGTATAAGTTGCACAGCTCGGACAATGTCAAAATGTCTCCGCCTCGGAGCCGCTGGTGGTGTAACCCTCCGATGCGCACCCGAGAAGCGCGTCACGCCCTCGGGAAGCTAACTCGATGACCAGTCGATCAGCCGCAGAGTGAACTGGTTGTCTCGTTTTAACGAACTGTTTTCGAAGACCCAGAGTGGGCCTACTACTTTCGTCCAACCCAAAGCGTATCTCTCGGTTAGGTGGCTTGAACCGCTTGGGATATAGTATCTACGCAAAATTCAATAATCTAGGCGATAGCTCGAACCGATCCAAGTCCACCAAAAGTTCCTTTGATAAGTCAAAGAAGTGCGTTGACTCATGGTTTCGCGGCGATGCTGCGCAGCGCTTCGCGGCCCAAATGGTGGGCCAGGCCGCGGTCTGGGAGCAGCAGCGCGGGCTCGATGAGGGCCCGGCCTTCTTTCGTGCGCCCCAAGTCAAGTTCCAGCATGCCGGAGATGGCCGCGTTCCAACTCGACTCGGCGCCGCGCCCGCCCCAGCGGCGAGCCGCCGTCCGCAATTGCGCGGTCCACTCCGCGGCATTGAAGCCGGGCAACTGTCGTGCGAGTTCGTAGGCGAAGACCAGACTGTCGGCTTCGCTGGACGCGCTCAGGCTTCGGATGCGGCGGGCCGCGGCGTTGGCCCGGCCGCAACGCGCCTCAGCGATTCCGAGAGCCGCCTGGTTGGGCGCGGCGGAGACGAAGCGATCGAGCCCGTCGCGCGTGAAATCGAGTTGCCCGACTTCCGCGCCGATATGATCCACGATGGCGAGTGCGGCAGGGCAGCGGCCGAGCGTCGCGTTGGATTGAGCTTCGAGTGCGCGCACCCGGATCCACACCTGCCGGACGTTGGTGCCGCCCTCCTCGCGCGGGAAAAAGCGGCCTTGGAAGATTGCCTTGGCCTGGTCGAAACGCCCGGCCTCGGCGTAGCTGAGCGCCGCATCGTAAACCAGCGCCGCCGGCATTCGCGGCGGATCCGGATAGCGCTCTAGTGCCGCGACCACTTCCGCCGCCGGCCGCCCGAGGATGCCGAGCGCGGAGCTGAGCCCGGCGTAGATTTCGGTGTTGGACGGGTCGGTAACCAGGCCGGCGCGGAAGGCTTCCGCGGCAGCGGGTACGTCGCGCTTGATGCGCAGCAGGGCGCGGCCGAGGTTGGCGTGCAACACCGGAATTGCGGGGTTGAACTTCTGCGCGGTCCGCCATTCGTCAAGGGCGGCGTCGATGAGCCCGGAGGCCATGCGCAGCGAGCCCAGCAGGAAATGGGCCGTGGCGTCGCGCGGCCTTTCCCGCAGCGCGGCCTCGACCACTTCCAGCGTCTGTGCGCCATGCGGGAACACAAAGGCCGTGGGCAACTTCGCGGCCAGGTCGTAATCGGCGGCAGCGGGTTCTCCCAACTTCCGCAGGCAGAACGCGCGATAGTAGGCAACCAGGGGATGCTGCCGCGGCGAGGGCACGCCAGGTTCGGACTGCTCCGGCGGCGTTGGCGGGTAGGGGCGCGCGAGCACGGTCCAAGCCTCGCGCCACAGGCCCAGCCGCATGTACTGCGCGGCGATGGCCAGCACGCGCTCGGCATCCGATCCGGTTTCTCCGGAGAGGAACAGGCTGAGCGGTTGTTTTGCCGTGTCCGGTATCCGGCCCAGCGCGCGCTGAACGGCGATCCACTCTTCGCGCGCACGCTGGTCGTCGGGTTCCGTGTAGAGCGCCTCTTCCAGGTAGGTGGAGGCGCTCGCCAGGTCGCCCTCGCGCGCCAGCAATTCGGCTAACTTCAGGTTTCCGGCAGCGCGGAAGCGCGGCATGCGCCGCGTGGTTTCAAATTGCAGCCGCGCATCCCGAATCCGCCCGAGCCCCTGGTACGCCAGCCCGAGATAGTAGGCGATCTCCGCATCGTGAGTGGCGCGGGCCTGCGCCGGCTCCAGCCAGCGGACTGTATCCGCATATCGCAGCAGCGAAGCTGCCAGCCGTCCCGCGGCGACGCGGAGCGCCTGGTCGTCCGGCGACTGCCGCCGGGCGCGGTCGTATACATCGTAGGCCGCCGGCAGGTTCCCATTGCGCTCTAAAGCGTCGCCGGCTTCGAGCGGTCCGCCAGACGGCGGTCGCGGTTGGGCGCCGGTGCGGATCTCCTGTTCCGGCGTCCAATCGTACTCACCCTCCGTGTGCCGCATCAGCGCGTGGCCGGCGGCGTCCCACAATTCGAACGTGAGGTGGGACTGGGGAGCATCCGCCATTTTGAGCGCCCAGGTTCGCTCCGGTGCAAGGTCCACCGTGTCTTCCCGGAGGAGCCGCGTCCCAGTGAGAATCCGCACTTTGGCGCCCGCCACGGTGCGGTTGGTGTTGAATCCGGCCAGCAGGCTGCCCCCCTCGCGATGCAGGTGGAGCACTCCGGCGAGGTTGGCGCGGGCGACGCCGCCGATGGCGCGCACCGGCATCCAGTATTCGGTGAAGTGGATGCTCTGCCGTGGCTCCAGGAACGCATAGGTTTCCTGGTTGCGCATGAGCCCCGCCTGAACCTCGACGTAGGCGCTGTTGTCGTCGGAGAGGGCGCGCCGCCAGTCGAGACCGTCGGTATCGACGCCCCACGACCAGATCTTCTTGGCGGGCAGGTCGGCATAGCCGGCATAGTGCGCCACGCCGGTCTGCGTCGTGGGATGGTAGATGCCCATGAACGGTTCGCGGCTGCCGTGGACAAACTGGGAAACCGGACCGCGTGTCTGGTTGCGAATCACACTGAGATCGAGACCGGCGGAGTTGACCGGCCAGCTTTCCACTTCGGTGAAACCGTGACTGGCGGCCCAGCGCATGGGATACCAGATGTTCGAGTCGTCCCACACGCGCACCGCGGCGTTACTCCACCAGTAGAATCGATGGCGCACGTCGCCGCGGTTATAGAGGGTGACGCGCTGTTCCAACAGGGCGGAGGCGGGTGCGAGGCGCAACTCGACCGTCCATTGCATGCCGTACGGGCGGTCGATGTTGCTGACGAAAACGGACGCGCTGCCGTCCGCGTTTTTCGCAAAGGAGAAATCCACCGGAGACATGGAAACCCAGTTGTGCGACACCGGGAAATTGAACTCGATGCCGAATGCCGCCCAGGCGCCGCGGTAGCCGATCTGCGCCTTTTTGATCGACGGGTTGGCATAGAACATCGGCTGCCCGCTGAGCTTGTCGATGCAGGTATAGAGGTGGCCGCCGATGTCGGGCAGCACTGAGCACTTCAAGTACTCGTTTTCCAGGTAAATGGCGCGCCAGGCGGTGTCCACACGGCGGCCGGTAATATTTTCGCGCAGCGTATATGGGTAGTTGAATTTTGTTGCGGCGAACTGGTCGAAGGGCGGATTGGGATCGGGCTGCCCCTCCTGGTAAGTGGGGAGGGTGAGGACATCCTGCCACACGCGGACGTCGGCTGGCGCCGCTGTCAGGCCGAGCGCCAGCGCCGCCGCAAAACACAGGAGTCGAGCAGGCATATTTGAGCGCGGCCAATGCCGCCGCGACCTCATGGTACACCCTGAGTGGGCCGGGGTGTTGGAGCAAAGTGGTCTTTATACCGCCCATAGTCTCACTCTGGGCAGGGGTATAATTAGGCCATATGAAATTCTGGGTTCTTCTCGCGACCTTCGCCGCCATTGGCGCCGGCCTCTGGGCCGCAGAGCAGAAACCCGTTGTCCCACCGCCTGTCCAGCAGCCGGTGCAGGCGGATGAGCCCACGCGGATCCAGGTGGACGTGACGCGGGTCAGCCTGCTGTACACGGTCACGGATCGCAAGGGCCGCTTCGTCACCAACCTGACCAAGGAAGATTTCGAGGTAATTGACAGCAAGAAGTCGCAGACCGTTCTTGAATTCAACGCGGAAAGCGATCTGCCGCTGCGGCTGGGGATCCTGATCGATACCAGCAACAGCATACGGGAGCGATTCAAGTTCGAGCAGGACGCCGCCATTGAGTTCCTCACCAACACGCTCCACGCCAATCAGGACCGCGCTATGCTGGTGAGCTTCGACACCAAAGCGGAACTGGTCAGCGACCTGATCGGCGACACGGAGAAGCTGGCTACGGCGATCCGGCAGTTGCGGCCGGGCGGTGGCACTGCGCTGTATGACGCCATCTTTTTCGCCTGCCGAGACAAGCTTTCGCAGGACCAGCCGAAGCACAAGTTCCGGCGCGCGATCGTAGTGGTCAGCGATGGCGACGACAACCAGAGCCAGTACACGCGTGACCAGGCGCTCGAGATGGCGCAGAAGGCCGACGTGGTGGTCTACGCAATCTCCACGAATATCAGCAAGATCGAAAGCGATGGCGATAAAGTGTTAAAGTACCTCACCGCGGAGACCGGCGGCCGGGCATTCTTCCCCTTCAAAGTGGAAGACCTGGAGCAATCGTTCGAAAACATCGCTAACGAGCTGCGCCACCAATACAACATCGCCTACAAGCCCGAGCCGCTGAAGACCGACGGCCTGTTCCATGCCATCGAGCTGCGGGTAAAGAACCGGCGGGATCTGGTGGTACATGTTCGTAAGGGCTATTACGCTCTTAAGATGTAGCGTGCCAGCGCTGGCAATGGAGGCGACGCTGGCCGGGCGACGGTAGAGCGAAGGCCGCCCAACCGAGCGCGCCGAGGATGCCGAGCAGGGTCAGCGCCGCGCCCAGATACACGCTGACCGGGCGATAGCGCATGGTGACGGTGTGCGTGCCGCGCGGGACGGCGACGCCGCGCATGGCGCCGTTGACTTCGTAGATCTGCGCGGGGCGGTGATCGACGCGGGCGCGCCAACCGGGGTAGAAAGCATCGGAGAGAACCACCATGCCGTCGCACGCCATTTCGGCGCGGATGGCGAGACGGTCTGGTGCGTGCTCGATGAGTTGGACGGTGTCTGGCGCGGCGCAGGGTTCCACGCGTGGAGGTGGCGCCACCATGTGAGCCTTACGGCGGAAGGATTCCGGGGCCCGGCCCACCAGCATATTCCCCTCGCCGGTCTCGGACACGCGGACCAGTTCGTGGACGGCCCAGGCGCGCGGGAAGGCGTCGCGGCGGTATACCTTCATGCCGCTGGCGCCGGCGAAGACTTCGTCACCGGCGTCGGGCTGCGGGGCGGTGGCGATGGTGTAGGCGACGCCGTACATGCGGCGGCCGGTCAGGCTGAAGAATTCCGATTGCAGCACATTGGTGGTAACGCTGGCGCCCATGCCGCCGTGCATTTCGACGCCGTGGAAGGCGCCCCAGTTGGGCGGGAAGGCGTCCGCGGCGACTTCGGCGCGCTGGAATCCGGGCTGCTTGCGGAGGTACTCGGCGATATCGGCGTTGGCGTGGATTTTGTCGAGCCACTGCATCTGGTTGCGGTCGGAGCGGTCGGCGAAGCCGTATTGGCCGGTGTTGCCGAGTTCGAGGAGGAGCAGGAGCACCAGCAGGACACGCGCCTGCGTCTCGGTCAGGGCCTGGCGGCGCCAGGCGGCGAAGAGCGCGGCGGCAAGCAGCGCGATGACGGCGGTCAGGATGACGCGGTCGTCGGCGGGGAAGGTTAGCTTGTTGGCGAAGATCACAGCTTGGGCGATGGCAAGCGTGAGCGCGCCGAATCCGGCCAGGATCCAGGTGCCGCGGGCGGTCCAGGAAGCGGCGAGTCGATCGATTCCGAAAGCTGCCAGCGCGGCGGCGGCGAACTGGAAGAGCACCACCACGGCGGACGCCGAGCGCGCCTTGTCGAGTTCCGGGATGAGGCCGTAGAGCGCTCCCTGAAAGACGCTGTTGTGGCCCAAAGCATAGAGAATTACGGCGAGAGCGAGCGCGGCCAACAGGCGCACGCGGGCGTCGCGCCACCGGGCGGTGACGGCGAACAGCGCGAGAGAGAACGCGACCACTCCGAGGAAGGGATCGAAATGGGCCTTCACACCGGGGAAGACAATACCGAAGAGGCTGAACGCCTTGAGGTCGTAGTAGGCGTGGACGGAGTACGGGACAGGCTGGTTCCACGTGATGGGTTCGGCCGCGCCCACCCAGCGTTTGGCGAGGCGGCCGTACTCGTAGGCGGGGAGCGTCTGCATGGCGCCGCTCAATCCGGCGAACAGAAGTGCGACCACGGCGGGAACCAGCAGGCGCCGATTCCGGGCAAGAAGGTAGACCCAGACGCCGGCCCAGGCGACGGAAGTGAAGATGGGGATCTGATGATGGCCGCTCAGAAAAGCGATGCCCAGGAACATGCCGGAGAGTGCGGCGTTGGCGGCGGGCCGCCGGTTACGCGAGGCGCGCAACTGGAAGAGGAACACCAGGGGGATCCAGACGGCGCCGTTGATCATCTGGGGCCAGGCGGTGTTGGCGAGGTAGCCGGAGAGGCTGAAGATGAGACCGCCGGCGAGGCTGGCGCTGCGCGAACGGCCGAGGCTGCGGCAGAAGAGGTAGCAGAAACCAGCCGCCATCAGGTGGATCGTTACGTAATACCAGGCCAGTGCCCAGCCCGCGATATGGCCGTTCTCCAGCGGCAGCAGGAAGAGGATCCAATTCAAGGGATAGGCGGCGCCGGGCTGCGCCTCTCCGAAGAGCGGTTGGCCGGCCCAGAGGTAGGGATCCCAGAGCGGGAAGCGCCCGGCGTGCCACTCCTGGGCCTGCACGTGGAACCAGGGCAGGACCTGTTCGGCAAGGTCGGGGCCGCTCATCCACTCGAACTGGCGGGTGAGGGTGAGCTTCCAATAGAAGCCGGCCATGATCACGAACAAGAGCACGGCGATACGAATGCGGTTACCCGATTCGGAAGGAGCCATATTCCTGGATTGCCGCCTCCTGTTCTTCGACGCCGCGGACGTCGCCCCACTGGGGGCCGCGGTGCAGCCTGCCGGCCAGTTCGGAAAGCTTGGCTACGGGGCCGACGGCATAAACTTCGACGCGCCCGTCGTCGAGATTGCGAGTGTAGCCGGTGAGGCCGAGTTCAACGGCCGCGCGCTGCGCGAAATAGCGATAGCCGACGCCCTGCACGCGCCCGCGGATGAGCCATCGCTTTGCGTCGATTGCTTTGCCGGCCGATTTGGTCATAGCGACAAATCATAGTGTAGCGTCGAAACCTGGCGGCGTTTTCGGCGAGTGTTCCCCTCAGCGCCAACCTCAGGTTGGCGGACGTTTTCCGCGCTGATGGCGCTTCGGAAGCGCACTCGCCGGCCGCTCAGAACCGAATTCTGCCTTGAATCTGATAGAAGCGGTTCAGGGTTGAAGTCGTGCTGGTGACCTTGCCAAAGGTCGTGTTGTTAGGGTTGTTGTCCGGCGCGGCGAACTGCGAGCGGTTCAGAAGATTGAGCGCGTCCAGGCGCACCTCCAGCCGCATTCCTTCCCGCAACCGGAAGTCGCGCCGGAGGTTACCATTCCACTGGTTGACCCCGTCGGCCCGCACGCTGGTGACATCGACGGGAAACACGCGCGCCTGGTATGCCGCGGGCTGATTGGCGGCATTCCTCTCGAACTGCGCGCCGGTGTTGAACCATCGATCCAGCGTCTTGGTGCCTTGAGTCAGCGTGTTGCCGATCGTGTTCAGGTTGCCGTAATAGAAGTTGTTGCCCCAGGTAAGGAAAGGACCCTGCTGAAAATCGTACGTCAACGCCATCTGCCAGTTGCCTACGACATGGCTGAGAATTCCACTCTTCAAAAATGCCCTACCGGGACCGAAGGGGAGCTCGTAGATGCCGGTAGCGTTGAAGCGGTTGGGCAGCGGGTTATTGGTTGGTGTCCACTGTCTCGGGGCGGGGTCGTATTCATTAACGATCGAGTTCCAAAACCGCGCATCCGACCTGGTATAGGTGGCGTTCAAGTTAAAACCCTTGGAGAGTCTCCGCTGGAAAATGATCTGCACCGAGTTGTTCTTGGCCTCGCCGTAATACTGTGTTGTGGAAAGCCCGTTCATTTGCGGATAGGCGCGGAGCAGCCGGTTCTTCTGGATGGTCGAACTGGTGAAGAAACCGAGCGTGGACATCTGCCGGTAGAGTGCCGGATTGGACGTCTTGATGGACGCGAAATTACTTATGTTGAATGGGTTCGCAACGTTTGCGTTGAGATTGGTCGCGATGGCGGGGTTGCGGACCAGGGTGGTGTTCCAGTACTGCTCCGGCAGCCCTTGCAGGTTCTGGCTGACGGCGAGATGGTTGCCCCACTCACCCCAGTAAAAAACCTCCACCACCATGTTGGGACTTAGCTGGCGCTGTATCCCGATTCTCCACTGCTGCTGGCGGGGATGCTTCCGGTCGAAGGGCCGGTAAGAAAAGCCTTGTCCGGCTACATACATGGCCCCGAGCGAGCTTCCAAGAGGCGCGTCGAAACGGGTCCCGTCGCTGCGCGTGGGGAAGGGATCCGCGAGCGGGGATACGCCGGTTCCCGGATTTCCGGCCAGCCAGGTGGTGCCGAAATCGTTGGTAAGGTTCGTGGAAGTCGTGCGCGAGAAACCCGACTGATTGAGGGTTTCGTTTTGCACGTTGATCGAATCGTAATAAACGCCATAGCCGCCGCGAAGAATCATCTTGGAGTTGAGCTGCCAGGCGGCCGAAAAGCGGGGCAGCCACATCAGTTCATTCTGCCAGGGTTGGCGCGGAGCGCCATTGGCGCCGGCATACATCGACCCACCCTGGACCGTAAAGCCGCTGGCCGCAAGTTCCGCCAACGGGTTGGCTGCATAGGCGGCCTGAGCGCCGGCCGCGATCGGCAACGAGACGGACTTGTCGAAGTAAGTAAGCGCCCGGTTGTACCGTTCCGTGGGGGCCTGTTCGTACTCGACGCGGAGCCCCAGAGTCAGAGTCAGGTTCCGGGTTACGCGCCAGGTATCCTGCCCATACCAGGCGTAATAGGGATTCATCAGTGCGTAGCTACCGTTGGTGTCCGCTGCCATGGAACTGGGTATCCCGAGCATGAAAGCGGCATAGCTCAGGCCGAGAGTGCCATTCGGGGCGAGGCCGTCGTCGTCCTTTCTCACATAGTTGCTGTTGAAGGTGAAATTTCCCATGGGATTCCCGGCGCCACCGGGATCGGTTGCGTAAGCCCGCCGGAAATCGATACCGCCCTGGACAGAGTGTGCGCCCCGGACGTGCGACACGCTCGCCTTGAGACCCGTCGAGCGCTGGCGAGCGTCGCCGGCGAGACTACGGCCCATGACGAGGCTACTTCCACCGAAAGCGGACGTGTATCCGTTCCACGACACCAGGGGCGCGGCGCATCCGTTCAGGGCCTGGCAGTGCTGATCCAGGTACGTGGGGAACCCGATATCGCTGGGCTTATACTTTCTCGCTCCCTTAGTTTGCTGCACGTTCAGCCATTGGTTGGCGGAGAGGCTTGCGGTAAACACGGTGGCAGAGTTCTTGGCGTAACTCCAGTTCACAATCCCATTCCTGCCTACCCGGACGTTATACCAGTCCTGCAGGCCTGGGTCGGTGGCGTAGGTCCAGTCCTGCGCGGTCTCGAGGAAGTGGCTCCAGTTCCAGGAGAACGAGAAGCGGTGCTTCACGGTGGGCGCCCAGTCGGTCCGGTTCGTCAAGCCGGTGTAGTTGGTGTTGTCGCTCTGGCCCAAGGCCAGGTAGTTGTTGAAAGGCTCTGCGCCCGCACTGATTGGACTATTGGGAGCGGGGAGCCGGCTGGTGTACCAGTCAAAGATCTTGGGACTGAGAATTCTGTTTTGGGGAATGACGTTTCCCGGAATGGGCGTCCTGATGTAATGCCCGGGCCGGGACGGATCGGGCGCCACACTCAGCGGATCGTAGAGTTGGTATTTCGAATTGATGCTCAGCAGGTCTGAGAAGTTGCCCTGCCGCTCCGCCATGGTGGGGACGGAATTGGTCATTTCACTGGCGCGGGCCGGCTGGCGCGCCTTGTTCTGAGAGAAGGAAAAGAAAAAGAAGAGCTTGTTCTTGCCGTTGAGCACTTTGGGAATGTATACCGGCCCGCCGAGGGTGAGGCCGTAGTCGTTAGAATGCCCGCCAGGCTGCATTGGCTGACTTCGTAACTGGCTTGCCAGCGCCGAATTCCCGCTCGCGTTGACCGCGTCGATATTCTGAAAGTACTTCTGTTTCACGAAGAACGGTGCCGCATTCCAGTGCGTGTTCCAGTATTGCTCGGTACCCGAGCCGTGGATGTCGTTGGTACCGGACTTGGTCGAAAAAGCGATATTCAGTCCGATGGCATGCCCGAAAGAAGCGTCGAAATTCGTCGTCTCAATCTTAAACTCCGATATCTGGTCGGTGAAGGGCGTGAAGGCAATGCCTCCGGAGCCAAGATTCGGCGAGCCGTCGATGGTCCATTCGTTCTGGCCAATCCCGAGCGGAGAAGAGAAGGCGGAGCTGCCACCGACCATGCCCTGCGCGAGGTACTGGGTGGTCCCCTGGTTCACCACGCCGGCCGCCACTCGCGCCAGCAGGACAAGGTCGTTGGTCATCACCGGCAGGTCCATAATTTCGCGTGTGGTCAGCGCCTTGCCGGTGGTCACCGTGCTGGTATCGAGAATAGGAGATTCGGCGGTGATGGTAATCGATTCGTTCACCCCGCCGACTTCCAGCCGGATATCGATCTTAATCTGATCGCTCATCGTGAGCACCAGGTTGGAGCGAACAGTTTTCTTGAATCCGGGAGCCTCCACGGTTACCTGGTACTGTCCACCGAGCAGCAAAGGCGCTTCATAATAGCCGCTGACATTGGTAGTCAGGGGCGTCGAGACGTTGGTCCCGGTGTTAGTCACCAACACCTTGGCGCCCACTACGGAGGCACCTCCCGGATCGGTCACCGTTCCAGAAATCATACCCCGGGTGTCCTGGGCCTGCGAGGACCACATCCCCATGGCAAGAAAAACTGCGAGAAGCCGAATTCTCACACTAACCTCCTCTGGACGGGCAGCGTGAATCCACTCGGCCTGAGCGAGGATTTCCGTTTTGCCATCCAAGACAAAAACAATTATACATCGGTGCGCCGTCTGTTAAATTTCCGAGTTGCAGTGACGGGTCCAACAGCACCGCTGCGCTCGGAAAATAAGGGAATCTATAAGCAGCTGCGGGCTCAAGTCAGAGTACCCATCGCGGTGGGCGAACAATTCGGCGACCGGTGGGACACCAATGAGTTGATCGAGCAAAACCTGATCGACTACACGCGAGTCACCCTGCCCAACACCGGCGGTATCACCGAATTCATGAAGATCGCCACGCTCTGCGAGACCCACAACGTCGGCATGATTCCACATGGCACGGGTCCCATCTCCGTGGCGGCGCTGACCCATACGCTGGGTGCGTTCCCCGGGCCCGTACTCATGGAGTGCGGAAGCGTCCCCAAGCCGGCATACCTGCTGCAAGGGCCCGACTTCCGGAATGGCAAATTATGGCCTCGCGAAGCCCCGGGGCTTGGCGTTGAATTCGACCCCAAAAGGGCCGACTTGATCTCTGAGATCACAGAACGCTCCGCGCCCATCCCGATCTACCGGCGGCCGGATGGGTCGATTACGAACTGGTAACGGCGGAGGCGCGACCAATGATTCCAAGACCGGTTATGGGACCGCCCGATTTCACGGACGGCGCTTGTGCCAGTCGGTGCGGGACTGGAATTCGCGGCCGATGGCGAGCAGGGTGTTTTCGGAGAAGGGGACACCTACCACCTGGAGAGCGACGGGCATGTTTTCTGCAAACCCGCAGGGGAGCACCAGGGCGGGGAGTCCGGCGAGATTGCCCATCGGAATGATGGAGCGGAAGCCGGGATCCTTCGGAGGTGTGCCGCCGGCGCCACGGTCGAGCGGCTGGTCGATTTTGGAGGCGATGCCGGCGCGGCCGGGGGCCAGCAGTACATCCACCGACCCGAAGAGGCTGCCGATTTCTTCTTGAATCAGGCGGCGCAGGCGCATGGCTCTCAGGTAATCCTTGGCGGGAAGTTCCAGGCTGGCTTTGAGGCCGGCGATCTGCGGCTTGTCGGCCAACTCGTCGACCTTGCCGCTGGCAATCAAGGGCTCAAAAATCGACCCCATTTCGCCGGCGAGAATAGTGGAAAGCGCCGCGCCGTAGGGGAGGTCCGGCAGTTTAGTTTCCACGAATTGCATACCAGACGCCTTGAGGACTGCGATGGCGGCCTGGAAGGCCGGGCGCGTGGCGGGTTCGACCCACTCGGCGAAATCGACGGGCGCGTATCCCACGCGGAGATCCTTCATGGGCCGCGCATATTGGGGCGTGTAGTAAAAGCTTTTGCCGGCGGAACCGGCATCTCTAGAGTCCTTGCCGGCGATAGCTTGCAGGATGACACCGCACTCTTCGGCACTGTGCGCGAAGGGGCCGAGTTTATCCAGGGTCCAGGAGAGTGCCATGGCGCCGTAGCGGCTCACCAGTCCGTAGGTGGGGCGCAAGGCGGTGACGCCGCAGAAGGAGGCCGGGGTGACGATGGACCCGGAGGTTTCCGAGCCGATGGCGAAGGGCACCAGACCGGCGGCGACGGCGGCGGCCGACCCGCTGGAGGAACCACCCGACCAGCGCGTGCGGTCCCAGGGATTGAGGCCGGGGCCGGTGAGCGAGGCGGAGGGGAAACGGTAGCCGCCACCGCCAGCGAGTTCCACCATGGAGAGCTTGCCGGCGAGTATGGCGCCCGCGGCGGAAAGCTTCTCAATGACCGTGGCATTGTAATCGAAGACCTGGCCGGAGTAAGGCTTGGCGCCCCAGGTGGTGGGCTGCCCGGCGAAGGCGAGCAGATCCTTGACGCCGTACGGGATGCCTTGCAGGGGGCCGCGGTAACGTTGGCGCTTGAGTTCCTTATCGACCTCCCTGGCCTGACGAAGGGCTTCCTGGTGCAGCGGCAGGGCGAGCGCGTTATAGCGCGGGCCAAGTTGCTGGAGCCGTTCGGAGAAGGCGCGCGCCAGATCTTCGGCGGAAAATTCCCTGGCTTTGAGACTGGCGTTCAGTTCGGAAAGAGGGGCGAAGTAGGTGTCGGTGCCGATGGAGGCCATGCATGCTCCTCAGGCTTTGAATTGAAAGGCTGGCTCGGTGGCCATGGGAATCGGGGTGGTGGCGAGCGCGGCGGCGTTCGTCTGCAAGCGATCGCGGGCAGCCTGCAGATCGTTGTCGGGAGCGGGGACGGGTTGGGGTTGCTGGGCGGCCATGGCGGTGGCGGATACCAATACGGTGGCCAGTTTGCGGCGGGTCAGCTTCATGTTTCACCTCGACGGGTGCACGGTGTGGCCGTTGCCAGAGAGTGCCTCGAGCGCGGCCTTCTGCATGACGGAGCGCGGCGCGGCTTCGCCGGTCCAGATTTCGAACTGGCGCACGGCCTGTTCGATAAACATTTCCAAGCCGGGAACGACGGTTTTGCCCTGCTCCCTGGCGTGCTTCACAAGCACTGTTTCGAGCGGGTTGTACACCATGTCGAAAACGATGTCGGCGGGGATTTTGTCTTCGAAGAAGCACTCGTTGACGTGCGGGAACATGCCGAGCGGGGTGGCATGAACTACGGCATCGAAGTGGCGGGAATCGAGCTGCTCCTTGAGGAGCGCTTCGGCGCCGCAGATCTTGCCGAGTGCGCGGACGCGGTCGGCATTACGGCCCACCAGGGTAATCTTGGCGCCGGCGTCGGAAAGCGCGCAAGCCGCGCTACGGGCGGCGCCGCCGTTGCCGACGATCAGTACACTGGCGTTGGCGATTTTGAGCAGGCGCGAGAGCGGGACGGTGACGCCGGCGGCGTCGGTATTGGTGCCGCGCCACTTCCCGGCCTTGCGCCAAACGGTGTTGACGGCGCCGATGCGCCGCGCCAGCGGGTCCACGACCTCCAGGTAGCGGATGATCTTCTGCTTGTGGGGGATGGTGACGCTGAAACCGGCGAGGGGGAGCTTGGCGGCCAGCGAGAAGAAATCGCGCAGGCACGCCGGGGAGACCAGGAACGGCAGATAAACCGCATCCACGCGTTTGGATTGGAAGGCGCGGTTGTGTACGGCGGGCGATATGGAGTGGCGTACGGGGTCTGCAATCACGCCGTAGATCTTGGCGGACTTGCTCAGCTTTTCGACGCGATAGAGATGGCGCAGGAAGCGCGAACTCACCTGCCCGGCGGCGGTACCTTCAGCGTACATGGGGGCGGCATAGGTATAAACGCCGCCGAATACCGGCGAGAGCACGCGCGTGGGAAAGCCGAGTTCGCCCATGGCCAGGACGATCAGGCGGTGCTTTGGCAGCGCTTTGGCGGCGGCGAGGACGCGCACGTTGTCGCTGGGCTTGCGGGCCGTGGTGACAATTTTATAGGCATCCGCCTGCACCTTCATGACCCGGTTGACCACCGTGTCCATGGGGGGCGTGGCTTCGAAATTGTGATAAGAGACGATGACGAAGGTGCGGCCGCGGAACTGGCTGAGACGGTCCTGAGCCACCTCGGCGGTTTCGATCTCAATATCGATGGCATGGGCGCCATTGCGCACGGCCAAGTCAAGTACGGCAAGCTGTTCCTCAATGCTGCCGTTGAACTTGCCGTGGTTCTGGTGGCGCCGGCAGGTGGCCAGGAGGATGCAATCCGGGTACAGTTCGAGGAACTGCGGGATAGCCTCCGCGCCTTTGCACGGGCTGCTCAGGTAGTCCAGGCGGAATTCGAGGAAAATCTCACCGCCCTCGGCTTCGCGGCGGGCGTGTTCGAGCAATGTTGGAACGTCTGGCAGGCCCAACGCGATGCATATGCGGGGGAGCGATTTGGTCTGCGCCATCGTATCGTAAGGAATTCCAGGATAACACGGGCGAGGAGGGGTTCCGGGCTGCTCAAGCGGGCGGAGGCGGGGTCAGTCTGGCCTGCCACTCATTCAGGATGGCGGCGGTCGAAGTGGTACCGATGCGGGTGCAGCCGGCCTGGTAGCCTTCCAAGACCTGGTCGAGAGTATGGATGCCGCCGGCGGCTGCGACGCCGATTTCCTCGGGGAGGTACTTGCGCATCAGGGCGAGGTCCGCCCGGGTGTAGCCGGAGGGGGCGAAACCGGTGGAGGTTTTGACGAAATCGACTTCGGCGCGCTCGCAGCAGCGGCAGGCGATGATCTTCAATTCATCGGTAAGGTAGGCGTTTTCGAGGATGACTTTAAGCAGGGCGCCTTCCTTATGGCAGAGTTCGGACAGCTGGAGGAGTTCCATCTGCACGTACTGAAACTCGCGGGAGAGGAGCTTGGAGATGGCAATCACCATGTCGATCTCACGGGCGCCGCGCCGCAGCAGATCGCGCGCTTCGTAGAGCTTGGTGGCGGTGTTCGCGGAGCCGTGAGGGAAGCCGCAGACGGCGCCCGCTTTGACGCTGCTGCCTGCTAGGGTGCGGGCGGCCAAATCGATATCGCAGGGGCGAACGCTGGCGCATGCGACCTTGTATCGCATGGCGAGTTCCAGTCCCTCGATCACCTGTTCATCGGTGAGTTCCGGTTGGACTAGCGAATGGTCGATGAGTTTGGCTAGAGATTCTGAGGTAGCGAGCGGGAGCATCGCTTCACTTCTTGCGTCTGGCGGGGGTGCGTGCCGGCGCCGACGGCGCTCCGCAGTTCAGGCCCAGCTTTTTGCGCTCCGTGCAAGCCTGCACGGACTGGTCGCTCTTGGGGTAGCGCCGGATCACTTCCATGAATTCGTTGGCGCCATCGGTCTTGCGCCCCGGCATCTTGACCAGCGCGAGGCCCTTGTTGAGCAACGAATCCGCCGTTTTGTTGTTATCGGGGTACTTTTCCAGCACCATGTCGAATTCCTTGACCGCGGTTTCGTAGTTGGCCTGTACAAAGTGAATCATGGCGATGTAGAACTGCGCGTTGGGAGCGTAGGCGGTGTTGCCGTAATACTTCAGATAGTCGGCGAACTCCTGCACGGCGAGATCGTACTTGCCGCCGACGTAGTCCTGGCGCGCCGCATTGTACATGGTTTCCGCCGGCATGGGGGGCACGTCGGAAGCGGCGGCGGGCTGGCCGGGCTGGCCAGATTGCGCCGGGGGCGCGGACGGGGGCTGCTGAATGACTTTTATGGCGTTGTTGATATCGGTCAACTGGACCTGCAAGCGGTTCATGAGGGCAGTGAGATCGCCGACTGCCTGCCCCACGGTGCGCAGTTCGCCGCCCATTTCGTTGAGGCGCGTGGAAAGGCCCAGTACCGGGGTGGCGACCTTTTCGGTCTGGTCGCGCAGGTTCCTTTCGATGTTGCTGGTGATCACGGCCACGCCGGTATTGGCGCGGTTGGCGGCCTCAATGGACTGCCGCACGAGCTCCGTAACGGCAGCGAGCTTCTCGTCCTGAGACCGCTGGAGATCCTTGACCTGCTGCTGCAACAGGGCGACATCGCGCTGCAATTCCTGGATTTCCTTGCTGGCGCCGGGCACGAGTGCGGGGACCGCAAGTAAGAGACAAACCAAAAGGCTTCGGGACTTCATGCAACTCTCCTAACAATCAACGGGGCAGCGGTGAGGCTGCCCCCTTGTAGCCATGGACTCTGACTTTACCCTACCGCGGTTTTATCCTACTTTCCTGCCACGAAGTGGACGCGCCGGTTTTTCTGCCAGCAGGCTTCGCTCTGCTCGGTACACTGCGGACTTTCCTTACCGTAGCTGATGGTCTTCATCCGGTCGGCGGAAACGCCAAGTCCCTGGAGGAACTCTTTGGCGGCGCTGGCGCGGCGGTCGCCCAGTCCCGTGTTGTACTCGGCGGAACCGCGTTCGTCGCAATGGCCCTCAATGTTGATGGGCGCATTGGGGAAATCGTTCAGGATGCTCTTGAGCGCCGCGGCATTCCTACTGAGGATGTCGCGGGCGTCACTGCGAACATCGGTCTTATCGTAGTCGAAGTAAGCGTCCTGGACGTCCGACGCGAGGCGGTCCGTGAGGGTAATGGCCGGCGGCGCAGGCGGTGGCGGCGCAGGTGGCGGCGGCGCGGACACGTTCACCGTGGCCGAACCCGTGATGGATCCACCCGGACCGGTGGCGGTCAGGGTATAAGTGGTGGAATCGCTCGGGTTGACGCGACTGCTGCCGGTGCTCTGTACGGTCCCAATGCCCTGGTTAATGGACACGTTGGTGACGGGACCGGTGACTTCCCAACGCAATGTGGACGTTTGGCCGCGCTGAATCGAGGTAGGCTCCGCCGTGAACTGCGCCACGGTGGGAGCGGCTGCCTTGGGCGCCTCGGGTGCCACAACTGGTGGCGGCGGAGGGGGAGGGGCCGGGGCCGGCACCTTCTTCTTGCATCCTGCCGCAAACATCGTCAGCGCGAGCGCCAGACAGATGATAGAGAACTTCCGTTTACTGAACATGAACATCGCCTCCTAAACTCGCTACCTTCCCCACACGGGATTTTCGTTCCGTCCCACTGTGGTCAACTGTTGCAACTGGGTTCCGTCGGCCAGCATGGAATAGATCTGGTGCGAACCACCCCTGGTTTTCGCAAAGACGATGTGGACCCCATCGGGCGCCCAACTTGGATTCTCGTTTTTGCCATCGCCATGGGTCAACTGCACGTATTCCTTAGTTGCAACATTCATGGTGAATATGTTGAAGGCGCCGGTAGCGTATCCCTGGGTCCATGCAAAAGCGATGCGCTGGCCGTCGGGATGCCAAGACGCATTGGACGCCTCGCCGATACCCGGTGTCAATCGCTCTAAGTCGGCTCCATCCATACTCATGCGGTAAACCTGTTGCGGACCGGAGCGACCCGAAGAGAATACGATATCAGTCCCTGTCTTCGGATTTACTTTTGGCTCGACTTCGATGGCACTTGACGAAGAGATCGGCCGAAACCCCGTTCCATCTAAATTCGCGGCGAAAATCCGGCAACACCTTCCCGTACCCGCGGAAGACGCATAGACAATCTGCTTTCCGTCCGGCGTAAATGAGCCCGCCTGATTCACAGACGCGGCCTGATTGTAGTAGCGCAAATCCCGGACCGGATCCACCGAAAAGACAAATATAGCAGGTTGTCCCTTCACCCAGCTAGTGAACGCTATTTTTGATCCGTCCGGGGAGACGGTCGGATAGGTTGAGATGTTGTTGAATTTGCTGATCTGTCGCTGGTTCTTGCCGTCTGGATCCATCATCCAGATTTCTTTGTGAGCGGTACGGTTGGAGGTGAAATAAATATGCGTGCCGTAGAGGGATTGGCCGCCGAACAGGGTAATGATATCGGCGGCGAATTCGTGCGCGATCTTGCGGGCGCCGGCTTCATCCACCGTTGCCAGATAGCGTTTGGCGATGAGCTGGGCGTTGGCGGGGGTATCCTTCCTCAGATCGTAGAGCCAGCCCTGGAGCACCAGCACCCCGTTCTGTGGGCCGGTGTAGCCGAAAGCGAGGTAGTTGGCCTGTACGGGCGGGCTGGACCAATCCCGCATCCAGCGTCCCCCGCCGTTGGCTGCGGTGACGGGCTGCGGTGGCGGCTGTTTGCGGCCGCGGGTTGGAGGGGCGGCAGGCGGCGGCGTGGGCTGCTGGAAATCCGAAGGCTGCTGCGGGACGAAGGTGGGGAGCGATGTCTTGGGCACCATCTTGAAACGGCCGCAGGCTTTGACGTCGGCGGAAAGAGTCTCGTTGAAGGCCGCCATGAACTTCTGGGCGTCACCGGCTCCGCGCAGATCGGGGATGGCGATAACCGGGATCTCGCCTCCGGTCACGATGATTCTGGCGTCCTGCGCCATGAGGGCGAACAGCGCCCCCGCCGACGCGACCGCGAACCAGATGGGCTTCTTCATGTTTGGGCTCCTACCGTTTTAGCTCGAAGACAAACTCAATCTCCGCCTCTTTCTTGGGGAACTGGGGCGGCAACTGGGGAAACGGCGAGGCATCCATAATGGCGCGTTGCGCGGAGATATCCAGAGCGTTGATGCCGCTCTTTTGGATGATGCGGATGCTTGTCACGCTGCCGTTCCGGTGGAGCGTGAACGCCACGCTCACCTGCGGCGCCGTGCGCAGACGCGGATCGATCGCGGTGGTTTGCCAGTACTGCGCGACCCGGTTGCGCAGGAGGTCGGCATAAGCGCCGAATTGACTGCCGAATGGGGAATTGTTGCCGACACCCACGCCGCCTCCACCGGCCAACGCGTAGTCCGGCGTACTGACACGCGTGCCCGACGTGCTATAGAGCTGGTTCGGCAGATCCTTCTGTGAGGCGCGCCATTTGTCCGGCGCCGCAGCGGCTTGCGACGGCCGCGACACCTTGGCATTGCGGCTCGGGATGGGGATGGCTGTGGGATCGGGCGCCTTTACTTTCGGTGCGGGCTTGGCCTTGGAAGGCGGAACAGGCACGGCGGATTCGGTATCGGTGGCTACCGGATTCCTAGGGCCGGCATGCGAAGGCAGCGCGATGCTGGCAACGGGGTTCACGGTAACCGCGCCCATGCGTCCGCCGTTGGGGTCGCCCATGGAAATAGTGTTGCGGCTCTGTACCCAGCCTACGCTGACCACCGAAGCGACCAGCAATCCGTGAAACGCCAGGGAGCCGAAGAAGGAAGAGGTAAGGCGCTCGGGTTGATCCAGAATGTCGACGTGGGGCGACATTACTTACGGCTCTTGGAGGACGAATCCTCGGGTTGGGTGACCATGTTCACCTGGAAGCCGGCGGCGCCCAGTTCGGCGGTGACCTGCGCGATTGGGTCCCAGATGGTTTCCTTGTCGGCGCGGACGTAGACGCCCTTTGCCTTGCCGTACTTCTGCCGGATGGTAGCGGCGAGATCGTTGATGTTCACGTCATCGGTATTGAGCTTGATAACGGCATCCTTGGTGATGGTGACCACCGGCATCTCCTGGGCGCTTTCTTTCACGGTGCGCACCTTGGGGACGTCCACCTCAATGCCGAACTCCATGACGTGGGCGGTCAGCATAAAGATGATGAGCAGGACAAGGACGACATCGACGAACGGCGTGACGTTGATCTCTGAGATTGCTGCGCTGTGGCGCCTGCCCGACCGGTATCCGCCGCCGTTGGAGGAGAACGCCATCGGCTACTCTCCGCCGAAGCTGCGCTCGGCCAGATTGAGGAACTCGAGCGAGAAATCGTCCATGCGGGCGCCCAGTTCGCGAATCAGGTGGCCGAAGTAGTTATAGAAGATGGCCGCCGGGATGGCGGCAAACAAGCCGACAGCGGTGGCAATCAGGGCTTCGGAGATGCCGGGAGCCACGGCCTTGAGGCTAGTGGAGCCCATCTGGCCAAGGTCCTGGAATGCCCGGATGATGCCCATCACGGTGCCCATTAGCCCGATAAATGGAGTGACCGAGGCGGTGGTGGCCAGCCAGTTCATGTTGCGCTCCAGCTTGGCCAGTTCTTCGCTGACGCCGAGTTGCAGCGTGCGTTCGAGCGAGGTCCGGTTGGTCACGCTGCCGCGGAGTTTGACCTGCCGCTCCAATTCTTCATAGCCGAAATCGAAGACGGCCACCAGAGGCGAGGGGCGGAACTGCTCACTGGCAACCATCACGGCTTCCATGCCGCTGGACTTGCGGAACGCGCGCAGGAAGCGTGAATTCGCCTTGCCTGCGCCGCGCAGGGAGCCCAGTTTGGAGAAGATGATGGTCCAGGAATAGACGGAAAAACAGATCAATATGGCCAGCACAGCCATACCGGCGGGGCCGTTATGCTGCACCATTTCCCAGAGGTCTGTCTGCAGGAGGAAGGCAACGGGGGTCTCGAAGAGCAATTCGTCTCCTAACTTCAAATCTAACATAGAGACGCGGGCATCTTTCAAAAAGTCGGTGGGGTTCGATACATGACAGCGGAGACGCCAGCCGGGCGGCTGCCCGGTCGCTGGGAGAGAGGAAGGAAGCGATTGGACGCGGAGACAGGGGTGCTTAGGAAGACGCGGAGAGAAGAGCAAACGCTATAATCGGCATTGCATGCTGCTCGAACTGGTGGTGGAAAACTACGCGGTGGTGGAGCGTTTGCGCGTCCATTTTCATGCGGGACTAAATCTGCTGACGGGGGAGACCGGGAGCGGGAAATCGATGGTGGTGGATGCATTGGGGCTACTGCTGGGCGGGCGGGCATCGGCGGAAATGATTCGTACCGGGGAGGCGCGGGCGCGGGTTGCAGGGATATTTGAAGTGCGGGATCAGGCGGCCGTGCGGCGGTTGCTGGAACCGGCCGGGTTGGAGGTAGAGGACGGGGAACTGCTGATCGAGCGCGAGATTTTGGTGAGCGGGAAATCGCGGGCGTTCGTGGGCAGCCGTCCGGTAGCCGTGGCGCTCTTAAAGGATTTGGCGCCGTTCCTGGGGGATATTCACGGACAACACGATCAGCAGCTTTTGTTCTCGAGCGAGGCGCAGCGGGACATGCTGGACGTGTTCGCGGGAAATCGCGAACTGCTGGACAGTGCGGCGCGGTTCTATCAGGAGTGGCGGGCGGCGGTGGCGGAGTTGGAGGAATTGGAGCGCAACGAGCAGGAGAAGCTGCGGCTGCTGGATTTGTGGAGTTTCCAACGCAAGGAAATCGAGAGCGCTCAGCTAGAGCCGGACGAAGACGCGCGACTGGAGAACGAGCGGCGCGTGCTGCAGAACGTCCAGAAACTACAGGAGAGCGCGTCAGCGGCGTACGATGCGGTGTATGAGAGTCCGGACTCGGCCGGGGCGTTGGTGCACATTGCGGCCAAGCGGGTGGAGGAGTTGTACCGTATCGATGCCACGCTGGATGGACTGCGCGAGCACCTGAAATCGGCCGAATTGAGCTTGCAGGAAGCGGCCTACGCGCTGCGCGATTATTTGTCGGGCTTAGAGGCGAATCCGGGGCGGTTGGAAGAGGTGGAGACGCGCCTCGAGGCGATCGCACGGCTCAAGCGGAAGTACGGGCAATCGATTGCGAAGATCCTGGCGTTTCTGGAGGAAGTGCGCGGACAGATTGCGGCCGTGGAGTCCACTGGCGAGCGCGTGGAGGCGCTGCGCAAGCAGCGGAAGCGCCTGGCAACGGAGTTCGAGAAACTGGCGGGCGCGTTGACGGAAGCTCGTCAGGCGGCGGCGCGGCGGCTGGAGAAACGAGTCGAAGCGGAGTTGGCACAACTGGCCATGGAGCGGACGGTGTTCCGCGTGGCGATGGCGCAGGCGGCGTGGTCCCCGGCGGGGGCGGACCGGGTGGAGTTTCTGGTGTCGCCGAATCTGGGTGAGGAGCCGCGGGCCATGGAGAAGGTGGCCTCGGGCGGCGAGATTTCGCGGCTCGCGCTGGCGCTGAAGACGTGCCTGCCGGGGCCCAAGACCAGCGTCGTGCGCACCCTGGTATTCGACGAAGTGGACGCGGGCGTCGGCGGGAGCGCGGCGGAGGGAGTAGGGCGGCGCCTGAAGAAGCTGGCGGCCGCCAACCAGGTGTTGTGCGTGACGCATCTGCCGCAGATTGCGTCCTTCGCGGACCATCATTACCGGGTGGAGAAGCAGGAATCGCACGGCCGGACGGTGGCGGTGGTCGAGGAGTTGGACGCGGCGGCGCGGACGCGCGAAGTGGGGCGCATGTTGAGCGGGCAGAAGCTTACGCCGGAAGCGCTCAAGAATGCGGAGCAGTTGATCAAGATGAGTCTGGGGTAGGGCAGGGGGGCTCAGGCAGGAGCAACTTGCCAAGCGGAAGGTAGGCGACGGGCAGCGTCCGCCGCTGCTACCATCTCACTGAGCAGGAGGTGATCGTGCCAGAGAACGAAAGCAAGCGCCGCAGTTTCCTGAAGACCGCCGCCACCGGTATCCTCATCCTGAAGCCGGCCACGGTATTCGGGTCGCAAGCCAATTCAAACGTCGAAGTGGGCCTGATCGGATGCGGCGGACGCGGCAACTGGATCGGCCCCTTCTTTCCGGAGCACACCGGGGCGCGCGTGGTGGCTGTGGCCGATGTGGTCAAGGACCATCTCGACGCCACCGCGGCCACGTTCAAAGTGGCTGCGCCGCGCGCTTACTACGGGCCCGACGCGGGGCGCCAACTGGCGCAATCGGCGGTGGATGCGGTGGTCATCGAGACTCCCACCTATTACCATGCGGAACAGGCTTTGATCGCGGTGGAAGCCGGCAAGCACGTGTACATGGCCAAGCCGGTCGCGGTGGACGTGCCGGGGTGTAAGAGCGTGCTGGCCAGCGGGAAGAAGGCGCAGGAGAAGAAGCTTACCTATTGGGTGGATTTCCAGACGCGGTCGCGCGACGTCTATAAGGAACTGGCGACGCGTGTGCATCGCGGCGATATCGGCAAGCCGGTGCTGGCGCAGGTGTTTTACTACGCGGGGCGCCCGTCGAAGGACAGAGGTACGCCCGGCATGGAACCCGGGCAGCGGCGCATGTCCAATTTCTATATGGATAAGGTGCTCGGCGGCGACATCATCGTGGAGCAGAATATTCACGTGATCGACGTCGCCAACTGGCTGCTCCAAGGGCATCCGACGAAGGCCTACGGCAGCGGGGGACGCACGGATTGGAGCGGCACCGGCTACGACGCGGGGGATGCGTGGGACCACTTTCTGGTGCAGTACCACTATGGGAACAGCGTGCATGCCGATTTCAGTTCCAACCAGCTCACCAATTCGTTTAACGATCTGTGCGTGCGCGTGTTCGGCATCGATGGCTGCGCCGATTCGCACTACGGCGGCCAGATCCGCATCACCGGGAAGAATGCCTGGCTGGGCGCGGCCCAAGATGACACGTTCAAAGGCGGCGCGGTGGAGAACGTGAAGCTGTTCATCGCGTCGATTCGCGAAGGCAAGCCAATCTACAACTACGAGGAGTCTGTGCGCAGCAACGTGACGGCGATTTTGGGACGCACGGCAGCGTATCTGAATCGCGAAGTGACTTGGGACGAGATTATGAAGTCCACCGAGAAGTGGACGGCGGATCTCAAATTACGCTGGTAGCGGGCCGTTCCCTGGTTAGTACTTCGGCACGTTGGGGTCCACCTGGTCGCTCCAGGCGAGGATGCCGCCCTTCATATTGCGAACGTGTTTGAAGCCGGCGGCGCGCAGGATGCCGCAGGCGCGCGCGCTGCGCATGCCGCTCTTGCAGTGGATCACGATGTCGGCTTCGGGATCGAGTTCATCCAGGCGCCGGCCGACTTCGCCGAGCGGAATCAGTTTGGCCGCGGGGATGTTGCAGATCTGATGTTCGTGCGGTTCGCGCACGTCGATCAGGACGAACTTGTCGCCACGGTCCAGCATCTCTTTGACTTCGGTTACTTCAATTTCGCCTTCGGTCACCTGGGTCTCCTGCTTCGGGGGTTGCTGCGGCACGCCGCAGAATTGATGATAATCGATCAGCTTGGTAATTGTCCGGTGATCGCCGCAGATGGGGCACTCGGGGTTCTTGCGCAGCCTGAGTTCGCGGAAGCGCATGCCGAGTGCGTCATACAGCAGCAGGCGTCCCACCAGCGGTTCGCCGATCCCCAGGATCAGTTTCACGGTTTCGGTGGCCTGGATCAAGCCGATGGTGCCGGGCAGGATGCCGAGCACGCCGCCTTCGGCGCAACTCGGCACCAGGCCGGGAGGCGGCGGTTCGGGATAGAGGCAGCGATAGCAGGGTCCGCCCTGGTAAGCGAACACGGTGGCCTGGCCTTCGAAACGGAAGATGGAACCGTAGACGTTGGGCTTGCCCAGCAGCACGCAGGCGTCGTTGACTAGGTAGCGCGTGGGAAAATTGTCGGTGCCGTCCACCACCAGATCGTAATCTTTGAGGATCTCCATGGCGTTCTCGCTGGTCAGCGCGACCTCGTGTTTGACAATCTCCACGTTGGGGTTGAGCGCCTGCATCTTCTCGGCGGCGGAGTCAATCTTGGGGCGGCCCACATCCTTGGTAAAGTGAATCACTTGGCGCTGCAGGTTGGTGAAATCGACCACGTCGAAATCCACCAGGCCGATGCGGCCGATGCCGGCGGCGGCGAGATAGAGGCCGAGCGGTGCGCCGAGCCCTCCGGTGCCGACCAGCAGGACCTTGGCAGCCTTGAGTTTCAACTGGCCTTCCATCCCGACCTCGGGGACGATCAGGTGGCGCGAGTAGCGGAGGATTTCGTCTTTCGAAAGCGTCAATTCGTTCCTCCGGGCGTCCCTCCGGCGATCGACGGGACCAGCGAGAGTGTGTCGGTATCGGCGGCCGGGGTGGCGTCCTTGCCGAGGTAGCGGATATCCTCGTCGTTGAGGTAGACGTTGACGAAGCTGCGCAGTTTGCCTTCATCGTTAAAGATCTGCTTGCGCAGGTCGGGGTACTCGGTGGTGAGCGCGGTGAGCACTTCGCCAACGGTGGCGCCGGGGACGGTGACGGAATTCTGCTTCGCGGTAAATTGACGCAGCGGCGTCGGGATCAGTATTTTGGCCATGTTAGTAGATCAGCTCCTCTTTTGGCGCTTCGGTTTGGTCGAAGTTCGGTAGAAAGCAATTGGCGTGGTGGAACTCGCCTTTTTGAATGGACAGGACGACGAAGGAATACCACGGGCAGGAATTCTGCAAATCGGTAGCGGAAAAATACGCGTCGCAATCGGGATGTGAGTGATAAATGCCGATCAGGTCCATGTGACGTTCCCGGGCGGCCTTATCGGCGGCCAGGAGGTCGTCGGGGCGGAGTTCATAGCGGGCGGCCTGGGCGCCCTGGAAGGCATTTTGCAGCGAGATGGCTTGGCGGACGATCTTTGTGTCGCCCTCGGTGGCGCCGAGCATGGCGCCGCAGCACTCGTTAGGGTAACTGGCGCGGGCGTGGGCCACCATGGCGGCCCAGGGTTCGGCTTCGATGCGGATCATTCCGGGTCCCAGAAGTTTTCGCTGAGATATTTTTCGGCGCTGTCGCAGAGAATGGTGACGATGGTAGCGGTCTCGCCGCGGGCAGCGATTTCGCGGGCGAGGAGGGTAGCGGCGTACACGTTGCAGCCGGAAGAGATGCCGACCAGCAGGCCCTCTTCCTTCGCCAGGCGACGGACCATGCGGTAGGCGTCCTCGGTTTCGATCCAGAGGTTGCCATCGGCCATGGTGTCGTCATAGAAGCCGGGGCGAATGGCGGTGGGCATGTGTTTGAGGCCTTCGAGGCCGTGAAAGCCGCTGGAGGGCTGGGCGGAATAGCACTTCACGTCGGGCAGATCGCGGCGCAAGCGGCGGGTGATGCCGGTAAAGGTCCCGCTGGTTCCCATGGCGGCGACGAAGTGGGTGAGAGCGCCGTTGGTTTGGTGGATGATCTCGGCGCCGGTGCCTTCGAAGTGCGCCTTCCAGTTGGCCGGATTGTTGTACTGGTCGGGGTAGAAGTAGCGGTCGGGGTCTTCCATGTAGATCTGGCGGACCAGGCGGATGGCGCCGTCGGAGCTTTCATTCGGGTCACTGAAGACCATTTCGGCGCCGTAGGCTTTTAGGATACGTTTGCGCTCTTCGCTGGCGTTGCCGGGGAGAACTAGTTTGACCTTGTAGCCGCGGTTGGCGCCGATCATGGCGTAGGCAATGCCCGTGTTGCCGCTGGTGGCATCGAGAATGGTCCGGTTGTGGTTCAGCTTGCCGGAACGCTCGCCATCGAGCACCATGTTGAGGGCGGCTCGGTCCTTGACGCTGCCGCCGGGGTTGAAGTACTCGGCCTTACCGAAAATTTCGATGCCGGGGAATTCGTGCGGGATTATTTCCAGGCGCAACAGGGGCGTATTACCGATGGTCGCAAGCAAGGGCTCGGCTTCGGTGCGCGCCAAATGGGGAATGGGGAGAGCGTTAGCCATAACCACCTATTTCGATTCAGAGGGAGGCTGGCAGGATGCGGATATCGTATGCTCCTGGAATCAAAGGGATTAGACAGCCTTCTGAGCTCTCACGATTATACCCATCACCCTAATCCCTGTCAAGAAAGGGGGAAATGGCCGACGCACGAGCTTTTCTAGTACCTACCACTGCGACGCGTTGCATGAAAGTCCAGCCCGAAGGGCGAAAGAGTGTAGCCCAGTGCGCCAGCACTGGGAGAAGGACGGCCCCAGCCCCAGCCCCGGCACGGGGCGGAAGACCCATGCGATAGTACCTTCTTACGCGCCGTTCCGGGGCAGCCTAATGTGCCCGCCTGTTACCCACGGCGCTGCTCTGTGGGCTACCATCTTTCGCCCTTCGGGCTCCGCGCATTGGCCTCCCTCGGCGTTTGGCGTTGTGCGCTGGATTACAATACCGTCATCATGTTTGACCGGCGACGTTTTCTGCGTGTATCCGCGTGGCTGTTGGCCGCGGCGGTGCTTGTTACGGTGTCGTTTGCGCAAAGCCAGCGACCCCTCAGCCACGGCGACTATGACGGCTGGCGGTCCATCGTAGGCCAGCGACTCTCCAATGACGGGAAGTTTCTCGTCTACGGACTGTTCCCCCAGGAGGGCGACGGCGAGGTGGTGATCCGCAATCTGGTGACCGGCAAGGAGCAGCGCGAGCCGGCCGGCATGCGCCCCGCGCCCACGCCGCCCGCGCCGGATCAGGAAGGGCCGGCGCCGGAGGCTCGCGGCGCGGTTCTTGGGTTCTCGGTGGATAGCAAGACCGTCGTGTTCTCCACCTTCCCTCCCAAGGCGGAGAGCGACAAAGCGAAAAAGGATAAGAAACCCGCGCCGAAGGATGGCATGGTGGTTGTCGATCTCGCCTCCGGAAGGGCGGCGCGGGTGGAGCGGGTGAAGCGCTTCGCCATGCCGGAGAAAGCGTCGGGTCTGCTGGTGTATTTAAAGGAAGGTCCGGACGCTCCGGCGGGCGGCGCGGGGAACGCAGCGGCAGCGGCGCCGAAGGGGGAAGGCGATCAGCAGGGTGGCCGCGGCGGACGAGGTGGAGCGGTGGCGGGTACGGCGGGCGCGGGTGGCCGCGGCGCGCGGCCGGAGTTCGGCTCAGACCTGGTGGTGCGCAATCTGGCCGATGCCTCCGAGCGCACGATCGCCGATGTGGTGGAGTTCACGCTCACCGAGGACGGCAAGCAGGTGGTTTACGCGGTTGGCGCGCGCGACACCGCGAAGAACGGTGTCTTTGCCGTGAAGCCGGGGACCGCCGATGCGCCGGCCGCGCTGGCGGAAGGTAAGGGCAAATATGCCAAACTGACCTGGGATGAAAACCAGACGCAGGTGGTCTTCCTCAGCGACCGCGATGACGCCGCCGCCAAACAGCCGAAATGGAAGCTCTACCGCTGGGAACGGCAATCGCCGGCGGCCAACGTGCTGGCGTCTGGCGAGATGCCCGGTTTCCGCAAAGAGTTCGCGATCAGCGACAAGGGCACGTTGAACTTTTCCAAGGATGGTACGCGGGTGTTCTTCGCCTGCGCGCCGCCCGCGCCGGACAAGAAGGACGAGGCGGCCGATGCGCCAACCGACGACACTAAGGCCGTGGTGGACCTGTGGAGTTATAAAGACGACTACATCCAGCCCATGCAGAAGGTGCGCGCGGAGCGCGATCGCAATCGCACGTTCACGGCGGCCTACCTGATTCCGGAGCGTAAGATCGTGCAGCTTGGCGATTCCGCGGTGGCGACCGTGACGCCCTCAGAGAGCGCGCAGTGGGTGATGGGGACCGACGATCGCGAATACCGTCGGCTGGCGGATTACGACGAACGCTACGCCGATGCGTACCTGATCGATGCGCTCACTGGAGCGCGCACGCTGCTGGCCAAAAAGCAGCGCGGCAGCATGACCTGGTCGCCTTCGGGCCGCTACCTTCTGTATTTCGACGGTAAGGATTGGAGTACGGTATCCGTGCCAGACGGCAAGAAGGCGAACCTCACGGCGAGCCTCGGCGTGAAGTTTTTCAACGAGGATACCGACACGCCGGGTACACCCGGCGCCTACGGCAACGCGGGCTGACTAAGGATGGCAAGAGCCTGCTGCTTTACGACCGCTACGACATCTGGCTGGTGTCGCCGGACGGCACGGGCGCGAAGATCCTCACCGCGGGCTACGGCCGGGCGCACGATCTGCGGCTGCGCTACATCCGCACCGAGGTGGAGAATCCGCGCGAACGATGGATCGATGGCACAAAGCCGGTCCTGCTGCAGGGCGAGAATCTCAAGACGTTCGCAACCGGATTTTTCCGCGCCTCCCCGCAGGGCGGTGAGTTGAAGCAGCTCGTCATGTCGCCGAGATACATGACGGCGCCGGTGAAGGCCAAGGACGCCGACGTCTACCTGCTGACCGCGCAGACGTTCAGCGAGTTTCCCGATCTGCTGACCACGGACGGCAGCTTCCAGGAGTTGCGCAAGGTGAGCGACGCCAATCCGCAAAAGGCCAACCTGCTTTGGGGAACCTCTGAAGTGGTGCAGTTCAATAACGCCGACGGCGTGCCGCTGACCGGCGCGCTCTACAAGCCAGCGAACTTCGACCCCACGAAGAAGTACCCGATGATGGTCTACATCTATGAGCGAATGACGCAGAGTGTGAACCGCTTCGTGGACCCGCGCCCCAGCCACAATATCAATCTGAGCTATTACACCAGCAACGGGTATCTGGTATTCACGCCGGACATAGTTTACACCACGGGCTTCCCGGGGCAGAGCGCGATGAAGTGCGTGTTGCCCGGGGTGCAGGCCGTGGTGGACAAGGGCTTCGTGAAGGAAGATGCCATCGGCATTCAGGGGCACAGTTGGGGCGGCTATCAGATCGCCTACATGGTGACCCAGACCAAGCGTTTCCGGGCGGTGGCCGCGGGCGCGCCGGTGGCCAACATGATCAGCGCTTATAACGGGATCCGCTGGGGCACGGGGATTCCGCGGCAGTTCCAGTATGAGCGCACGCAGAGCCGCATCGGCGGATCGATCTGGCAGTATCCCATGCGCTTCATCGAGAACTCGCCGATCTTCGCGGCGGACCACGTACAGACGCCGGTGATGCTGCTGCACAATGATGGCGACGACGCGGTGCCGTGGTATCAGGGCGTGGAGTTCTACCTGGCGCTGCGCCGCCTGGGCAAGGAAGTCTACCTCTTCGACTACAACGGCGAACCGCACGGCTTGCGCAAGCGGCCCAACCAGAAGGACTACACCATCCGCTTGCAGCAGTATTTCGACCATTACCTGAAGGGTGCGCCGACGCCGGCATGGATGGAGAAGGGCGTCCCGTACCTGGAGCGCGAGCGCACCGAGCTATCCACGATGGGCGACAAGAAGTAGCTCGCCGACGGGGCGTGCTTCGCAACGGGATCGGCCCGGCCGCCGGACTTTCCCCCGTTCCGCCACCCTACTGGACCACGTGTTACTATTCCGTTTTGAAAAGGGAGCAATTCCGTGAAAGTCTACGAAAGCAAGGATATACGGAACGTTGGTGTAGTGGGCCACGGCGATTCCGGTAAGACCACGCTCACAGCCGGGTTACTTTTCACCGCCGGAGCTACCAGCCGCCTTCTCCGGGTCGATGAGGGCAACACGATCACTGATTTTGACGAGGAGGAAATCCAACGCAAAATTACCATCTCGACTGCCATCGCCGTGGCCGAGTGGAAGAAGACCAAGATCAATATCCTGGACACCCCGGGTTACAACATATTTATTAACGATACGCGCGGCGCCCTGGTGGCTGCCGATGCCGCGCTGCTGGTGGTGGACGGCGTTGCCGGTGTGGAAGTGCAGACCGAAAAAGTCTGGGCATTCGCCGACGAGTTCAAACTGCCGCGCGCCATTGTGGTGAACAAACTGGATCGCGAGCGCGCGGATTTTCAGCGTGCGCTGGCCAGCGTCCAGGAAAACTTCGGACGCACCGCCGTGCCCATCCACCTCCCCATGGGTAGCGAGCGCGAGTTCAAAGGCATCGTCGATCTAATTCGCATGCGCGCCTTTACCTACACGCCCGATGGCGACGGTAAAGGCAAGGAAGGCGACATCCCCGCCGAGTACGCCGCCGAGGCGCAGGCGGCTCACGAAGCCCTGGTCGAAATGGTCGCCGAAGGCAACGATGCCTACATGGAAGAGTTCTTCGAGAAGGGCACGCTTCCGGTGGAACACATTCTCGACGGCATGCGCACCGGGGTTCGCGAAATGCGCATTTTCCCGGTGATGTGCGCCGCCGCGAACCACAACATCGGCAGCGACTTGATCCTGGACCTGATCGTCGACGATATGCCGAACCCCACAGAGCGCGGCGAAATCACCGCGTTCGTCAACGGTACCGAGGCGCATCGCCCGATCGCCGAAAGCGACCTGGCCTCCGCCTACGTTTTCAAGACCACCGCCGACCCGTTCGCCGGGCGCATCAACTTCTTCCGGGTCGATACCGGCATTGTCAAGAACGATTGCAACCTGCAGAACGTGAACAAGAGTACGCCGGAACGCCTGGCGCACTTGAGCAGCCCGCACGGCAAAACTCTGCAGCCCATCACCGAACTGCATGCCGGCGATATCGGTGCCGTGGCCAAGCTCAAAGACACGTTGACTGGCGACACGCTGGCCGAAAAGGGCTTCGATATCACGTACCCGCCGGTCAAACTGCCGGAGCCGTCCATCGCCTTCGCGATTGAAGCTAAGTCGCGCAACGACGAAGACCGCATGGGCAACGCCGTGCACCGCATCCTGGAAGAAGACCAGTCGCTGCGTTTCTACCGCGACCCGCAGACGCGCGAGTTTCTGCTGGCTGGCAGCGGACAGCAGCACGTGGAGATCGTGGTCAGCCGTTTGAAAAAGCGCTATGGCGTGGATGTCACCTTAAAAGCGCCGAAGATTCCGTATCGGGAGACCATTCGCGGCAAGGCGGATGTCCAGGGACGCCACAAGAAACAAACCGGTGGTCACGGCCAGTTCGGCGACTGCTGGGTCAAGATGGAGCCGCTGGTGCGCGGCAGCGGTTTCCAGTTCGCCAATGAGATCTTCGGCGGTTCGATTCCGAAGAACTTCATTCCCGCGGTGGAAAAAGGCATGGTGGACGCCGCCGCCAACGGCTACCTGGCCGGCTTCCCTATGGTGGATTTCAAGGTCACTGTTTACGACGGTTCCTACCACGACGTCGATTCCAGCGAACTAGCCTTCAAGTTAGCCGCCCGCAAGGCCTTCAAGGCCGCCATGCTGGAAGCCAAGCCGACGCTGCTCGAACCCATCATGAATGCTGAGATCCAGGCGCCGGTGGAGTACGCCGGCGACCTGATGGGCGACCTCAACAGCCGGCGCGGGCGAATCGCCGGTATGGATACCAAGGGGGCCACCCAGTTCATTCGCGCCCAGGTGCCCATGTCGGAAATGTTGAACTATCAAAGCGATCTAACGGCCATGACCCAGGGCCGGGCCAGCTTCACGATGGAGTTCGACCATTACGATTATGTGCCGCAATTGCAGGCGGACAAGGTGATCGCCGCCGCTAAGGCCGCCAAAATGGGCGAAGAGGAAGAAGAGGAATAAATTTCCAGCCCCGTGTGCGTGGTTGACGCACTTACGAACCGCGCACATGGGGGTGCTTACCTGAGTTAGCGGTTGCTTTTGGTACACTGTGTAAGGTAGGCTTTTAAAGTCAATACCGGGTTACGGCCCGCAGAAGTACTTTATTTTCATACTTTGAGGCGGTTGAATGGAAGTTAAAACCGAGACTTTCTGCATTTTTTCGCTCCTCTTCGTAGCCGTCGTCACCTCCGGTTGTGGCTATACTCAGCAGTCCAAGTTCCAAATGTCATTCCTCCCGCGGGCGCCGCGCAGCGCCGTAGCAGCGGAACTGCCTGAACCACCTCCGGTCCAACACAACCTGTACCTGGGTGCCGATATCCCCGCAATTATCCTCTCGAACCCCCAAACCCTACAGCGCCGCACACAGGGCGACGCCACCATCCAGACCGCCATCCGGCGGTTCCAGGCGGGCAAGCGCGCCTACCAAGCCAACGATGTAGCCAACGCGCGCCAGGAATTCGACCGCGCCATCGATCTCATGCTGGAAGCCGGCGAGCAGGGCCTGATCGACCGGCAGCAATTTGAGCGGCAGTTGGACGAGATGGCGGACAGCATCCACCGCTATGATCTGGCGGACTTGGGCGCGGGCGCCGTGGTGGACCAGGGAAAGTTCGAAAAAGCCCCGCTCGAAGATATTTTACAGATGACTTTCCCGGTGGACCCCAAACTGAAAGACAAGGTGCGGGAACAGGTGGCGGCCACCACATCCCAATTGCCGCTGTCGGTGAATGACGCGGTGTTGGGATACATTAATTATTTCTCCAACCGAGGCCGCAAGACGCTGCTCTTCGGATTGCAGCGTTCGGGACGCTACCGGCCGATGATCCAGCGCATCCTGGATGAGGAAGGCATACCGCAAGAGATCATTCACCTGGCGCAGGCGGAATCCGGGTTCATCCCGCGCGCCGTGTCGCGCGCCGCCGCCGGCGGCATGTGGCAGTTCCTCAAGTGGCGGGGCAATGAATATGGCTTGAAGCAGACCGCCTACACGGACGACCGCATGGACCCCGAGAAGGCTACGCGTGCCGCCGCCCGCCACCTGCGCGATCTGTATCACGAGTTCGGCGACTGGTACCTGGCCATTGCGGCCTACAATTGCGGTCCGGGAACGGTCCAAAAGGCCGTGGAGCGCACGGGATACGCCGATTTCTGGGAATTGCGCTCGCGCGGCGTTCTGCCCGCCGAGACCACCAGCTACGTGCCCATCATTCTGGCCATGACGATCATGGAAAAGAACGCGGCCGAATACGGCATCGAAGGCTTCCAACTGGATCCGCCATGGTTTACGACACGGTGGAGACTACCGCCCCGACCAGCCTCACTTTGGTCGCGGATATACTGGACCTGCCGTTCGCCGAGTTGGCGGCACTCAATCCGGCGAGCCTGCGAGGCATGATTCCGCAGGATTTCTCACTGCGCGTTCCGAAGGGCAGCGGCAATCCGCTGGTGGCTGCCCTGCAACTCATCCCGGCCAACCACCTGGATGCCTGGCGCATGCATCGGGTGGGTGCCGGCGAGACGCTGGCCACCATTGGCAAGCGCTATGGGGTGACACCCGCCAACATCGTTGCGGTGAACCGCCTGGAATCGTCACAAGCAGTGGAAGGCGATCGCCTTTTGATTCCGTCCGTACAGCGTGTGCAAGCGCCGGTGGTAAAGAAAATTGTTTCGGCATCGGCACGCCGGCGGGGAACGAGCCGCGGTAAAGCGACCACCACGGCTTCGGCCCGCCCGGCCCGCTCGGCTCGCCCGGCCCGCAAGGCGCCGGTGGTCGTGGCGCACAATACTGGCAACTAAGAATTGCAGCACCCTCTCAGGAACCAGACATCCGAGCTGCGCTTAGATCTATTTCCCGCGCGCCATTTCCACGATGGTGCGCGTGCCAAGCGCGTCGGGAAGTTCGTAGCGCTCGACGATGCGTAGGCGGAGCTGGCGTTTGGCCGTCTCGGGCCCGGCTTCGGCGATTTCGGTAGCCGCGTCCGGGCCTTTGTAGAACAGCACGCGGGCGCCACCGCGCAGTGCCGGGGCAAAGAGCGATGCGGCGCGGTTCAGCGGGGCCACGGCGCGCGCGGTGACAATGGCCACGCGGTGCGTGTTCAGCCACTCCTCGGCGCGTGCGGCGCGCACTTCGACATGGAGCAGAGCGAGCTCCCGTACCACCGATTCCAGGAAGCGCGCTTTCTTCTGCGTGGATTCGAGCAGGGTGAAGCGCGTCTCGGGCAGCACCAGGGCGAGCGGGATACCGGGAAATCCAGCGCCAGACCCGGCATCGGCGACGTGATCGGCGCCCTGAAAGAGACGCCAGGGCAATACCGAATCGACCACGTGTTTGATGGCCGCCTCACGCGGGTTCACGATGCGGGTCAGGTTGAAATGCTGGTTGGCCTCGACGATCAGGTCGAGATGCCGGGCCGCTCCAGCGATGCATTCCTCGCGAAAAGGCAAATCGGCGGGCAGAAGCTGGCGCAGTTCATCGGCAAAGGACACGTGATCCCATGATCGCAAATCCGCGACGCCGTTAAACTGAAGAAGGACGATGGTAGCTGCGGAATCTGGAAGTGTCGCGGTGCTGGCCGAAAAGCCCTCAGTGGCGCGCGACATCGCTCGCGTCCTGGGCGCGGGCAGCAAAGGGAATGGGTACCTGCACGGCAATGGCTACGTGGTCACCTGGGCCATCGGTCACTTGGCCGCGCTGGCCCAACCGCACGAGATCAATCCGCAATGGCGCCAGTGGCGGCGCCACCTGCTCCCCATGCTGCCACAGCAATGGCCCCTGGTGGTCTACGAGAAGACCAAGGACCAGTTCGAGATTGTGAAGCAGATTCTCAACTCGCCGAAGGTCTCCCGGGTGGTGTGCGCCACGGACGCGGGCCGCGAAGGCGAACTGATTTTCCGCTATATATACGACGCCGCGCAATGCGCCAAACCGGTGAGCCGCCTGTGGATCTCTTCGCTCACCCCGGAGGCGATCCGCAAGGGCTTCGACGCGCTGCGTCCGGCCGCCGATTACGATGGGCTGGCCGATGCCGCGCTCGGGCGCAGCCGCGCCGATTGGCTGGTCGGCATGAACCTCTCGCGCGCCTACTCGCTGGCTTACGACGAAGTCCTCTCGGTGGGCCGGGTGCAGACGCCGACGCTCGCCATGGTGGTGGAGCGCGAACTGGCCGTCCGCCGGTTCGTCCCGGAGGAATACCTGGAAGTGATGGCCACCTTCCGCTCCACCGGGGCACCGAAGGCGGGCGCCTACCAGGGCACGTGGTTTTGCGAACGCGCCGTTGCGCCCGCTGTGCCTGGCGGCGACAAGGAATCGCTGCAACAGGCCATGCGGTTGCCCGCCGATGGAGAAGAGGCGCGGCGCATCGCGGCGCGGGCGCGCAGCGGGCAGGCCGCCATCGAATCCGTCGAAGCCCAGACCCAGCGTATGCCGCCACCGGCGCTCTACGATCTCACCGAATTGCAGCGCCACGCCAACCGCCTGTTCGGCTTCAGCGCGCAGAAAACCCTGGATATCGCGCAGGCCCTATATGAACGCCACAAGTTGATCAGCTATCCGCGCACGGATAGCCGGCACCTCTCGCAGGACGTCGCGCTTACGCTGCCACGGGTGGTCGGCACGATCGAAGGGCCCTACCGAGAGCAGCTTGCGCCCGGCACTGGGAAGCGGCCCTTGGGACGCCGCTACGTGGACGATTCCAAGGTGACCGATCACCACGCCATTATTCCCACCACCACCTCCGCCGACAATGTTTCGCTCTCTCCCGAAGAGCGCAAGATCTACGATTTTGTCTGTCGCCGCCTGCTCAGCGCCTGGCATGACGACCACATCTGGAGCGTCACCACGGTGATCACGGCGATTCGTAGTGACGCCACGGTAGACCGTTATCACACCTCGGGCAGCGCGGTGCAGCAAACCGGCTGGAAAGTGCTGGACCTGGCAGCGGCGAAGCCGAAGAAAGCCCCGGCGGCCGCCGACGATAGGCGCGCCGAGCAGGTTCTGCCGCCGGGCCTCGCCAAAGGCCAGCCGCAGGACGTACTGGACGCCGAGGTTTTGAAAAAAAAGACGCGAGCGCCCAAGCGTCTCACCGACGGGACTCTGCTCACCGCCATGGAAACGGCGGGCAAGACGCTGGATGAAAAGGAACTTTCGGACGCCATGAAGGAGACCGGGCTGGGCACGCCGGCGACGCGCGCGTCGATCATCGAAGTGCTGCTCAAGCGCGAGTATATTATCCGCAACGGCAAGAGTCTGGAGGCCACCGATAAGGGGATCCGCCTGATCGAAGTGGTCCACGCGGAGGTCAAGAGCCCCATCATGACGGGCCAGTGGGAAGCGTACCTGCACCGCATCCAGCGAGGCGCGGCGCAACTCGATCCCTTCGTGAAGGGTATTGAGGATTACGTGCGCGAGGTGGTGGGAAAGGTGGGGCATTCGGCGCCGCCCGGACGGGGCGCCCTTAATGGGGCGGACCCCCTGGTCTGCGCGGGTCCCCCTGGACCCGCTCTCTCCCCGCAAGATGAGTCGCTCGCCACTCGGGATGAGCCGGCCAGGGGGCCGTCCGCGGACGAGGGCGACCGCCCCACAACGAAATCGGCAGTCGGGCTGAATGAGGGCGGCGCGGTGTGGTCGTCGGGGTCAATCGGCTCGCTCGATGGCACGGGATGGCGCGATGCCGCCCCGCCGCGCTCCACACCGAAACCGCGAAACGTGTCAGTGCCCTCGCGCGCACCCGCCGCCACGGAATCTCATCTTGCCGCGGCAGCCCCCGTGTACACCGGCGGAACGCTGACAGATCTACTGCAAACGGCCTTCGGATTCGCATCGTTCCGCCCCAGCCAGGAAGCCGTCTGCCAGTCCGTCATTGCGGGCCGAGACGTCCTGCTGGTCATGCCCACCGGCGCCGGCAAGTCGCTGTGCTACCAGTTACCGGCGGTGGCGCGCGGCGGCACGGCGCTGGTCATCAGTCCGTTGATCGCTCTGATGGAAGATCAGGTAGCCAAGCTCAAGGAGCGCAACTTCGCCGTGGAGCGCATACACTCCGGGCGCGACCGTGCCGCCTCGCGCCAGGCCTGCATCGACTACCTGAACGGCTCCCTGCAGTTCCTCTTCATCGCGCCGGAGCGTCTGCGCGTTTCCGGCTTTCCCGAAATGCTGGCCAAGCGCAAGCCGTCGCTGATCGCCATCGACGAAGCGCATTGCATTTCCCAATGGGGGCACGATTTCCGCCCCGATTACCGCATGCTCGGCCAGTATCTGCCCACCCTGCGGCCCGCCCCGGTGATCGCCCTGACGGCTACCGCCACGCCGGTGGTGCAAAACGATATCGCCGTGCAATTAGGGCTGGTGCAGCCCGCGCTTTTCATTCAGGGCTTCCGCCGCGATAATCTGGCGATTGAAGTGGTGGAGGTGGCGCCGTCGCAGCGCGCCGCACTCACCCTGGAACTGCTGCTTGAAGAGGCGCGCCGCCCGGCCATTGTGTATACTCCGACGCGGGCCCAGGCGACATCCGTGGCCGCCGAACTTGCCTGCCACTTCCCCTGCGCCGCCTACCACGCCGGGCTCGACGGGGACCACCGCAAGCGCGTGCAGGAGGAATTCCTGGAGGGCCGCATCCAGGTGATGGTGGCCACCATCGCCTTCGGCATGGGGATCGACAAGCCGGATGTGCGCACCGTGATTCACACCGCCCTGCCGGGGAGCCTGGAAGCGTACTACCAGGAGATCGGCCGCGCCGGCCGCGACGGCGCACCCAGCCGCACCGTCCTGATGCACTCTTACGCGGACCGCCGCACGCACGACTTTTTCTTCGAGCGCGATTACCCCGCCGTGAAAGTGCTGGATGGCATCTTCGCGCGCCTGCGCGTGGAGCCGGTGGAGAAAGCGACGCTGCAACATCAATTGCGTATGGATCCGGAGGTCTTCGACAAGGCGCTCGAGAAGCTTTGGATTCACGGCGGCGCTCTGGTGGATTTCGCCGAGAACGTGAGCCGCGGGCACGACCATTGGCGCGAGCCCTATATCGCGCAGGGCGACCAGAAGCAGCAGCAGCTCAATTTGATGCTGCGTTATGCCGAGAGCAGTGAGTGCCGCATGTCCGGCCTGGTGCGCCACTTTGGCGACCTCGCGGACGCGCAGAACGCCTGCGGCATTTGCGATTTCTGCGCCCCTGCCGAGTGCTCCGGGCAGCGCTTTCGCCCCGCCACCGATGCGGAGCGCGCGGCGGCCCTCTCGGCGATCTCTGTGCTGCGTTCGGGCAGCGGGCGATCAACCGGCAAATTGCACGCCGAAGTGTGCCCTCACGGGGAGATGCCGCGCGACGCGTTCGAGGAGATTCTGGGCGCCATGGCGCGCGCCAATTTCCTCCGCCTCGCCAACGCGGTTTTTGAAAAGGACGGCAAGACCATCCCTTACCGCAAGGCGAGCCTGACACCGGACGGGGAGGCGCTGGAGGAAATCGTGCCGGGCGATCTGCTCATGAAGGACGCCGCGCAGGCCGCTACCAAAGCGCGCAAGGGCAGGAAGAAAGCGGCTGCGCCGGCCAAGCGCAAGCGGTCGCGGAAGCCGGCCGCGGTGGCCACACCAGCGCCGCCTCGCCCGGCGGACCGGCCGAAGCTTGCGCCCGATTCGCAGGTGGAAGACAAGCTGCGCCAATGGCGCCTGGCGGAGGCCAAACGCCGCGGGGTCCCCGCCTTCCGCATCTTCAGCGACCAGACGCTGAAAGCCGTGGCGGCGCGGCGCCCGGCCACCGCGGCGGAACTGCTCGGCATCCCCGGCCTGGGGATTGGAACGGTGGAGAAGTATGGCGCGCAGATCTATCGCCTGCTGCACGGGTAGGAGAGGCCTGCTGGACTGTCTGTCTAAGCCTGGAAATTAGGCAGGCCTCTGAAACAGCCGGGCCGCCGCGACGGCGCCTTGCTCGTACGCCGCGATCAGCTTGTCCCAGCCTGCGTTGGCATCCGCATCGGTCTGGCGGCGCGCGGCGTCGGCGTCAAACCAGGCCAGGGTGCGGCGAATGCCTTCCGCGAAAGGCACGGTGGCACAGTAAGCGGGCACGAAGCGCTTGATCTTGCTGTTGTCGAAGACCACGCTGACGGCCTTGTCGCCCTTCAAGCCGCCCAACTTTTCGGGCAGGCAGGCGCCGATGAAGTCGGACGGTATGTGGACCAGTTGCGGCTCCACTCCGGCGGCCGCCCCCACGATCCGGTAGAACTGATCCCAAGTCATCACTTCATCGGTGGTGATGTGGAAGGCGTGTCCGATGGCTTGTGGATGCCCCAGCAGGCCCACCAGTCCCTTGGCGAAATCGGTGTTGTGCGTGATCACCCAAAGGGAGGAGCCATCGCCGGGCACAATCACTTTCTTTCCCCGCCGCATGCGGTCCACCGCGGTGTAGGATTTGGCCCAACTGTTGACCGCCAGAGCAATCTGCGTCTCGCCGTAGGTGAGCGAAGGACGCACGATGGTGACCGGGAAATCCTCCTCACGATAGGCCTGCATGAGCCGGTCTTCGCAGGCGATTTTGTTGCGGGCATATTCCCAATACGGGTTGGCGAGCGGCGTGGATTCGGTGATCAGATAGTGCCGCGAGGGCTTCTGATAGGCGCTGGCGGAGCTGATGAAGAGGTACTGCCCGGTGCGGCCGCGAAACAGATTCAGGTCGCGCTCAATGTGTGCCGCCGTGAATGCCACCCAATCCACCACAACGTCAAACGATGTGCCCGCCAGGGCTTGCGCCGCGCCGTGGGCGTCATCCATGTCCAGGGTTAGCGTCTTCACGCCGGCCGGTAGGTTCGCCGCGCGGCGGCCGCGAGTGGCCAGCGTAAGATCGATGCCGCGCTGCGCCGCCAGTTGAGTACACGCGGTGCTGATGATTCCGGTCCCGCCGATGAAGAGAACTCTCATGCGGCAGTTGTCCCAGAGTCGTGGCTGTCCCGGCCACACGGGCGGGTGCGCTGCCCCGTGATCCGCCGCAAATACGAGTGCTTGTAGCGCAACCCTACGACGACCCCACCACACCAGTCAGCGGACTGCTCGCCGACGCATAGAGCTTCCTCGGCATGCGGCCCGATTCCCACGCCAGCCTGCCGGCCTCCACGCCCAGTTTCATGGCGCGGGCCATCTTGACCGCATCGTCCGCCACCGCGATCGCGGTGTTCATCAGTACTCCGTCGGCGCCCAGTTCCATGGCGATTGCGGCATCGCTGGCCGTGCCCACGCCGGCGTCCACAATCATCGGGACTTCGGTGATCATCTCGCGGAAAATGCGCAGATTTACCGGATTCTGTATGCCAAGCCCGCTTCCGATGGGCGCCGCCAGCGGCATCACCGCGGCCGCCCCCGCATCGATCAGGCGGCGCGCGTTGACCACGTCGTCGTTGGTATACGGGAGAACCACAAAGCCCTCTTTGACCAGGATCCGGGTGGCTTCGAGCAGTCCGGCATTATCCGGGAACAGCGTCTTCTCGTCGCCGATCACTTCCAGTTTCACCCAGTTGGACAGGCCGACTTCGCGCCCCAGCATGGCCGCACGCACCGCGTCGTCGGCGGTGTAGCACCCGGCCGTATTCGGCAGGATGAAAATCTTCGTACGGTCGATGTAATCGATCAGCGATTCCTTGGTGCGGTCCGTTAGATTGACGCGGCGCACAGCCACGGTCACCATATCGGCGCCGCTGGCCTCGTGGCAACGCATCATCTCTTGAAAACTGCGGTACTTCCCCGTTCCCACGATGAGCCGCGAGCAGAATTCGCGCCCCGCGATGGTTAATTTGTCGGACATGTTTCCATTGTAACGGCAAGCGGTTTCCCGCGCGCCGGCGCTGGCCCGCGCCGATTCTCTCCGGCCCGAGTGAACCGGCTCGCCAGTCCCGGCATCCGCCCACGTTGGTATAATGCCCCTAGCGCTGACGTTATGCAGCGACTACCGAACGTAGCAGCCCTCCAGGGCCGCATGTAAGTCCGCGACTTGATCGACTTTTGACAGGTACCCAGGCAATGCTGAGCAACCATTCCGCAGTTTCTGAATCCTACCCGGATCGGCTCGTCCCTTCGAGCGCGAATCGTGTGGTGTGCAGTAGAGATTTTCTTCGCGCCAAGACCGGGCGCCGCAAGCTTTCGATGGTTACGTGTTATGACTACACGTTCGCTCGTCTGCTATCGAAAAGTGCAATCGACGGAATTCTTGTCGGCGACAGTGCTGCGATGGTCATGCATGGCCATCCCTCGACACTCTCCGCGAGCGTCGAGTTGATGCGCCTTCACACCGAAGCAGTCGTACGCGGCGCTGCCGGCAAATTCGTAGTCGCAGACATGCCGTTTCTCTCTTTCCGGAAGGGTCTGGCCGCGGGGCTGGATGCGGCACACGTCCTTATGACCGCCGGCGCAAGCGCCGTGAAGCTCGAGGGTGTAGACGGACATGAGGATGTGATTCAACGCCTGGTGCAGAGCGGGATACCCGTCATGGGCCATCTCGGCCTCCAGCCCCAATCCGTTCACGCCTACGGAGGCTTTCGAGTCCAGGGTCGAAGCGACGATTCGGCGCGAGATATTGCCCG